>JBGAMO010000149.1:0-12218 GCA_044222845.1 Phycisphaerales bacterium
GACCCATGTCGCCGGCCGCATCCCATAAACCAACAACAAGCTTGGCGTCTGGGAAACGGCCGCGAACGTGCCTGTACAAGCGGCGCGAGTGCATCACCGCGGCGGGCGGCGTCGCCGAAATGCAAACAACATCGGGCATTCGCTCGTCCAAGAGTTTGTGTAACTCGCTCAGAGAGGACGCCGCGGACAGAACGGTCGTAGAACAATCCGGGGTCTCAACAAGCTGAGTCAGCATGATCGCCGCGATTTCGTCCGCCTCGTCGTGCGCGGGAAGGCAGACAACCCTGAAAGTCGGCGGCTGTGCCGCGGCCCCGACGACCGCGGAACCTCCGACGCCTTTCGCATCCGCAACCTCCGATTCCGCCAGAGTCGCCTGGACCCGATCGCCCAGTTCCTCGATCGACGTCTTGACGCCCTGGAGGATGTAGTCGTGACGATTGTCGTCAATTTCGCCGCGATGCCAATGAGTTTCCGACAACGCCAACGCGGGCACGACCACCGTGTCGTACACCTCAACGATGGGACGCCTCCCAAGTTCGTCCAGGAGGAGTTCGGTCGCCTCTTCTTGGTCTCCGGCCAGCAGACGCTGGTACACCCGCGTCTTGAGCTCGAAGACCGGTTCGGTCCCAAGCAGCGTATCCAGAAACGACAACTGCGGAACATGTTTGCCGATCACCAGGAGGCACACCGTCAGAGGCGTCGCCAGGAGCAGGCCGACGGGTCCCCACAACCACGTCCAGAACACCGCGGCGACCAGGAGCGCGACGGGCGAAATGCCTGTGTGCTTGCCATAGAGCCAGGGTTCGATCACGTTGTTGCTCAAGAGCTCCATCAGAACGAACAGACCGATCGTCAGGATCGGGGCGGCCCAACCCGTCGATATCGCCAGCGAGAGACCCACCGGACCAGCCGCCGCGATCCACGGCCCGATGTACGGGACGAACCGCAGCACCGTGGCGAGAATCCCCCACAAGATCGCGTTGGGAACACCGATGAAATGGAGCCCAATGGCGATCGGCACGCCGAAGGAAACATTGATGATCAGGAGCATCAAGAGATACCGGCTGACTCTCGATGCCGCGTCCTCAAGCACCCGCGTTGTCACGGTAATCGAACCACGGCCCACCAACCTGATGAATCGGTCGCGCAGATCCTCCCTCCGGATCAGACAGAACACCACCAGGATGAGGACAACTCCGCACGCGCCAAGCACCAGGAGCAGCGGTCCAAAGATGCCGCTGATGACTTCGAGCGGGCTCTGCGGAGCGGCAATGACGCGGACCGATAGGGGGCGCTCATCGTTATTGGCGGCGCTTCCGGCAGGACTGCTCACCGGGTTGCTCTCCCCAACGCTCTGGGCACTCCCCCTGACCTTCCTGAGAGCACCGCCAAGATAATCGTTGACGGTGTGCAGCTTCGTTTGAACGTTGCTCTGATATTCCGGGAGCTTTGGCGCCAAGTCCATCACCTGGACCGCCGCCGTCCACACCCCCGCGCCCAGCAGCGCAAACGCCACCACAACGGTGATCAACACCGACGAAACTCGCCCGACTCCCCGCCTCTCCAACCAGTTGCACACCGGCCCAAGGAGAAACGTCAGCACCAGCGTCAACATCAATGGAATCAGCACGCCCTTCGCAAGATAGAGCACGGCGACCACCATCACAAGCGAAGCCATGGCGACAATCCAGGAAGTCTTGGCGCCCTGGTCGGTGGTCGTCATGTCTGATCCTCCCTCTGTACGCGCCATCGCCGCATGTCCGCGGTCCGCCGCCCCGGAGTCACACCGAATACCAAGACAACGAGGGCGACCAGCAGAACGATCCGAACGATTCCGCTGGCACTATAGGGCAACGTCGCTCACGGCAGGCCTCGAATCTCCAACGCCATCATCTTCTTCGCCGCTCGCGGCAATCCAAGCCGCGATTATCTCGCTTTGACGCGCGTCCACACCGCGTCATATTGCTTGATCGCGTCTCCGAGCTCGGTGATGTACTCGAGTTTGGCTATCGCCGCCCTGGAGGAGGCTGGGCCGGCTGTTCGATGTCGCTTTCTTGGGCAGCAGTTCCTTGGCCTTCGCGTTCGGAGTGGCGTAACGCGTCCACGAACTCAGCTTCGCCCCCACCTTGGCGTCCAGGATCGTGTTGATGAACGCGTACGCCCCCGCCTCGTTGCGGGCCCGCGCCGTCACCGTCATCGCATCCAGCCCAGATGATCGACCCCTCCACCGGCACCCCTTGCAATGCTTGGGATCCTCCAGCGCGACGGGCTGCAAGGCATCACCCATCAGGACCACGCGCACGAGGCGATCCCCGCAGCGACCTTGCTCGCCTCCCCCACCCTCTTCGGAATCCTTCAGGCACGCCTTGTGCTCCTTGCGGCAAGAATCAACTTCGCAAGAAGAAACCAAGTACGCCGCGTCGGTCGTGTTCACCGAGTGGCCGCCCAGTTTGAGCGCTACGCCCATCATGTCTCGCATCGAATCGATCAGCACGAACGAGCCCGCGGGCGAGGGCCCCAGCACAAGATTCCAGGAGAGCGGAGCCGAGCCAGCGTGTCCCTGGTGTAGATGAGCCCCCACCGTTCCCCATTGGTACGGCAGCGAGAACTCTCCCTTGGGATCGTACTGCGGAGCCTTGAAACGGGCCTCCACATTCGCCGCGTTGGGGATGCGAGCCAGTTCCAGCGGCTTGATCAGGTGCAGCGATCCGAGCGTGGGGATCACATGATCTGAAGCGATGACCACGTCGTACAGCTTGTCCCCTTCCTGGTGCTGCATTCTGGCCAGCATCGTCTCGGTGTCCTCGTACACGTCGATGCGCACCTTCATGCCCGTCGACTTCTCAAAGTCGCTCACGATGGCCGGATCGATGTACTCCGACCACATGTACACGTTCAGTTCCTTGGCCGCGGGGGCCGATGCGACGCTGCCCCCGCCCTGCGTGGAAGGTGATTTGTCCTTGCACGCCGACATGATCAGGCAGGCCGACACGCCCATCCACGCCGCCAGCGACCGTCGGAGCGAAGTGAAGTTCATGGGCCGATTGTTGCACGCCTGCTCAACCGCTGGCCGACCACCACCAGCAGCACTGTCGCGGCGAGCAGCACCGCGGACAGCGCGTGAAGTTCGGGGCTCAACCCGCGGCGCACGGACGCGTAGATATGAACCGGCAGCGTGGTCGATGCCGGCGAGCTGGTCATGAAGCTGATCACGAAATCATCCAGCGAAAGCGTGAACGCCAGCAGCGCGCCGCCGAAGATCCCCGGTGCCAGCAGCGGCAGCGTCAATGCCGCAGCAAGGTCCACCGCGAACTGTACAGATCAAACGCCGCTTCCTGGTACTTCGCCCCCACCGATGCCAGCCTGCTCGCACCAACAGCTGGCCACGAAGGCCACTTGAAAACTCACGTGACCCAGGATCATCGAGAACATGCCCGGTTCGAACAAATCGCTGAACCGGCGCAGGAATCCCAGCGCGATCACAACCCCGATGGCGAACAGCACATCGGGCATCACCACCGGAATCTGCAGCGCCGCGTCGGCGGCGGTGCGGAGTTTGGGGGCCCACGGTAGCGTTCATGGAAATGGCCAGAATCGTCCCAAGAACCGTCGAGACCACGGTCGATTCCGCCGCCAACCGCAGCGTGTTGCCTACGAATTCCCAGAGCCGGGTTCATCCGAACAGAAGCTGATACCACGCCAGCGTCGGGGCACCGAAGGCAAGGCCCGACCGCGTGCTGAGGAACGAGGCCGCGACCACCGCCGAAAGTGGCAGGTACAGAACCACCGCAGACCGCCACCGCGGCCGCCCGTCCCGAACGTGGACCCGGCAAGTGGTGCCCCCGCCGGATTCTCTCACGTGATCGCTGCCGCGTCAGGAAGAGAACTCCGGGCACCGTCAGCACCAGCAGAATCAGGCTCAGCGCAGTGCCGTACGGCCAGTTGCGGCTCGTGCCGAACTGTTGCTGCACCAGGTTGCCCACCATCCAGTGCTTAGCGCCGCCAAGCAGATCAGGAATCACGAACATGCCCAGCGCGGGCACAAACGTGAGCACGAACGCCGCGGCGAGACCCGGTCCCGCCTGCGCCACCAGCCCGTGCAGAAACACACGCCACCGCGAGCCGTACAGGTCTTTCGCCGCGTCCACGAGTGTCCAGTCGAGCCGCTCCACGCTCGAACATAGTCGCACCGCGAACGGCAAGGGACGCCGCGATCATGCGCCAGGTACACCGCGAACACAGAGGGATACAGCGATGTGCCCGGTTCGATCCACCCGGCGAACGCGGCGAACCGCGCCGCGAACGAGGTGGGCCCAAGCACCAGCATCCACGCGTACGACCGCACCACGATGTTGGTGCAAAGCGGAACGGCGATCATCGCGAGCAGAGTGCCGCGACACCGCGCCGGGCGGGATGCGATCCACAACGCCGTGGGAAACGCGAGCGAGATCGCCACGAAGCTCGTCACCGCGGAGGCGAGCAGTGTCCGGCCGAGAATTCTCAGATTGTCCCAGGCGAACCCGGTTTCCGTCACGCCGATCGCCCGCCACAGGTGCTCCGTGGTGAACGTCACCTCGACCTGCCCCTGCGGACTGCGCGTCAGAAGACACAACACCGCCAGCGCCAGCCCGGGCAGCACCACGAGCACCAGCAGCCAGATCAAGGCCGGGGCACACAACACCGCCGCACCGGCACGGAGCCTCGCCCGTGTCGTAATCCGGCCCTGCCAGACCACGGGCTCATTACATGCGCACTCCGATTCGGTTGGCGAACCTTGATGCGCACCCGGCTACCGATCACTACAAGGCATCCGCCGGCGAGAGCCGGGCACGCAGCGACATGGGCGCAACAAACACCTCGGCGCAGTCCCCCCGAAATATGACGTCCTCGACGATCCCGTGCGAACCGCTGTCGGCCGAGCCCCCCGGGCCGCACCGGTGCAGCCGCACATCCTCGGGCCGCACCGAAACGTGCGTGGCGGTTTCATCGACCTCGCCGACGTCCACGGCCCCCGCCACGGTCCGCAGCATGTTCCCTTTGCGGCCCGTGACCGCCAGCACGTTCGCAGCGCCGACGAAGTCCGCGACAAAGCGCGACCGTGGGCGGTCGTACACCTCTCGGGGCGGCCCTTCCTGCTCGATCCGGCCCGCGTTCATCACAATGACCCGATCCGAAACGCTCATCGCTTCGTCCTGATCGTGCGTCACGAGCACGAAGGTCGTCCCCAGCCGCCTGTGCAGGGCCCGAAGCTCCGACTGGAGCTTCGTCCGCAGCTTCGCGTCCAGGGCCGACATCGGTTCATCCAGCAGCAACACCGCAGGCTCGTTCACCACCGCACGCGCGGCTGCCGCCGCACGCTGCTTCTGACCTCCCGACAGCGTCTCTGGGCGGCGTTCGGCGAGCGCCGAAATCTGCACGAGTTCGAGCGCCGCATCAACGCGCCGACGCACCTCGGCGCCGTCAACGCCCCGGGAGCGAAGCCCGAATGCAACGTTCCTCACGCACCGACAGGTGCGGGAACAACGCATATCCAGAAACACGGTGTTGACGTGCCAAGCGCCGCCGGAGTTTGAGCGATGTCCCGCCCGCCCAGCACCACCCGCCCGGCATCCGGCAGTTCAAGGCCGGCGATGATCCGCAGCAGCGTCGTCTTCCCGCAGCCCGAAGGCCCCAGCAACGTCACGAACTGACCGCAGGCGATGCCCAGATCAACCCCATCCAGCACGGTCGTATCGCCGAACTTCTTGCGGATGCCCCGCAGTTCAAGAGAGGGGCCCGGTGCGCTCGGTTCGGTTGGGGTTGACGCCATCGGCGGAGAGTTTAGCCGGAGGTCCAGCAACGACGCTCTCCACGCGGCCGCCCGCGTGACAGACCCAACTCGGAACACAACGGCCCGTAACACATCGTTCCGGGCCGAAAGTGAACTCGCTCGGTGTGCTACGCATCAGCGGCCAACTTGGCCGTTCATCCGCAATGCCGGCTCAGCCCGCGATCGCGGTGACCTTCACCTTGGTGTAACGCTGACGGTGACCGGTCTTCTTCTGCCAAGTCTTCTTGGCCTGGAACTTCTGGATGTGGAGTTTCACCCTTCGCCACCACGCTCGACGATCTCGCCGTCGACCGAAGCGCCGGAAACGTAGGGCTGACCGATCTTGGCGCTGCCGCCGACTTCGCCGACAACAAGCACCTTGTCGAACTTCACAGCCTTGCCCACTTCGGCGAGGCCGCCGTCGATCAAATCGACGAGAATGATCTCGCCCTTGACAACCTTGCGCTGGCTACCGGAATCTTCGATGATGGCGTACATGACGAGAAGTGATCAAAAACGGCTCAGATGATAGCGAGACGCACCCTCAGAAGCAAGAATCGCGGCGGAGGCTTGTGCAAACTACGCCTCGACGGATCAATTCAACCTCAGCAGGTCCAAAGAACCCGTCTATTTTCCGTTAGTAATATTTATTTCTGCCCTCACAGACGCAAGGCCAAGGCAGCTCGCGTGCTCAAGGCAAGCCTCAAGGCAAGCATCAAGGATTGAGCGGCGGTTTGTCGTACACCGATGCGGCCAGGACTTCACGGGCGCCCTTTTCGTCGCACACGGCGAACTTCCTCCGGGAACAGCGTCGCAGCCCCGAATGCCGCGCTATATCCTTATTGGCTGCTGCAGAACTTCAGGTCAAAGTTCACGCGGCCGTCGGGCCCCCGCAGCCGCTTCTCCTGGTGGCGATCCACCACGCGCGCCGACTCCAGGCAGGCCTGCGTTGGCGTCATGCCACGTGCCATGAACTCCACGATCATCCGGGCCGAGAGGTTCTGAAGGTTCGCCTCGCCGCGCCCTGTGCTTCCCCCAGCCCCCACGTCGTTGTCGCAGTAGTTGCCCGCTCCGATGATCGGTGAGTCGCCCACCCGCCCGGGGATCTTCCAAGAGAGCCCGCTGGTGCTCGTGCAACTCGCGATGTTGTTGGATGTGTCCAGTATCGAGCAGTGCACAGTGCCGGTCAGGTGCTGCACGGGCGCCTTGCGGAAATCTTCGAGCGCCGCGTGACGGGGCTCTTCCCACACTTTGCCGCTCGGCGCATCGCGCTCGTCATCGTTGAGACGATCGTCGTCCTTGCTCATGTTCTCCCGCCACTTCTGCCACTCCAACCGCGCGCGTTTGGTGAGCAGGTTTTCCTCCGTGAGCCCCATCTGCTTGGCGAACTTGAGCGCCCCTTCCGCGACCAGCAGGCAGTGGTCGGTGCGCCGAAGCACCAGCAGCGCCACCATCGCTGGGTTCTTGATATTCCGGATCCCCGCGACGCTGCCGCACTTGTGCGTGGGCCCGTGCATCACCGATGCGTCCAGCCCAACAACGCCGTCTTCGTTCGGCAATCCGCCATAGCCCACCGACGTGTCCTCCGGATCATCCTCAATGATCCGGACTCCCTGAACGATGCAGTCCGCCGGGTCGTACCCCTGCTTCATCAGTTCCATCGCCGCGCAGCTGCCCGAAGCCCGTTGAGCGAAGCGACGCACACCGGACCCTTGTGACTATCACCTTCATGCTTGACGCCCGCGAACCGCGGAGCAGTGCCCGCCGGCTGCGCACGCGCACCACCCGCGATCAACGCCGCGGCGGGAACTCCGGCCAGAAACGATCGGCGAGGGATTGATTGCATTCCTTGTATATCAACCCAGTGCTGCTGGCCAGATGCTGAGCTGTCCGGCCCGATTTCCTCGGCTGATTCAGGCTCATCCGCCCGAGCGAGGCGTCGACCGATCAACTGGAAATATCGCTCCCGGGCGCTCGGACGCTGATCAGCGTCCGGCTCCACGTGGATGAGCACATCCCGCACCGTGGGAAGCGCCGCTTTCACCGCATCCTTGACGGCGTGCGCCACGCCATGCGCCGCCCGCACCGACATCGCCGGATCAACCCACACGTGCATGTCGATCCACTCGCCCATGCCGCTTTTGCGGGCCCGGGATTTCTCCACGCGCCGAACCCCGGGAACCCCCGCCGCCACCCTCGCCGCTTCCATGCTGACGGCCGGCGCCTGCGCGTCGAGCAACTCGCGTAACGAAGGCTTCGCGATCGACCACGCGTTCCAGATGATGATCGCCGCGGCAACCAGCGCCGCCCAGTCGTCCGCCGGTTCCCACCCAGGGCCGCCGATCAACGCCACGCCGATCCCGATCCCCGCGGCGACAGAAGTAATCGCGTCAGCGCGATGATGCACCGCGTCCGCCGCGACCGCGTTGCTCCCCGTGCGCTTCGCCGCTCGCCGCACCACCCGGAACAGCACTTCCTTCACCACGATCACGCCGAGCAGCACGCCCAGCGTGAACGGAGCGGGAGCGTGGTGCGGCGTGATGATCTCATTGACGGCCTTGACCGCGATCCCGATGCCCGCCGATGCGATGATGCACGCCACCGCCAGCCCAGCGAGCGGCTCGGCCTTTCCGTACCCATACGGGTGCCGCTCAGAGGGAGGCAGCGCGGCCACGCGCAACCCGCCCCAGATCACGGCCGATCCGATGATGTCCGCAAGCGACTCCACGGCGTCAGCGACCAGGGCGTACGCGTGGCCCACCAATCCCGCCACGAGTTTCACGATCGCGAGCAGCACATTGGCCAGCATCCCGATGATGGCCAGCCGCGCCGCCCCGTTGCGATTCGAAGCCTCGCCAGTCCGAGTTGAAACACATGCGTTCGGATCGCTCACTCACGGCAAGGGTATTCAAACGAGTTCTGACCGTACACGGCCGCTACCGGGTGCGTGAGCCCCCCTTCCCCGGCACAACAACACCGTTCTCGATTCCGCGATTCAACATCAAACCGCGCGTGCCAACGCCGATTAGAACGAATCCGACATAGGTGATCCCCTCGATTGATCCAGCCGGCCCAATCGATGAGCCTCCGTGACGCACGCACTCGGGCCTCGGGAATCAGTTTCATCCCAAGATGGGCGTTCAGGCCGCCCAGACCCGCCTGTGAACTCCGTCCACGACTCCATGCCTCATCCACGCCGGAAAGTCCCGTTTTCGGAAGTTGTGACTGCCTCGCAAGCCCCATTTTCGCAATTCCGCGGTCATCGCTCAGAATTTAGAGAGAATTCGCTTGACAAATACCGCCGAATGGCACTAAACTGAAACTGTTTCAGATACGTATCAGATCTTTTACTGGTTCGCTCGGGAATCAACCCATGGCATCAGTACGTCGAATCGCCAAAGAAGCCGGAGTCTCGGTCGCGACAGTGTCGCGGGTGCTCAACAACCACCCGCATGTCGATGGCGACACACGCAAGAAAGTGCTCGCGGCCGCTGAATCGCAGAACTATGTCCGCCTCAGTCAGCGTTCGCAGGCAGTTCTCGGACTCGTCTATCCCGGCGAGGTCGTCAGCGCCGAGTACGGCGGCTTCGACATGGCCGTCCTCTCTGGCATCCTCGAGGGTATCAACGAGCAACGCTTCGACGTGAAAATCGTTTCAATCATGCGGGACAAGGCCTCCGACGAGACCTATTCGCAGTTCTTTGCCCGCAAGGGCCTCCGCGGCGTGCTCCTCCGCACGTTCGAACACACCCGCAGCGTCTGCACTGCCATCGCCTCCGAGGGGTTCCCCGTCGTGGTCATCGCCGACCGCTTCGCCGAGCCGGAAGTCAACTTCGCCTGGACCGACTCCAAGCCCGAGTGCATGCGCGCTGTCAAGCACCTGATTGATCTGGGCCACCGTCGAATCGCCCTCATGGTCCACTCGGTCGCGGATACCGACCACAACGACCGCCGCGATGCATATCTGCAAGCCCACCGCGAAGCCGGGCTCACCGTCGACCCGTCGCTCATGATCCAGAATCAGGCCAGCGCCGAGAACGGCGCGAACTCGTTGACCCGCCTGATGGGCATGCCCGACCCCCCGACCGCCGTCTTCATCACCGACCCGCTCGCCACCCTCGGCGTGCTGCGTCGCTGCCTGGAAATGGGCATCCGCGTTCCGAAGGAGCTCTCGATCATCGGATTCGACGACAGCGACGTTCGCCTGCACACCTTCCCCGCCTGCACCGCCGTGGTTCAGGACGCCCGTCTGCTCGGTATGGAAGCCGCACGCTGGCTCACCCGCACCGCATCCGGCAAAGACAACGCCGCGGTCCCCCTCCGCAAGGTGATGCAGGCCCGCCTCGAAATCCACGAAACTACCGCGCCCCCGCCCCCCCGCCCCATCCGCGTTCTGCCCGACGGCACACGCGTCTTGAAGGAACGCCAGGGTTCCGCCATTGTCTAAGAGCGCTTTCATGAACTCTCGCTCACCCTCCACCCGCGGCGTATTCCCCGCCCTCCCCCGGACATCCACTCCCGTGAACCAACTCGAGAATCAACCCATGGATCGATGCAATAACGCAATCCCGCGTCGTGCCGCGTTCACGCTGATCGAACTTCTGGTCGTCATCGCCGTGATCGCCGTTCTCGTCGGCCTGCTGCTGCCCGCGCTCGGTCGCGCCCGCGAAACCGGCCGTCAGACCAGTTGCATGTCCAATATCAAGCAGTTCGCCGTCGGCGCGAATCTCTACGGCAACGATTTCAAGGACTACCTCTGGCCCGACAAAGTCCGAGGCTCCAACGGCTTGCCGATACGCAGCGCTCAGGGCAATGAAATCACAGCCTGGGCCCGCGCCCAGGACACCAACGACGCGACCCGCATCGTGCCCGGCCTCGTGTACAAGTACCTGGACAACGTAGAAGCCTGCGGCTCGTGCCCCACCAACAAGCGGCGCTCCGCCACCGGCGCGAGCCAGGCCCAGTTCGGGTACGAGGTCGAACTCGATTTCGATTACACCTTCATCCAGGCGATGCAGGGCACCCGCCTGGGCACCACGACCCCGACGGGCTACCTCAAGCAGCCCGACGGCCGCACCATGCCCGCGTTCCTCCCCACGGCACGCATCGACGAACTCCAGACCCTCCCCAGCATCCCACTGTTCGTTGAAGAGAGCACCAAGTTCTTCAACACCAGCTTCCCCGACGGCCTCTGGGCATACACCGACCAGATCACCCACCGCCACAACAAGGCCGGCACGATGTCCTTCCTCGACACCAGCGCCCGCATGTTCAACGCGCCCGAGGGCGGCTCTCCCGATGTGGCCGACGCCGGCGACATGGACACCCAGGATTTCTTCGCCCTCGGCAGAGACAACTCGGGAGCCCCCGCATGGCTGCCCATCGAAGTGCCCAGCAACCCCGGCCGCGGCAGGCCTTTCGGCTGGATCAACAACCCGTCCTATCTGGGCGCCAACCCGCAGTAATTACAGGTCTTTTCGATCCCGGTCAGTGTGACCGGCGCATCTGTTCACTCGTTCCGTATCTTGTCCCGACCTTCGGAGGATCGTCGTCATGAAGAGAGTCATCAATAGCATCCTGGCCGCGGCGTGCGGTCTTGGTTTCCTGTCCGCTGCCGCTTCGGCACAAAACGTACTCCATAACCCCGGCTTCGAAGACATCTGCACTCCCGCCGCCGACTGGCAGACTTATGGGAACGTGCAGGTGGGCACCTTCTTTAATGTGAGCGGCTCGCGTTCACTCAAGATGTTCGGGCCCTTCTGCTGCCCGCTGGGCTACAGCGGCTTCTTCCAGGATGTCCCCACCGTCCCCGGCGACCAATGGGACGCCAGCGGCTTCGTGACCAACCCCACTTGGGACGCTCTCTCTTGGAACGAAGCCACCCAGGCCGGCACACGCGTCTTCATCGAACTCCAGTTCCTCGACACCAACCGCAACATCATCCATCCCTACGGCCAGTACAAGTCACCCGTCCTTGACCACAACACCGACGGTATTCCGATCCCCCTGACGGTCCCCACCTCCACCACCCCCGAGGGCGCGGCGTACGTTCGGTTCGCTGTCACCGCTGAGCAGGGCAACTGGGTCGGCGGCGCCGCCTGGTTCGATGACGTTTCCCTCTCTCACCCGGGCGGAGCCAACCTGCTGCTGAACCCCTCTTTCGAGAACCAGCCCGCGGGCTGCATCGGCAGCAGCTTCGCCTACTGGGGCAACTGGGGCAACGGCCAGGCCAACCGCGACGAGTCCCCCCGCAACGGCGCCTACGCGGCCAAGCTCTTCGGCGGCTATTACGCCACGGTCGCCACCAGCGGTTGGTACCAGGACGTGGCCGCGACCCCAGGCTCCCAGTGGCAGGCCAGCGGCTGGGCCACCACCCGCGGCAACGACGTCATCGCCGACGGCAACGACG
>JBGAMO010000002.1:0-92050 GCA_044222845.1 Phycisphaerales bacterium
CGATCAGGCCACAGGCGGTGGGCCACGAGCGAGCTCAGAAGGAACGGCCGGATGCCTCCCTCTGGCGTGCCGAGGCGCAGACCAGCGTCGCCGAGGCACTGCTTCGCGGCGGCGTCGCGGTCATGATCGGCACTTACTGGCCGGTCATGGATTCCTCCGCGCTTGAGTTCGCCCGGTCGCTGTATACCTCCCTCAGCCGCGGCGGCACGGTGGGCGAATCACTTCTGCTCGCCCGCCAGAGCATCAAGGCGCTGAACGCCACCGAGGACCGCAAGGACTGGGCGGACTACATGATGTACGGCGACCCGGGCCTGCGACTGACCCAGGCCCGCGACGGGCAGACCGCCTCGGCCAGCGCCCCCACCGCTCCATCCGCGCCTGTCCCGCCGACGGCCAAGCCTGCGGTCGTCAAGGCCCCACCCGCCAAGCCGTCCAAGAAGGCCACCAAGAAGAAATAACGGCCCGGGCGGCACCTGGATTAGATACGGCTATCACACCGGGGCGGAGGGATCCCAGATCGCCTCCGCCCTTTTGCTTTGGACCGAAAGGGGCGTGCCTGTGCCGTCCTCCCTTCGGAACCGCTCCCCCGACGGCCCCTACCCCCGCTACCCTCCGCCTCACGCTTGGAAAAGTTCATTCAGACATTGATGGATGCCCTCGCAGTCGGCAGCTTGTACGCGCTTATCGCGCTGGGCTACACGATGGTGTATGGCATCCTGAAGTTCATCAACTTCGCGCACTCGGACGTGTTCGTGCTGGGTGCGTGGACGGCGTATCGCGCTGCCCTGTGTGCGGGCTGGACGAACGACGGCGTGCCCGAGCCCATCGCCCGGTGGGTGCTGTGGATTCTGGGGCTCATCGCCGCGGTCGGGCTGGTTCTGGCCATTGTCGGGCGCACGGTCATCAAGCCTCCGCCGGGGGCGCTGGGGCAATCTGGCCCGGCCCGCGCGGGGAGCACGATGCTGGCGGTGGGCGTGTGGGGTTGGGCGTGCGTCGGGCTGGTGCTCCTGGCCCGCGTGCTCAAGTCTGGCGGCATGGAATATGTCGGGGGCGGGGTGATCCTGCTGCTGGCGATGGGTACGTGCGGGGTGGTGGGCTTCTGCATCGAGCGGCTGGCGTACAAGCCGCTGCGCAAGGCGCCCCGGCTCAACGTGCTCATCACGGCGATCGGGGTTTCGCTGCTGCTTCAGAACGTGGGCCAGCTAGACTGGATGTTCGGCACGCAGCCCGCGCGCATGCCCTCGCTGGTGGCGCAGGACAAGCCGCTGCTGACGATCCTGGGCACGCCGAACGCCGACGGGTCCATCTCGGGCGGTGTGAACGTGTGGCTCGTCGACGTGATCGGCGCGGGCACGGCCATCATCCTCATGATCGCGCTGGACCGCCTGGTCTTCCAGACCAAGATCGGCCGGGCGATGCGGGCGGTGTCGTACAACCCCACCACGGCGGCGCTGATGGGCATCCCGGTGGACCGGGTGATCTCGTTCACGTTCGTGCTGGGCGCGGTGCTCGCTGCGGCGGCGGGGTTCCTGTACACGCAGAAGTACCCCGGCCTGCTGCAGCCGGCGACGGGCACGTGGGTGCTGCTGGGCCTCAAGGCGTTTGTCGCCGCGGTGGTGGGGGGCATCGGCAACATCCGCGGGGCGATGGCCGGGGGGCTGCTCATCGGCCTGATCGAGTTTTTCGGCGTGGGCTATGTCTCCACGGAATATCGCGACGTGTATGTGTTCGGCCTGCTGATCGTGGTTCTGCTCGTTCGTCCGAGCGGTCTGCTGGGCAAGGCGGTGGCGGAGAAAGTCTGAGTTGGTTCTGTTCCGGAGTTGCACGTGACCAAGAACGCGACAGTTCAGCTGCCCGGCCCCGGCGGGGCGTTGCTGCGCGCCTGGTGGCCGGTCGCGGCGGCGTTGGGCATCGCGCTGTTCGCGCACCTGGTCCTGCGGCCGATGCTGGGCGACTTCCCGAGCAAACTTCTGCTGGACATCGGCATCAACATCGTGCTCGCGGTGTCGCTCACCATGGTGAACGGCTTTACGGGGCAGTTCAGCATCGGCCACGCGGCGTTCATGGCCGTGGGCGGGTACACGGGCGCGGCGATCGTCTATTACGGGTCGTACTTCGCGTTCGGCAGCGAGGCGGTGAAGGCCGGGGTGCTCAGCACGCTCAACGTCAGCCACGCCGGGGCTCCGTGGTTCACTTCGGGGGACGGGCTCTTCCTGGGTTCGATCATCGCCGGGGGACTAGTAGCCGCGGCGTGCGGGTATCTGGTGGGGCTGCCGAGCCTGCGGCTGCGGGGCGATTACCTGGCGATTGTCACGCTGGGCTTCGGGGAGATCGTCCGCGTGCTGATCCAGCGGACGGCCGAGGTGTCGTACGACCTTGACGAGATCAAGGCGGCTCCGCTGGTGGGCATCGGGCAGTTGTTTACGCAGCCAAGGGCGGAGTGGCAAGCTCCGGTCTGGACTCGCGTGGGCGGGGCGCTGGGGTTCACGGGGTTGCCGACGTATAACAGCCTGTTCTGGTCGCTCGGGGCTGCGGGGCTGACGCTGCTGGTGGCGTACCGCATCAAGGTGAGTTCGCACGGGCGGGCGCTGCTGTCGATCCGCGAGGACGAAATCGCCAGCGAGGCGATGGGCGTGAACACGACCAAGTACAAGATCCGGGCGTTCGTGATCTCATCTTTCTTCGCGGGCATTGCCGGGGCGCTGTTCGCGCACACGACCGGGATCACGCTCAAGGCGAGCGAACTGGGCTTCGTCAAGAGCTTTGACATCATCATCATGGTCGTGCTGGGAGGGCTGGGGAGCATCTCGGGCGCGAGCATCGCGGCGGTGATCCTGAGCCTGTTGCCCGAACTGCTCCGCAAGCCGGGGTCACTGGTGGAACTGTGGCCGTACGCGGCGGGCGTGCTGGCGCTGGGCGCGGTGCTGGTCGTCGCGGGCGGCACGCGGCCCGTGGCCAAGCGGGTGGGCAAGGCGCTGGTCGGGCTGGGCATCGCGTCGCTGCTGTTCGCGGGGGCCGCGGCGGTGGCGATGAGGAACGGCGTTGATCTGTCGGCGTACCGGATGATCCTGTACGCGTTGGCGCTGATCCTCATGATGATCCTGCGGCCGCAGGGGCTGTTCGGGGTGTTCGAGATCTGGGACCGCGCCGCGTGGGACTGGCTGCTGCCCCGGCGCACGAGCGAGCCCGCCCGGCGGGGGGTGCGGCCGTGAGCGTGCTGGATGTCAAGGGGATATTCAAGTCCTTCGGCGGCCTCAAGGCCGTGCAGGATTTCGCGCTCACGCTGGATCGGGGCGATCTCAAGGGTCTCATCGGCCCCAACGGCGCGGGCAAGACGACGGTGTTCAACCTGCTCACGGGCGTCTACAAGCCCGACTCGGGCTCGGTGTCGCTGGCGGGACAGGACGTGACCGGCCAGCGTCCGTTCAGGATCGCGCAGACGGGCATGGCCCGCACGTTCCAGAACATCCGGCTGTTCGGCGAGTTGAGCGTGCTCGACAACGTGACCCTGGCGAGCCACGTGCGGTGCGCCAACAGCATCGCGTCCTCCGTAGTGCGCACCCGCGCGAGCGTCGCCGGGGGACGTTCGATGCGTAACAAGTGCATGGAACTGCTCGGGGTGTTCGGCTTGGCGGACCGGGCGGACGAGCCGGGAAAGAGCCTGCCCTACGGGGACCAGCGAAAGCTGGAGATCGCCCGCGCCCTGGCCACCGATCCCAAGGTCCTGCTGCTCGACGAGCCCGCGGCGGGCATGAACAGCGGCGAGAAGGTCGCGCTGCGGGACCTGATCCGGCAGGTGCGGGTGCAGTTCAAGGCGACGATCCTGCTCATCGAGCACGACATGGGCCTAGTCATGGACATCTGCGAGCGGATCACGGTGCTGGACCACGGGTGCATCATCGCGGAGGGCACGCCGGCGGAGATCCAGAACAACCCCAAGGTCATCGAGGCGTACCTGGGCACGGCCGACGAGGAAGGGGGCAAGCCCCGTGCTTGAAGTCTCGAACCTGTGCGTGAACTACGGCGCGATCAAGGCGCTGCACTCGGTCTCGCTTACGGTGGGAAAGGGCGAGATCGTGACGCTGATCGGCGGCAACGGCGCCGGCAAGACGACCACCCTGCGGGCCATCTCGGGGATTGTCAGGCCCGCCGCCGGCTCGATCATCTATGACGGCCGCCCGCTGGCGACCCTGGCCCCGCACGAGATCGTGCGGCTGGGGCTCATCCAGGCGCCCGAGGGACGGGGCATTTTCCCCAACATGACCGTCGCGGAGAACCTGGAACTGGGCGCGTTCACGCGGAACGACCGGGCCGGCATCGAGGCCGACCGGGAGAAGGCCCTGGGGCTGTTCCCGCGCCTGCGCGAACGGATCGAGCAGAACGCCGGGACGCTCAGCGGCGGTGAGCAACAGATGCTCGCGATCGCCCGCGCCCTGCTGGCCCGTCCGAAACTTCTGCTGCTCGATGAGCCCAGCCTGGGGCTGGCGCCGCAGATCGTGCAGGTGATCTTCCAGATCATCCGCGAGATCAACGCGGCGGGGACGACGATCCTGCTGGTGGAGCAGAACGCCCACATGGCCCTGAAGGTCGCCCACCGCGCGTACGTCCTGGAGGTGGGTCGCGTGGTGATGCAGGGTCCGGCGGCGGAACTCGCCGCGAGCGACGAGGTGCAGGACCACTACATGGGTCGCAAGCGGGCCGGGCACTGACACCGCCGGCACTGCCCCACCGCTTGCGCGTGTTACGATCCGCAGCCCCATGCACCGCCGTTCACCGTTCCTCCTCTGGCGATTCATCACGGCTGATGTCCTGCGCCTGCTCGTGCTCTCGGCGGCGGTGCTGGTCACGGTCATCGCGTTCGCGGCGGCGGTCAAGCCCATCTCCGACGGCCTGCTGCAGGCCCAGGACCTGCTCCGGTTCATCTTCTTCGCCATCCCTCCGATGCTGGCGTTTGCGCTGCCGTTCGCGGCGGGGTTCGCGTCGACGCTGGTGTACCACCGGCTCTCGCAGGATAACGAGACGCTCGCGGCACACGCGGGGGGCGTGTCGCACCGCTCGCTGCTGGTCCCGGCGATCATCGTGGGGCTCATTCTGGCGGCGTCCCTGGTGGTGCTCAACGAGCAGGTCATCCCGCGGTTCCTGGTGCGGATGCAGCGGCTGATCACGCGCGACCTGGCGACGTGGGTGGTTCAAGAGATTGAGAAGGGGCGGGCGGTGGACATCGGGGGCATGACCCTGTTCGCCGACTCGGCGCAGAAGCTGCCGCCGGACGCCGGGAGCGCCGCCACGGACCTGCTGCTGCTCAACAAGTTCGCCGCCATCGAGCGAGACCAGACCGGGGCCCCCACCACCGAGGTGACGAGCGAACGCGGCTGGATCTGGCTGTTCCCGTGGGAAGGCGAATCGATCGCGAGCGAAGAGAAGAAAGACCTGGCTCAGTCCCGGGTGGTGATGCGGCTGGAGCACGTGATCGGGATGCGCCAGGGCCAGGGGCTGGGCACGTTCAAGGACCAGTTGGACGTGTCGTGGACGGTGCCCAACCCGTTCCGGGACAACCCCAAGTTTCTGACATTCGGTGAACTGCGAGAGTTGCCGGAATACCCCGAGCGCATGGGCTGGATCGACCTGCGGCGCAAGGAACTGGCCTGGTGCATGGCGGAACGGCGGGCCACCACCGACCTTCGGGCCGCGGCACAGACCAACGGCAAGATCGAACTTGTCGATGATCAGGGGCGGGCGGTGAGCGTGACCACCTCCGGCATGACTGCGCACCCGGAGGGCTGGAAGCTCAACCCACCCCGCGGCGGGCCGGTGACGATCCGCCTTGCACGGCACGCGGGGCAGGACGACCGTCCCACCATGATCACCGCGCCGGACGTGATATTGATTCCTTCGCTGGGCGGCGACCGCCTCAACCGGGCCTTTGACTTCAAGTTCAGCCTCACGAATGCGAGCGTGACCGAGACGACCGCGGCGGGGGCGGCGACGACGCAGCGTCCCACATATCGCATCAGCGCTCTGCGGCCCGCGCAGAGCCCGTTGCCGGAACTGCTGGCGATGGGTACGCCGCGGCTGCTGGAACTGGCGACCACCGACGCGGTGTATTCAAACCCGGACCCCAAGACGCGGGTGGCGCTCGACGATCTCTCGAAGAAGACCGGACTGCTCGTGCGCCAGGTGCTCGCGAAGCAGCACGAGCGGATGGCCATCGCGATCTCGACGCTCGTGATGGTTCTGACCGGCGCGGTGACGTCGATGCGTCTGAGCAAGAGACTCCCGCTCACGGTCTACATGTTCACTTTTTTCCCGGCCATCCTTTGCCTGGTGACGATCAGCGGCGGGCAGCAGGCCACGCTGCAGACAGGCTGGCCGGGCCTGGTGCTCATGTGGAGCGGCGTGGGCGGGTTGGCGATTTACACGTACTTCAACTACAAGGCGCTCATCCGCCACTAATCTCATGGATGAAGCACCTCGCGAATCCGGAGTTCAACCGCCCGACCGGCGCCCCTGGCGCGTGCGCACGCTGTCGCTCATCGCCGCGGCGACGCTGGCACGGATCCTGTACCTTGCGTTCGCCTGCCCGTACACCCTCGTTGAAGACGAGGCGCACTACTGGGATTGGAGCAGGCACCTGGACTGGAGCTACTACAGCAAGGGTCCGGGGGTCGCGTGGACCATCGCTTCGTCGGTGCGGCTGCTGGGCGAGTCCGAGTTCGCGATCCGCCTGCCCGCGGCGCTCGCCTCCGGGGTGCTGCTGCTGTGCGTCGCTATGCTCGCACGCGACGTGACCAACCGCTGGCGTGTCGCGTTCTACTCGTGTGCGTGCGTGCTGCTCACGCCCTTGCTGCAGATGATCGGCGTGCTGATGACCATCGATGGCCCGTACGCGGCGTGCTGGGCGATGGCGATGTGGGCGGGGTGGCGTGGGCTGGGGCAGCGGCGCCGGGCGTACCTGCCGCTGTGCGGCCTGGCGCTCGCGGCGGGGCTTCTGTACAAGTACACGATTCTGTTGGCGCTACCGGGCCTGATCTGGTTTGCCGCGGCGGCGGGGGTTGCCACTGCCGCCTTGCCACGGCGATCATGGGTGCTCCCCGTCGCGGCGGCGTTGGGGCTGCTGAGCCTGGGCGCGGCGCCCATCCTCATCTGGAACGCGCAGAACGGATGGCCGACGTTCTCTCACCTGCTGGGCCACCTGGGCGTCAAGGGAGGCGATGTGCCGGTCACTCAAGGAACCGGTCATTGGCATTACAACCCCCGCTGGACGCTGGACTACGTCGGCACGCAGTTGGGCCTGATCGGGCCCGTGCTCGGATTCGCCGTGGGGCAGGCGCTGCGGGCGTGGAAGCACCGGAACGAAGATCCGCTGCGGTGGCGGGGCGAGATGTTCCTGCTCGTGAGTTCCGTGCCGATTCTTGCCTTCTACCTGCTGGTCAGCTTCCTCACCGAGCCGGAGGGCAACTGGCCTCTGGCGGGGTATGTCACGCTCATGCCGCTGGCAGGGATGCGGGTGGCCAACGGGCTGGACGAACTGCGAGATCGCACCGCCGCGTGGCTGGCATTGCCGCCTCCCCGCCCACGGGCGGGGTTACTGCTCTCACGCCCCACCAACCTCACCCGCACACTGTGGATCATCTCGCTGGTGTTCGGAACGGTCACGGGTCTGCTCATCGCGCGGATGGACTGGGCGGCGAAGCTGCCGCTCATCGGGAGCATCGTGCCGCTGCACCGCTTCATGGGCGCTGACGTCATGGCGGCGCACGTGCACCGCCTGTGCGAGCAGGTAAAAGCCGAGACGGGCCTGGAGCCGTTTGTCATCTCGAACCACTACGGCCGCAGCAGCCTGCTGGCGTTCTACCTGCCCGGCCGGCCCGTCACATACTGTTCCAGCAGCCTCATGCTCTCGGGCCGAAAGAGTCAGTTCGACCTCTGGACGTTCACGGATCTGCGCCGCGATCAAGGGCTGATCGGCCGGCCCGCGGTGGCCAACGGTGCGGTGCGCGGGGCCTGGAAGTCCGTGTTCGAGAAAGTGGAGGAAGTCGGCCGCCTCGACGGGGATGGCAAGAAGGACCGCCCCGCGTTCATCTGCCGCAACTTCCGCGGCTTCCCGCCCGACGGCCTCAAGGGCCCGCCCGCACGCTGACCCATGCAGCCCACACTCCACGAGCGCCGCCGCCGGATTCACCGCCTCATCGTGGGCGTTGTGGTGGCGCTGGGCCTGCTGCTGGTCACGGTCATCGACCGGCGCGCGTATTGGGCGCTGCGGATCGAGGATTGGGATTCATGGAAAGGCCGCGACTGGGTGCAGTTCCTGCGCACCATGGGTTACCTGCCCACGTGGATCGCCGTCGGTGTCGCGGTGGGGCTGGCCGGGCTGGGACCGCGTTCGCGCCCGGTGGTGACGCGGCTGGCGTGGATGATCCCCGCGTCGGCCGCCGCCGGAGGCGCGTTGGCCGAACTGCTCAAGGTCATCGTGACCCGTCACCGACCGAGCCTGAGCAACACGGGGTTGTACTTCTACGACTGGTTCGACGCGCCGTGGCCGGGTCGCGGGCTGGGGCTGGCGAGCAGCCACGCCGGCGCGGCGTTCGGCGCGGCGTTCCTGCTGTGGAGGTTCTCGCCCCGGGTGGGCGTGTTCGTGACGCTGCTGGCGTGCGGCTGCGTGCTGACCCGGCTGCTGGCGGGCGCGCACTTCGTGTCGGACGCGTACGTCGCGGCGGTGCTGGCGTACGTGGCTTCGGGCTGGATCTGGAAACTCGGCCGCGGCGAAGCTGTCGGCACACCCTCGGGGCGGCTGCGATGAAGATCATCGATCGGTACATCTCGCGTCAGTACCTGACGAACGTGCTGCTGCTGCTGGCGTGTCTCTTCGCCATCGTCGTGCTCATCGACTTCTCGCTGAACTTTGACGAGTACCTGGAACTGGCCACCAAGTTCGCGGCCGACGAAGCACGGGCGGCGCAGCCGCAGTCCCCCACCGCGAATCCGACGGGGCTCCGCGTGGCGACGCTCACGGTCTGGCTGCTCGCGGATCTGTGGTGGCCCCGGTTCTTCCAGTTGTACAACTACCTGCTGGGGCTGGTCATCGTCGGCGGGATGGGGTTCACCTGCGCGCAGCTCGTCAAGCACCGCGAGTTCGTGGCGGTTCTCGCCGGCGGCGTCAGCCTTCACCGCCTCGCCCGCCCGATCATCGTCGTCGCGGTGGTGCTCACCGGCCTGAGCATTCTCAATCGCGAACTAATGGTTCCGCGATTGGCGCCGCTGCTCACCCGCGACAAGAAGCAGGCGGGTTCGAGTTCGCTGGGCGCCGCGGCGCAACCGCTGTGCGCCGACTCGGCGGGGCGCATCTTCTACGCGCGATCGGTCAATCTCGACACGGGGGACATCCAGGGGCTGAACGTGTGGGAACGGGACCGGGCGGGCCTGATGACCGCCCGCATCCGCGCCACCAGCGCTCATTGGGAGAACGGCGGATGGACGCTCACGGGCGGCGAGACCGAGCGGATCGTCTCCGAGAACGGGCAGACCTCCGTGGCGAAGCCGACCCCCCTCGCGCGACTCGAGACGGACCTTGATCCGACCGCCCTGCGCATGCGCCAGTTCGAAGGGTTCAGCAGCAATCTGAGCACGCCGCAGATCGCGCAGCTCATCACCCGCACGGGCGGCGAGGCCAACGCGCCCGCGGGACGCATCGAGCAGTTGCAGCGGCTGCTCTGGGGACGCATCGCCCTGAGCGTCTCGAACATCCTGGCCCTGCTCATCTGCACGCCGTTCTTCCTCAAGCGGGAGCCGTGCAGCATGATCGTGCAGTCGCTGTACGCGGCGCCCATCGCGGTGGGAGCCATGCTCGCCGCGCTCATCGCGGCGTCGGCGCCCATCCCGGGGCTGCCGCCGCAGATCAGCGTGTTTGTGCCGGTCATGGTGCTGATCCCCGTGGCGATCGCGGCGGTTTCGTCGGTCAAGACGTAGGGCCCTGCCCCCTCCGATCGGGTGAAGTCTCGGCATCTGCAACGCATCCCTCCGCGGAGGGGGTGGACGTCATAGACCGCACAGTCAAGCATCCCCGACCGTCAACCGATGTACGCGTGACCCCGTGCCGGAACGAGCATGCCGGGTGCGATCGGTCACGTCCCGCACGAGCATTATGTTGCGCATCGGCGAAACCCAGACAGATGCTCCCGCCGCCGCCCCGCCAGAACCGGGCGGTGTTGTGGCCACCCGGGCCGGCTCACGGGCATCGGCCGCGCGCCGCGACATACCCGCCTGGGTGAAGGGCGTTGTCGCCGGCCTGGTCATCGTCGCACTGGGGGCCGTATCGCTCAGCGCTGCGTGGATCATGGGAGGGCGGGCGTTCCGATCGGCGCTCGATGAGGAGCTGACGACCATTGCGGCGATCGCCGCGAAACGGATCGACGCCGCGGCGCACGCTCGCCTCACCGAGCCGGACCAGATGAACGGCCCCGAGTACGCCCTGGTGGTGGCTCCGTTGCGCGAACTACGCACGGTGACTCCATCGCTCAAGTACCTGTACACCGTGCGGAACAGCCCCGAGGGCCCCCGTTTCGTGGTGGACGCGGCCGATCCGGGGGACCACGACGGCGACGGGGTCGACGACCAGTCCCATCTCAACGAGCTCTACGAGGACCCCGATCCCGCGATGCTCACCGCGCTGGCCACGGGCGAGGCGACCGTCAGCGCCGCGCCCTACACCGACAAGTGGGGGACGTTTGTGTCGGCGTTCGCGCCCATCCGCGTGGCGGACGGTTCAATCGAGTGCTTCGTCGGCGTGGACATGTCCGCCACCAGCTTCCAGGCCCGGACCGCCACGATGACCAACGCCGTGATCCTCGGCGGCTCGCTGCTGCTGCTGGGCGCCGGCGGCGTGACCGTCGCGGTGACGGCGCTGGAGGCACGTCGGCGGGCGGCGATCGTTGCGTTGGCGGATCGGGAGCGGACAGTCCGGGTTCTGGCGGAGAACGCCACCGACCTGATCGAACTGCTCACGGTCACCGGAAAGCCGGTGTACATCTCTCCCTCGGTGTACAAGACGCTGGGGTACTCGGAGGCGGAGCTCGCCCGCGTCTCGTGGCGATCCTGGATCAGCTCCGAGTTCCACGATCAGCTCGAGCATGCGTTCACCGCCGTCGCACGGGGCGAGACCGTGACGACCCGCTGCCGCGTGTTGCCCAAGGATGGCCGGGTGCTCTGGGTGGAGTGCACCGTGTCGCCCGTGACCCCGGATCGCGCGGGCGGCGCGATCGAGCACGTCATCTGGAGCGGTCGGGACATCACGGGTCGGATCGAGGCCGATCAACTGATGCGGGACAGCGAGGCGAGATTCCGCGTGCTTGCCGACGCGGTCCCTGTGCTGGTCTGGCTGACGGGCAAGGACAAGCGGGCGGTGGACTTCAACAAGCGATGGCTCGACTACACCGGCCGCACGCTGGGGGAGGAGTTGGGGGACGGCTGGACGGCGGGCGTCCACCCCGAGGACATGGCGGCCTGCCTGCTTGAGTACGAGCAGGCGTTCGACGCCCGGCGCGAGTTCGAGATTGAGTATCGACTGCGGCGCCACGACGGCGAGTACCGCTGGATGGTCTCCAAGGGCCTGCCCCGCTTTGACAAGGGTGTTTTCGTCGGTTATGTCGGCGGCTGCATGGACGTGACCGAACGCAAGCAGGCCGAACGGTTGCAGACCGAAGCGCTGGTGCTGGCCACAAAACTCGCGGCGGTTGCGGATGTGTACGAAGCGGCGAGGATTGTGAACGACGCCGTCGGCCACGTCACGGGCCTGGACCGCACGGCGGTGCTGCTGCACGATGAGAAGGGCGTGTGCCGATTCGCGAGTTGGCGGGGGCTCTCCGCCAAGTACCGGGCGGCGGTGGAGGGGCATTGCCCGTGGGCGGCGGGGTCCCGGGAAGCGCAACCGATCGTGGTGAACGACGCGGCGTCCGAAGAATCGATGGCGGGCTTCCTTGACATGTTCCGGCGCGAGGAGATAGGCTCGATCGCCTTCGTCCCCATCATCACTGACCAGGGCGTGCAGGGCAAGCTCATGCTGTACGGCCGGTCCCCCGGCGAGATGACCCAGGCGCACATCGCCGCGGCGCGATCGATGACGCTCTCGCTGGGCATGGCCATCGGGCGTCTCAAGGCCGCCGCCACGCTCGCCCGCAGCGAGGCGCGCATGCGATCGCTGGTGGAAGGATCCGACATCATCATCTGGGAGTTCGACACCCGCGAGAACCGGTTCACGTACGTTTCGCCGCAGGCGGCCCGCTGGGGGTATCCGTTGGCCGAGTGGCTCGAGCCGGGCTTCTGGCAGCGCACGCTCCACCCCGAAGACCGCGACGCTGCGATGGATTTCTGCAAGCAGAAGATGCTCGCGGGCAAGAGTCACCGCTTCGAATACCGAGCGATCAAGGCCGACGGCACGTTCGTCTGGATCGAGGATCTAGCCGGGGTCGAGACGGACGCGCAGGGCCGTCCCGAGCCGATCATGCGCGGCGTGATGCTGGACATCACCCATCGCAAAGACTCGGAGCGGGCCATCGCCAAGAGCGAGCACCTCATCCGCATGGTCATCGACACGGCGCTCGACGCCGTCATCACCATGGACGGCAAGGGCAACGTCACCGAGTGGAACTCGCAGGCGGAAAAGACGTTCGGTTGGTCACGCGCCGAAGCCGTGGGCCGCTCGCTCGGCGGGCTCATCATTCCGCCGAGCCTGCGTGAACGCCACGAGAAGGGCCTCGCGGCGTTCCTGCGGACAGGCGAAGCCCGCGTGCTCGGGCGGCGCGTAGAGCTGCCGGCCATTCGCAGGGACGGCGGCACCATCACCGTCGAGATGGCGGTCACCGCCGTCAGGGACGGCCCCGAGGTGTACTTCAACGCGTTCCTCCGGGACATCACGGAGAAGAAGCAGGCGGAATCCTCGCTGGCGGAGGCCCGCCTCAAGGCCGAAGCGGCCAACCGCGCCAAGAGCGACTTCCTGGCGAACATGAGCCACGAGATCCGCACGCCCATGACGGCGATCATGGGCTACACCGAGCTGCTTTCCGAGGACGGCGACATCACCCTGGCGCCGGAGCGCCGGCTCGAATCGATCGCCACGATCAAGCGCAACGGCGAGCACCTGCTGGCGCTCATCAATGACATCCTGGACGTCTCCAAGATCGAGGCGGGCAAGATGACCGTTGAATCGCTGCCGACGGACCCGGCGCAGGTCGTCGCCGACGTGATGACCCTCATGCGGGTCCGCAGCGACGCCAAGGGCATTGACCTCCGGCACGAGTTCACCACCCCCGTGCCCCGCTCGTTCGCGTGCGATCCGCTGAGGTTGCGGCAGATCCTGGTCAACCTCGTCGGCAACGCCATCAAGTTCACCGAGATCGGCGGCGTGACGCTGCGGGTGTCGTGCGAGCGTGAGCCCGGCGGCCCGGCCCGCATGCGGTTCGAGGTCGCCGACTCCGGGATCGGCATGACTCCGGAGCAGACCGGCCGCCTGTTCCGCCCGTTCACGCAGGCCGACGAGACCACCACACGCAAGTTCGGCGGCACCGGCCTGGGCCTCACCATCGCCAAGCGGTTGGCCGAACTGCTCGGCGGCGACATCACGGTCACCAGCGAATACGGGAAGGGCAGCAACTTCACCGCGATCATCGCCGCGGGGAACATCAACGATTCCGCCCTGTGGACGCCGGATACCCGGGCCGCAGCCCCGCAGCGGGCGCCGGCCGAGACTCCTTCGACCTCTGAGGCGGAGCACGCGTCACTCCAGGACCTGCGCATCCTGCTGGCCGAGGACGGCGTGGACAATCAGCGTCTCATCGGGTTCCACCTGCGCAAAGCGGGCGCCAAACTCACCATTGTCGACAACGGACGCAGGGCGGTCGAAGCGATGACCATCGCCGGCGACCTCGCCTCACCGGTGCGCCATCCGCCTCTGTTCGACCTGATCCTGATGGACATGCAGATGCCCGAGCTCGACGGGTACGAAGCCACGCGGCTGCTCCGCTCCCACGGCTGCGCCGTGCCGATCATCGCCCTCACCGCCCACGCCATGAGCGGCGACCGCGAGAAATGCATCGCGGCAGGGTGCACGGACTACGAAACCAAACCGATCGACAAGGCCACGCTCCTGGCGGCGTGCCAGCGCGCGATGCGAGGTCACTCGCGCCGCGCGGCGTAACGGGCGCTGCCGCCGCTTGTCCGGCGGGTGAGCCAGCTCTATCATTTCTGCTCGTCAGCCAGAGAACCATTTAGACCGTGCCAGCCGCCACTCTCAAAAAATCGACGAAACGCCGCAGCGCCAAGAGCGTGTGGTGTGTCGTTGATGGTGGCGGGGCGCTGATTCTCCGGTAGCTCACCCACCCTCCAGCACATCGTGCCTCAGGCGCACCCCGGCCATCCGCCGGGGTGTTTCGTTTTTTCACCGTTCACAACCTCTCCTCCGCAGGCCCTCGCGGCCAGAAAGACGATCCTTGAACACCAATCTTGAAGCCCCCACCGTCGAGCTCTCTCCCACCCAGGCTCACGCCCCGCGCGACGCCCGCCCCCTTCCCCGGGGCCAGAGCGCCGTGCTCGACGGGGATGTCATCGCCCGCGGCATCCCGCTGGGTCAGTTGGTCGGCGCCGTCTCGTACGTCGACATGATCTTCTTCCAGACCCAGAGCCGTTACCCCACGCACGCTGAGAGCGTGCTCATGGAAGCGTACCTGGTCTCTCTTTGCGAGCACGGCGTGACGTCGCCATCCACCCACGGCGCCCGGGTCGCGGCCAGCGTGCGAGCGCCGTTCGGCGCCAGCGCCATCAGCTTCATCGCCGCGGCGATGGGCGCGTACCACTTCGGAGCCCTCGAACTGGCGATGCAGGAACTCACCACCATCATGGAGTCGGGGGCGGACCCGCGCGCGTACGTTGAGGAACGTCTCTCCAGGGGCGAACGCCTGTGGGGATTCGGCCACCGCTTCCACAAGAGCCCGGGCGCCTCGACCATGGACGCACGCTCACTCGAGCAGCTGCAGGAGGCCACCGACCCGCGCGTCCGCCGCCTGCTGGAGTTGGCGGATGAACTGGGCTGGAACGGCCCTCACGTCGCGTTGGTGCGCCGACTGGGGCGGTTGCTGTACGAGCGCAAGCGCGTCCCGATCAACGTCGACGGAGTCGCGGCGGGCCTGCTGCTGGACATGGGCTTCGACGCGCGGATCGCGATGCTCTTTGTCGTGCTGGGTCGCCTGCCCAACATCGCTCGGCTGTACGCCGAGGAACAGGAACAGCCCGCGAACCGCTTCGTGGGCCTGGCGTGCCGGGAAGACCCGACGTTCGACCGCACCGTGGACCGCGACCTGGGGGGCGTGGCGGAACTGCACCAGCGGCTGACGTAACCAAGCCGCGTGGACACTGCGCAACGAAGACTCGCACCAGCACCGCTGCTGCGTTTGGGAACACTGAAATGGAACTGAAAGTGCCCTGTTCAGCTCGGCTGATTCTCGGCCGAGCGGGGCAGAT
The DNA here is from genome assembly GCA_044222845.1 of Phycisphaerales bacterium. Classification (GTDB taxonomy): domain Bacteria; phylum Planctomycetota; class Phycisphaerae; order Phycisphaerales; family UBA1924; genus UBA2402. The sequence goes on from JBGAMO010000002.1 coordinate 15,508, forward strand.
CGCTCAAAGGGCGTGAAAACTGGGGATCTAGGATTTGAACCTAGACTAAGTGAGTCAGAGTCACTCGTGCTACCGTTACACTAATCCCCAAACGTGCGGGAATCATAGCCGCCGAGGGGCCGGTTGGGCGAGCGGGAACCGCTCAAAACTCGCCATCGACGAGTCCGGCCTGCTCCCATCCCCTACCCAAGGTCTGCCTCTGTCAGGGGCACATCTGCCTCCACATCCCGGGCGACCCTGGCTCCCAACACACGCCCAAGCATGAACGGCGCCAAGCCCAGCCCCGGCCGCTTGATGGTCACGTCGGATCGCGTCAGAATCTCACCGGCCCGCAGCTGCCGCGTTGAGACCAGCGACTGGCGCGACACGGTCCGCACGTTGCGCTCGCACTGAAGGACTCGCTTTTTCGGGTCTCCCGCGCGTGGGTCGTCGGGGCGGGGTGCGGTTCCCGTCGCGGCCTTCGCGAGCCGGACATATTCCGCGAAGCCGGCTTCATCGAGCGATGCAGCATGGTCCGGACCGACCGCGGACCGATCGTGGGTCAGGTGCTTCTCCAGGATCTGGGCTCCGAGCGATACCGCGTAGGCCCCGGTGTCCACGCCCTGGGTGTGATCGCTGTACCCCGTGGGGCAGCCGGTGATCTCCGCGATGTGCTTGAGGGCGAGCACCGAGGCGTCCTGCGGTTGTGCGGGGTAACAACTCACGCATTGGAGGTACGCCAACTGATCGCGGTGTCTCGCGAGCCGTGCGTGGGCGTCGGCCACTTCGCTCGCTTCCGCCGCCCCCGTGCTCACGATCAACCCCTTACCCGTGGCGGCCATCGCCTCCAGCAAGGGCGCATGGATCAGGTCAGGGCTGGCCGATTTGAACGCGTCCCACGGGATCCGGTTGGCCGCCTCGACCAGTTCCACGCTGAACACGGTGATGATCGCATGCAGGCCCAGTTCGTGAGCGAGGGCGACTACCTGCGCCATCTCACGCGGGGGCAGTTGGAGGCGTTTGAGCATCGCGATCGGGTCCTGCTCGCCGGCGGCCCGCTGGTACGCGGCCAAGATGGACGCCTTGCTCATGAGCCGCTCGGCCTCGAACCACTGGAGTTTGACGGCGTCGGCCCCGGCTCTTCTCGCGGTCCGGGTGAGTTCCAGGGCCCGGCCAAGGTCGCCGTCGTGGTTCACTCCCAGTTCGGCGATGATGTACGCAGGGGCGGCGTCGCCCAGCCGGAAGTTTCGGGATCCGATACGCATGCGGGGGAGCGTAGGTGCGGGGACGCGGCCCTCAGCGCTACGATCGGCCGTGACGATGACGACCGGACAAATCGCAGAGGCCGTCGGGGCAGAACTGATCGGAAGCCCCGACATTTCCATCAATCGCCTGGACGCCGCGGACCGCGCGAGCGAAGGAACGCTGACGTTTCTGCGCTCCACGAAGTACGCCGCGGCGTGGAACAACGGCACGGCCAGCGCGGTGCTGGTCGCTCGCGATGTTCCCCTCAACATGGTGCTGGAAGACGTTGACGCCAAACGTCCCGCGCCGGGCCGCGCCGTGCTCGTCGTGGCGGATGCCGACGCGGCGATGATCAAGGCGCTCAACCTCTTTGCTCCCGCGCCCACCCCGCCGGCGACCGGGGCGCACCCCAGCGCCGTGATCGATGCGACAGCGCGTGTGGACCCCGCGGCGAGCATCGGCCCCAACTGCACCGTGGGCGCGGGGGCGGAAGTCCGAGCGGGCGCGGTGCTCGTCGGCAACGTCTTCGTCGGGCGCGGCGCTCGCGTGGGCGAGGGCTCGGTCCTGCACCCGTGCGTGGCGGTGCTGGAGCGGTGCGAAATGGGCCGGGGTTGCATTCTTCACTCCGGCGTCATCATCGGCGCGGATGGGTTCGGCTACCACCCCAGCCCGGACGGCAGGGGCCTGGTGAAGATCCCGCACATCGGCAACGTTGTCATCGACGATGGCGTTGAGATCGGCGCGAATACGTGCATCGATCGGGGCAAGTTCGGCAGCACGATGGTGGGCGCGGGCACCAAGATCGACAACCTAGTGCAAGTGGGGCACAACTGCCGCATCGGCCGCTGCTGCATCATCTGCGGCAATGTGGGTCTTTCCGGCTCGATCACCATCGGCGACGGCGTGATGATCGGCGGCGGCGTGGGCATCGCCGACAATCTTGAGGTGGGCTCGGGCGCGAGGATCGGCGCCTACGCGGGCGTCATCAACAACGTCCCCGCGGGACAAACTTACCTGGGAACTCCGGCGGGCCCTGTCTCGGAGTGGAAGCGCATCTACGCCTTCATCCGGCGCGTCGGCCGCAAACGCGCGGCCGAGATCTAGTCCCGGCCTGCTTATCGGTCTCCAGAGACTTTCGCCGCGAGCGCCCGGTCGCTGCAAGAACCTGCCCTGCACGCCGAAGGGCCGCGGAAGTTCCTTGCTTTACGCGCCGTTTTCCGGTAACTTGTTGAGTTGAACATTGGCACTCGCCCGAGGCGTTGGACGCCGCAGTCATCGCACACCTGGAGATCGCCATGAGAATCATCCACAACCGCCGTTCCTCCCGCCTTGTTTGCTCGGCGCTGCGTGCGATTTTCATGGCGTCGGGCCTGGCGGCGGCGCTTCCCGCGCGAGCACAGTCGTTCTACAACATCCCTCCGATGCCAAGCCTGCAGACCAGTTGGGTCGGCGGTCTGAGCGGGGATGGCAACACGGTGGTGGGTTGGAGTTGGAACGGGCCGGACCGGGCCTACCGCTGGACCGTCGCTGGCGGCCGCCAAGAGATCCCACTCGCGCTGGGCGGTTACGAATCGCAAGCGCTGGGCGTGAGCGATGACGGCAATGTCATCGCTGTCAACCTGCGCCTGCCCAACGGATGGCACGGGTACAAATGGACGGCCGCGGGCGGGTATCAGGACTTGGGCGTGTACGGCAGCGGCCAGTGGCAGACCATTTCGGGCGTTTCGCGCGACGGCCTGACGTTCTTCGGCCAGACGCACCGGTGGCTGGTCAGTTCCGGCTCGTCATGGGCGTATCGCTGGACGCAACCGGGCGGATTCCAGATCTTCCCGCCCCCGGCGGGCTACGGCGACGGGTATGCCCTGGCCTCGAACTACAACGGATCGTACATCGGGGGCCAGCTTCGGACGCTGAGTTCGGGCAGCGGCGAAGCCACGCGCTGGGACGCCGCGGGCAACCGCACGTATCTGGGCACGTTGCCCAACGGAGGCCTGTACGACAGCGTGAACGCCATGAGCAATGACGGCCTGACGCTGGTGGGGAGCAGTGCCGGGCCCGGCCTCGTCTACCGCGCCTTCCGTTGGCGCGACCTGGGCGGCGGCGCGTACGCGATGGAGGATCTTGGTCGCCTGCCCGGCACCACACAGGCCTTTGCCAACGCCGTGACGCGAGAGGGCTCAGTGGTGCTCGGCTCCTGCACGGGCGGCGGCGCGGACAAAGCCTTCATGTTCGCGGGCGACATCGGGATGATCGATCTGTATACATGGCTCCCAGCGGTCGGATTCAACATCTCAGGGTTCCTGAACTTCAACGAAGTCTCCGCGGTGAGCAACGACGGCACGGTGATCGCCGGCACGGGCAACTACGGCGGGTATCGGCGTGCTTGGGTGGCGCGGGGCATTCCGTGCATGCACAAGCCGACGATTCTGTCTTCGCCCACCGACCAGGGCTTCTGCTTCGGCGGAACGGCGACGTTCAGTACTTCTGCGGGCGGCACGTACACGGGCAATCTCACGTACGCGTGGCTCAAGGACGGCTCGCTGCTTTCGAACGGGCCCACCGCGGCGGGAGGGCTCATCTCCGGGGCCAACTCCCCCACCATCACCATCGCCAACGCACAGGGCGGCGACTCGGGGGTGTACGAGTGCTGGGTGTCCAACCCCTGCGGGGGCGCGGCGAGCGGGCAGGCCACGCTCGACGTCACTCCGGGGCCGACGTTCGACTACCTGCCGTTCAACACGAGCGCGTGCGTCAACAGCGTGGCCACGCTGGGGTGCCAGGCCAGCCCGTACCGGGGCACAACGTACCAGTGGTACCGCTACTACGACTACGGGTTCTTCCAGTTCAGTCTCCCGGTGAACGATGGCGTCACCAGTTCGGGCACGACCATCGTCGGCTCCCAGAGCCCCACGCTGCTCTTTTCAAACACCAAAGGAGATGTTGCCGGCAGCTACTGGTGCTACGTGACCGGCACCTGCGCCACCGCCGCGACGCCCATCGCGGTGCTCACCGTGCTCGCGGGACCGCCGGTCATCACGACGCAGCCGTATGACGCAACCTCGTGCGCCGCTGGCCCGGCGCAGTTCAGCGTCGTCGTACCGGCTTCCAACGGGCCGTACACGTATCAGTGGTACCACGAGACTTCACCCAACGTGTACGCGCCGGTGTACGACGGCCCCACCGGAGGCTGGGGAGGCTGTGGATTCGCGATCGGCTCGGGCACCGACACCCTCACGCTCTCGGGGTACCCCAATATGCTCGACGCGGACGGGGTGAAGTTCCGTTGCGTTGTGATCAACGCGTGCGGCCCCACCACCAGTCTGCCGGCGCAGCTCACGATCTGCCCCGGCGACTTCAACTGCGACGGCGGCGTGGACGGGGGCGACGTGAACGATTTCTACACCGCCTGGGGCAACGGCGATGCCGCCGCGGACCTCAACTGCGATGGCGGCGTGGACAACGGCGACGTGCAGGTGTTCTTCGCGCACTGGTCGAACGGGTGCTGAGCGGGTTCAATCTTCGCCCAGGGTCTTCTTGCGCCGCAGGATGTGGTGGTAGTGCTGGGCGAAGCGGTGGGCCTCATCGCGGATGGCCTGGCAGAGGCGCAGGCCCGGGTTTTCGCGGCCCAGCCGCACGGGCTCTGATCGCTGCTGGATGTAGATGAGTTCTTCCTTCTTGGCGAGGGAGATCACCATGGGCGGCTTGACATTGAGCTGCTGGAAGGCCTCCAACGCCGCGTGGAGCTGGCCCAGGCCGCCGTCGATGATGATCACGTCGGGGTAGAGTTCGCTGCCTTCGCCCGCTTCGCGGTAACGCCGGCTGACGACTTCGCGGATGCTCGCGTAGTCGTCGTTGCCGCCGTCCACGCTCTTGATGCGGAATCGGCGGTACTCGCTCTTGAAGGGCTTGCCGTCGATGAAGCAGACCTTGCTCCCGACCGTCTCACCGCCGCCCAGGTGCGCGATATCGATGCACTCCATGCACCGGATAGGCTCCTCCAGCCCCAGCGTGCGCTGCAGGCTCTTGATCGCCTTGTCCGGCTCCAGGATGATGTTCTCGGTTTCGGGTTGCCAACCGTCCTTGCGGTCCGCCCGCTCGTCGAGCCGCTCGATCGCCTTGATCTGATCCCGCAGTGCCGCGGCCTTCTCGAACCGCAGCGCCTGGGCTTCCGCCTGCATCTGCTCGCGCAGTTCACGCAGCATCACGCTGCGTTTGCTGTCCAGGAACCGCACGAACCGGTCCACATCCGCCCCGTACTCCTCCTTGGCGATCTTGTCGGCGCACGGGCCGGTGCACTGGTTGATGGCGTAGAGCAAGCAGGGCCGGAACCGCTTGTTCTTCTCGTCGCCCGCGATGATGTCGAGGCGGCAGGTGCGGAACTTGAAGACGCGCTGGAGCACCTGGACAGCCTCTCGCAACGAGCCGGCGTTCGCGAAAGGGCCGAAGACCTTGGCGCCCTTGAGCAGCTTCCTCAGGTCCTCATCGCCCGCGCCGGTGGGGTTGCGCGTCACAAACACGCGAGGGAAGTCCTCGTTCTGCGTCACCGCGAGGTACGGGAACGTCTTGTCGTCGGTCAGCCGCACGTTGAAACGGGGCCGCACGTCCTTGATCAGCCGGTTCTCGGTGAGCAGCGCCTCCCACTCGCTCTCGCACTGAAGGATCTCGAAATCGTGCACGATGTCGAGCATCGGCTGCTTCTGGTATCCCAGCGCGGTGGAGGGGAGAAAGTAGCTGGAGACACGGTCGGGCAGGTTGAGGGCCTTGCCGACGTACAGCACCACGCCCTTGTGGTCCTTCATGAGGTACACACCGGGCGTTTTCACCAAGCCGCGGGCCTTGCGGTTGAGGCGGGTCATCCGCTCGTCGAAGGACTCCGTGCCCCAGGGCGGCGGCGAGTCCGCCGCCGCGAAGCCATCGGCATCCACAGGCTGTGGGATCGGATCATCGGGCACGGCCAATCGTATCAAACGCGCTCGCGGCGCGCGATTCGATCCGCTCCCAAGGGTTCACCGGTTCAGTCACTCCGCTGCGCCACCAGACAGCCCCCGCTCGCCGCGCCCTGCCGCTCCACCACGTACAGATACTCCTTGTTGGTCAGGTGACCCACCTTTCCCACCTTTTCCCCCTGCGGGTTGTAGATGCCGATCTGGGCGCCCACGTACCGCTTGTAGTCGTTCACGATGGTGCTCACCTTTCCCGTCTCGCCAGCGACTTCTCCCAGCAGCGATTCCATCGCTTCGCGGCCGATGTACCCCTCGTTGCTGAACGAGACGACCAGCACGGGCGCACGCACTGCAAGGAGCAACCGTCGCAGCGTGGCGTCGAACAGCGTGCGGGAGTTGAAGGCGCTGCGGCGCTGGCGGCAATCCTCGCGCTTGCACGCCACGCCGTACACCGGCGGCTTGTCCCACCGGACCAGACTCTCCCAGATGTGGTAGTTGCCCAGATAGGAATGCTGGTTGTACGGAGGGTCGATGTACGCCACGTCTGCTTCCAACGCCGCTACGGCGTCGAACGCGTCCAACCCGTGCGCCTCGCCCTTGCCCGCGGCCGCCCGGGGCAGCACATCCGGCGTGCGCAGTTCAAGGTCGTTGTTCGCGCGGTGCGCCCACGACTTGAGGTACGCCATCTGTAACCCGGTGGTTGAATCCACGCGGTCCGCGGCTTCCATGAGCGAGACCAGCACCACGGCTTCCAACTCAGGCGCCAACCCCTTGCGTGCGATCGCCTCGCGGATCGCGTCGATCCGTTCGCCGTTCTTGGGCTGAAAGAACCGCGACTGCACGCAGAACGTTTCGGTGAAGTAGCCCGCGCGGCCCGGCAGCGCGTTGAACTCCGCGATCAGTTGGGCGGCATCCTCCAGCACGTCCTCGCGGTCGGCCTGCACATAGCACCGGGCCAGCGTCGCGGCGTAGGCGTTGTGATCGTTTGCCAGCACGCGGTAGCCGGACCGCTTGAGCGCGTGACCGACCCGCGACGTGCCGGAGAACAGATCCAGAACTGCCGACGCCTGGGGCGCCGCCGAGCGCACCGTCTCCACGATCACCGGCACCAGCGTTCGTTTAGACCCGATGTACTTGACCAACACACACTCCAGAGAAGCCTGATCCGCCTGCTTTCCCGCGACCAAAGCATACCCCGACTCGCGGCACCCGAATCCGCCGGGCGCTGATTCCCCTGCCCAGATTCCCGACTCCCGATCCTCGCCCCTACCATCGGCTCCTATGTCGATACTGATCCTCCAGCACTCCAACAACGGCGGCCCCGGGCGACTGGGCGCGTGCCTCCGCGACCATGGCTTTCGCTTCGACATCCGCCGCCCAGACCTGGGCGGCAAGGCCAACGCCATCCCCACCGACCTTGACAACATCCACGGCGTTGTCATTCTGGGTGGCCCGATGATGGTGGCCGACACCGACAAGCACCCCTGGCTCGCCGACGAAGTCGGGCTGATCAAGATCGCGCACGCCGCGAGGCTGCCTGTCATCGGCATCTGCCTGGGTGCGCAGCTCATCGCCCACGCCCTGGGCGGGAAGGTCGATTGGCGTGAAACGCCCGCGGCGGGCTTCCTGCCCACCAACGTCACCATCCCGGGCCAGACCGACACGATCATGGCGGGGATCGCGTGGCGGCACCAGCAGTTCTATACCTGCAGCCAATCCGTCACGGCCGTGCCCCCGGGGACGACGGTGCTCGCGACGGCGCAGGGGACGCCCTTCGCCGCGTTCCGGCTGGGTCTGCGCACGCTCGCGTTCCAGTACCACTTCGAATGCGATCAACCGATGATCGAGGCGCTGGGCAAGGAGCCCTGCGGCAAGCCCGGTGGCCAGTCGGTGTGTCTCAGCTCGGGCGAGCTCAAGTCGCAGATCGACTGCGACTACGCCAACTACGCCCGCCTGAGCGACCGCCTGTGCGTGAACATCGCGACGTACTGCTTCCCCGTCCGGCAGCGCATGTCGGCCTGAAACACGCACCGCCACGATCAACATGCCTCGATTGACGCTCACACCGCCCGGCGACTACGACCTCGCTCGCGATGTCTGTTCGTACGGCTACTTCCTGCTCGCGCCCAACCGCTGGCACGTTGAATCACGAACGCTCACCCGCGTGCTCTCCCTGCCGCGCGGGCCCGTCGGCGTGGCGATCTCGCAGCCCAAGGGCAAGGCGCTGTCGGTCTGGCTGTCACACACCCTGGACGCCTCCAACCGGTCGGCGGCCATCTCGCAAATCACACGGATGCTGCGGCTCGATGATGACGAGGCCACGATCGCCGAGTTCCACCGCGTGGACCCTCGCTTCGCAACGTCCGGCCGCGGACGTCTGTTCCGCTCCCCCACGCTGTTTGAGGACGTGATCAAAACCGTCACCAGTTGCAATGTCACCTGGCCCAGCACGGTGCAAATGAACCTGCGGCTCAGCGAGGTCCTGGGCCGCGGCGTCGACGTCGAACCGGCCCGTATCAGGGGCGCCAAGGCCCCGCCGTCGAACAAAGCGTTTCCTCTCGCCGCCACCATCGCGCGGACACGCCCGCAAACCCTGCGTGCCCGCTGCCGCGTCGGTTACCGCGATCGCCGCATCGTTGAACTCTCGCGTCTGTTCCGAACGCCTCCCAAGAAGGGCGGCATCGATACGGCGTTCCTGGAAGACCCGGCGACACCGGATGACGCCGTCTTTGACGCCCTGGTCGAGCTTCCGGGCATCGGTCCGTACGCCGCGGCGAACATCATGCAGCTCATGGGCCGATACGCCCGGTTGCCTCTGGACACCGAGAGCGTCCGCCACGGTCGCACGCTGCTGGGCTATAAGGGCTCCTCCGCGCAGATCATGAAGCGTCTCAACAAGCACCGCTCCGTTCGGCGAGCACGCGTTCCGAGTTACTGGTTTGAACTCTGGGAGTTCTACGAGCGCAAGCACGGCCCCGCCTGGGGCTGGGAACGAGACAGCACCGGCAAGATGTTCACCGCCGCGTTGCTCAACAAAGCCTGATTTCTCGCGAGGACTCAACCCCTGCGTCGGCGGCGGAAAACGAACCCCATCAGCAGCACCGTCGCCCCGGGCGCCGGCAGCCGCTGAACCTCGCGTCGCTGATGACATTTCCCGTCGCGACGTCGTACGCCTCGAACGAGAATCGCCCGGTGTGCGAGAAATCCGCCGACGCCAACGCCTCGATGGGCCGCGGCACGCGAGCGGTAGCGAACTGCGTGAACACCACGTCGAAATCGGCGGCCATGACGGTGTCGAAGGCGACCACCGCCGTGTAAGAAATGGTGAACGCGTTGAAATCACCCAGCGATTGATTCTGCTCGACGCTCGCCGTCCACGCCCCGCCCCACGGCCCGGTCGTTGAAAAGATCGGCGCCGAGCTGTTGTTGCTCTGCCGTTGCTCCAGCGTCGCCGTCGCGTCGAAGTAGGGAACCCCGCCGATTGTGAAGCTCGAACCGAAGGTCGCAACCAGTTCTCCGGGGTTCGTCAGTCCGAAGTAGTTCGCCACTCCCAACTGCCCGCCATAACCCAGCACCGTCCGGATACGGATCGGCGTCCCCACCGGCGTCGATGGTGAACTCACTCGGTACGAAAGCGAAGCGGTCGTGTGCGATTCGGCCACAACTTCGTTGGGGGGCGAGAATCGCGAGTTGAAGCCGGCGGCCCACGCGTAGTTCTTCGAGTAGCCGCCGATGGCGTCGAATCCGAACCTCGCCTCGCCGCGGGCGAACGAAAAACCGTCGTGGGTCGGGTCCGACAGCGAGTTGACGGCCGCCACATCCCCCAAGCCCGGCGGCGGCATCATCACTGTTTGCATCGCCGACTGCGCGGCAGATCCCTGGTAGCGAGCTGAGCTCTGCACCGCCACCGAGAACTGCCCGCACGCCATGGACACCAACCCCACCACAGAAACCAGACCCGTCATCACAGACACTCGCATGTTCATGATCAATCTCCTCCGCGGCGTCTCCGCCGCTCGCCATCAAAAACAGAACGTACCGCTCAAGACGCTTCGCTGCTTACATTCATCACGAGTTCAACCAGCACCTGCCGCGACTGTGCTCCCGGTTCGCCCAACGCGCGGCCCGTCGTCGGTTCGGTAGTTCCCAGACGCACCCCGATCTCCTCGGCCAGTCGCACAACTGACAGAGAACTTCTGGTACCTTCCAAGAACCACCTATCGGACTCGTATCCGCGCTCTCCTGCACCCATTCAAACAACTTAGTAGAAGTCCTTATTGGCGCGCGGCGTTGAAATGGGTAGACTGCCCTTGCAGCGGGCAGAGTAGGCCGCGTTCACTAGTTATGCGCAGGTACCAACCACCAACCCAACGCACTCATCGCGTCGAAGCGATGAACGGTTCTTGTACCCGCCGCGCACCAACTGCGCTTGGCGGGCCGGTATCGCCAATGGAAGCCCTGGAGCCCCGCCGCATGCTCACGATCACTTCGTGGGATGGCGGCGGCGGCGACTTCCTTTGGTCCAACGCGCTCAACTGGAGCGGCAATGTGCTGCCGGGTTCGGCCGACGTCGCGCAGCTCGGCGCCATCGCGCCCGGCCACGCGATCCTGATCACCGATGACGTCCCGGCCGATGCCCGCACGCTCTCGGGGATCAACTCATTGGCCCCCCTCATCATCGATGCGGGCGTCAATCTCAGGGTGACCGGCGACGCGGTCATGACGGGGCCGAACGCGACGGTCACGATCGATGGCGGCTCGATCACCGGCGGCCACTGGTCGATCCAGGCCGGAATCCTCGCCACCGAGAACGGAGGGATCATCTCCGGGGCCGCGATCAACGGGCGCATATCGCTCGCGGTGGCGGGCGCCGCCATCGCCCTGAACAACGCGACGACGTTCGATTCGGTCACCATCTCCGGGTCCAACGCTTCGCTCCTGCTCTCCGCAAACACGCCGGTCACGGGCGAGATCTCGGTCACCTCGCCGTCCAATGTCTCCATCGCCCTGACGCAGAACGGCACGCTGACGATCGCGCCCACCGGTGGCATCCGACTCACGGCCGCCGCGGGCGGCTTGGTTCGGATCGGCGGCGCCGGCACCACGCTGCTCAATCTTGGCTACCTCACCGACGAATCCGTGAACGGCGCTTTCGACTTGCGGGTCTCTGCGATCAGCAACCAGGGACTTCTTGACGCCGCGGCGGGAGAGTTCACGATCCCCGCGGCGACGGCGGTGACGAACTTCGCCTCGGGCGTGTTGACAGGCGGCACGTGGCAGACGCGAGCCACAGGTTCGCTGGGCACTTCATTCGGGTACATCACGGTCAACGCCGCGACGATCCGTCTCACCGGCGCGGGAACGTGGAGCCCGCTGCTGCTCCTCACCGAGAACCGCGGCGAACTCCTGCTGGACGCCCGGATGAACGTCGCGGCCTTCCCCCAGGGCGGCACCCTCACGAACTCGGGCACGATCACCGTGGGGCCGGGCAGCGTGCTCGCCATCGTCGGCGGCCTGGTGCAGACGTCCAACGGCGTCATCCGCACCCGCATCAACGCCGCCAACTACGACATCGGCATCGGCGGCGTGTCCGTCTCCGGGGCGGCCAACCTCGCCGGAACGCTCCGCATCGACTTCGACCCCGGCTTTGCTCCACCGCTCTCGTTCGTCTTCCCGATTGTGCAGGCCGGCTCCGTTTCCGGGCGCTTCGCGGCGACGCAGCGCCCGGTGGTGCCGCCCGGAATGTCGTACTCCGTGACCTACACCTCGACCTCGGTGTCACTCTCGATCGAACCGCTGATCGGCGCCTGGATCGGCCTGGGCGACGGCTTCTCGTGGAACGACGGTGGCAACTGGTACCGAGGAATCATCCCCGGCCCCACGGACACGGCGGTGATCACCCCTACGCGCAGCTTCATCCTCCGCGTCCTCCCCGGCGACTTCCAGATCGGCACGATCTACTCCACCGTGCCGGTGGTGGTGCAGGGCAACCTTCAGATTGGGACCCGGGAGTCCTTCATCGACGCCGATCTGCAGGTCCAAAGCGGCCGCCTGATCCTGATGTCCGGAGCAACGCTCGAGGTGACAGGCGCGTTCGTCCTCGCGGCCGCCGCGCAGATCGACGGCGATCTCATCCTGAACAACAACTCCCCGAGCGTCATCGCCAACAGCGCGCAGCTTCGGGGCTCGGGCACGATCGATTCTCGCGCCGGCCTGCTCGATGTCAACGCCGCCGCCACGCAGACGCTCGCCGTCATCGTGGGCCCGCAAGCCGTCGTCTCATTCAGCGCCGACCAACAACTGCGTTCGCTGACTGTCGACGGCGTCGTCGACATCGGGGCCGCGTCCGTCTTTGCCGCCGATTCGCTCGTGATCTCCGGGTACGGGCTGCTCCGCGCAGACATCGAATCGTCCGAGGACTTTGGGGCCGTGTACACCCGCCGCGCCTCCGTCGGCGGCTCGCTGGAAGTCTACTCGCTCAGCGGGTTCGACCCTTCCCGCGGCGTCGCCGGTTTCAAGGCCGACATCATCGCCGCCGACGAACTGTTCGGCGAGTTCTCCGATCTGATGCTCCCCCCCACCGCCGCCGGTGCGCTCGTCGTCCGTTACGCGGACGCCGGGGTCCGCGTCCTCATGAACATCGCCGACTTCAACAGCGACGGCGCGGTGGACGGCAACGACATACCGGAGTTCTACTACTCCTGGGCGGCGGGCGAAAACACCGCCGACGTCAACGAAGACGGCGGCATCGACGGCATCGATCTGGACGCGTTCTTCGCACTCTGGGAATCGGGCGGCCGTTAACCCTTCTCGACCCACCAGCGTTTGCCGTCGCGTGCCACGCGACGGTACAGCGTGTCCCGCTCCACCGGCTCGAAGCCCGCGTCGCGGATCGCCTTGTGCAGCGTGCGGACGTTCACTTCCTGGTGCGTGCTCGCCCCGCCGACGTGCGTGATGTCGTACCACACCACGGTGCCGTCCATGTCGTCCGCGCCGCTCTGCAGCATCACCTGCGCCATCGGCAGCGTCTGCATGATCCAGAACGCCTTGACGTGGGGGAAGTTGTCCAGCATGAGCCGGGCGATCGCCAGTGTGCGATAGTTCTCCAGCCCGCCGGGGCCCGGCAGGTGTTCCAACTCGCAACCGTCGGGGAAGAACGGGAGCGGGATGATCGTCTGGTAGTACCCGCTGGCGGGCGGGCGATCCCCGCCGAACGCGACCCGCTCGGGGAGCACCGCCCCGGGCTTGGTCAGCGTGATCGCCGGAGCGTTGTGCTCGTTGCGATAGCCCAAGTGCCCCGGTTCATCGCCCTCGACCCCGCCCGGCACCGCCGACGCGTCGCCCGTGTACCCGAGCCGCGCGAGGGCTTCGTCCTGCGCGCAACGCAGCATGTCCATGTGCACCAGGCGATCGCGACGGCTCTCGACGTGCCCGTAGAGCAGCGTCGCGTTCGTGTTCAGGCCCAGTTCGTGCGCCACGCGGTGCACGTCCAGCCAAACGTCGCTGCGGATCTTGCCTTTGAACGCCTCGTCGTGCACTCGGTCGTCAAACACCTCCGCGCCGCCGCCCGGCAGGCTCCCCAGCCCGGCTTCCTTCAGCCGCGTCAGCACCCAACGGATCCCCTCGCGACGCGCCGCGCGGCCCTCTCCGCCCGCGGCGCTCGCGCCCTTGTACACCTTGGCGATTCTGGCCAGGTGCACCACCTCGACCGCGGTGAACGCCTTCACATGCAGGTCGCTCCCCGCGGCCTTTGCTTCGTCGCGGATGGTGGAAACCAGGTCGGTGTAGTACGAGAACGGCAGCGTCGGGTGCAGCCCGCCCACGCTGTGGATCTCCGTGGCGCCCGCCTCCACGGCCTCGCGTGCCTGGGCCCGCACATAGTCCATGTCCCGCGTATACGCCTTCTCGTCGCCGGCCTTCGCGAAGAACTCGCAGAACTTGCACGACAGGGCGCACACGTTCGAGTAGTTGAGGTGACGGTTGATGTTGTAGTACGCGGCCTTCCCGTGCAGCCGCCGCCGCACGCTGTCGGCCATCTCGAGCACCGACCAGATGTCGTGCGTGCCGAAGAGCAGGTCACCGTCGGCCAGCGTCAGCCGCTCTCCCGCGTCGACCTTGGTGCGGATCGCGTCCAGCCTCCTGTCGACGCCGCGACGGGCGGTGCTGCTCACGGTTTCGATTGTCGGTGCGTTCATGACTGGTGTCCGTTGTTCGTCGCGACCCCAAGTTTAGTAACCGCCGCGGCTCCCAACTCCTGCCCGGTGATGTCCTTGAGGTGTTTGTAGATCCTGTGGATCAGCCGCCAGTACATCACCAGCCCGACCACGGGGCCGGCGAAGAGGACAACGATTCCCGGACCGTACAGCACGGGCAGCAGCCACATATACCGTTTCGCGGACGCCGCCGCCTTGGAGTCAGGAATTCGCTTCGCCAGCCACCGGATGTACAGCAGCACCGCGAAGAACTGCACGATCATCGCGATCCACTGGATCAGAACCACCGCCAGCGCGGTGCTGGAAAGGGCGATCATCTTTGGAGTCATGTTGGGCGTGAACTGCGCGTGGATCCCCATCGTCGTGAGTGTGAATCTCGCCACCGTTGAACACGCGACGACCAGCAGCGCGATCCGCGCCACCCGGCGTGCCGCGCCGGGTTGCTCCTTGAGCGACATGCCCGGGTCCGGCGTGGTGAACTTCGTGTAGGCCCACAGCAATAGAAACGCGGGCACGATATCCGCCGCCTCGAACAGCCACGGCACCAGGTTCGCCCACGACTTCGCGAGGTTCACGATGAAGATGACGCACACAAACGCCAGCCCCGTCGTCACGAACTGCAGGATCGTGCCCACCAGCAACCAGTACGCGCCGATCCGGAGCGTATTGATGTACGCCGGGGCCGCGTGCCTGAGTTCGTGCCCCACCAGCGACCTGGCCACCGGCATCCCGCACTCGGGGCACGATCGATCCACCGGCAATCCGCGCAGCGTATAGCCGCAGCCGATGCACGCGTAATCACCCGCGACGGCGGGCACGTCTTCGGTGGATTCACCCCCGCCGCTCATGCCGACGCCCGCGCCAACCCCGCGGCGCCGATCACCTGCTCCGCGTATTCGTTCATCGCGTCGCGCAGCTGCTCGAAGCTCTCCAGCACGTAGTAAATGGGCTGGAAGTGATCGATCTCAAAGTCCGTCTCGCACACCCGTTCAAGGTCGAACGGACGCCACTCGGCCACCGGCCGCGGCGTCTTTTCCTCGGCGGGATGCCCCCGCCGCTCCCACTGGCCCTCCAGCGAGTACTTGCTCTCGGCGTGGCTGCTCACCAGCCCCGAGCCGTAGATTTTGATGCGGGAATCCTCGCGGATCAGCCCGAACTCGACCGTGAACCAGAAGAGGCGGCCGAGCCGCTTGATGTGGTACTCGTCCTCGCACAGCAGGGCCGCCTTGCCGTACGTCTGCAGGAAGTCCGCGAACACCCGGTGCGCGTGCAGCGGCACGTGGCCGAACACGTCGTGGAAGATGTCGGGCTCGGGCAGATAGTCCATCACCTCGCGGGGACGGATCAGCACCGTGGTGGGGAACTGCCGCTGGGCCAGGCACGCGAAAAACGCCTTGGCCGGCAGGTATCCCGGCACGCCGTAGCTGGCCCAGTCGCTCACCTCGCCCAGGTACCTGTTGATGCCTTCGAGCTTCGTGCCCTTCTTGAGGATCTTCCCGCCGGTCACCTCGCAATCGTGCTGCAGTTGCGTATCGCACAGGAGCGGGATGCGGTCCCCCGAGAGGCGGAGCACCTTGAGCCCCTGGATGAACGTCTGGCTCACCTGCTCTTCGAGAACGCCCCAGCGACGGTTGAACAACTCACTCCACACCTCGTGATTCTCTCGCGTGTACTTGTGGTAGTGCTGCGTGATGTAGAACCCGTTGGCGTCGATCTGGGCCGCCGGAAGGCCCGGCGCCGCGTCCGCCCGCAACTGGGCGTGGCGAGCCTCTTCATTGTCGATGATGTTGTTGTACTTGATGTCCTGGCGCATGACCTGTGCTCCAAGGGCGCGAGCCCGGAAGTTCCCGAATGTGCATCAGCGAGCACGAACAGCAACCGACCCCGTCACACCACCGATTCGACCCGCTTCACTTCGGGGATGTGCGCCTTGAGGTTGCGCTCGATCCCCACCTGAAGCGTCACCGCGCTCGAAGGGCAGCCCACGCACGCGCCGTGCAGCCGGATCTGCACCGTCCCCTCCGGCGTCACGCTCACCAGTTCGACATCACCGCCGTCGGCCTGAACCGCGGGGCGGATAAGGCTCAGCACCCGCTCCACGCGGTCGCTGAGAGAAGGGGATTTCGCTGCGGAAGGCATCGGGGAATCGTAGTCGCCGCGTCTCGCACACGCCCGGCGGCAAGGCGTCCCGAATAGCCGACGTACACTCCGGCCGCATGCAACGAACGCTTCTCGCCGTCTGCGCCGCCTCGCTCGTTCTGGCGTCCGGGTGCGATACCACCACCCGCGCCAAGGACAACCCCCTCGGCACCGCCGCCAACCGGACCGAAACCCCGTACATGCGGAAAGTCGCGGTCGACACCATCCGCGAGCAGCGTGCCAAGGGCGAAGGGGCCAACCCACAGGCCGTGCTCAAGGACATCGCCTGGGCGTTCAAAGACCCGCCGGCCGTGCGTGCCGCCGCGGTCGATGCGCTCCTCAACGACCCTGATCCCGCCATCGCCGCCGACGCCCGCGAGATGGGCCGCCTGCTCCTGCCCCGCGACCCGTCGCGCGAGGTCGTGAACCTGCTCTGCCGAACGGCGATGGAGCGCGGCTGGACCGAGTACATCCCGGCTTTGGTCCGCAGCGCGGCGCGGCCCGTGCCCGAGAGCGACGACGCCACTCGCAGCGAACTCGTCGCGCTCCGCGCCCTGGGAGGCGGACGCAGCGTGGAGCAGATCGCCTTCGATGTCTTCATGACCCCGCCCAAGGCCACCGACGACAAGCTCGATTGGCAGATGCGTTCGCGCGCCGACGCCTGGGACCTGCTCGCCCGCCTCGACGCCGACGGATCCAAACGCGCCCAACTGCTCGCGGCGGCGGAATCCCCCGGCGAAGACCCGATTCTCGCCGCGCTCGGCGCTTGCCGGCGCGACCTGCGCACCGTGCCCCTCAGCGGCGACGAACTGACATGGCTCGCCTCGCTCCGCAAGCCGGAGAAGAAGGACAACACCGCCTGGTGGCGGGAAGCCGCCGCCGCGGTGGCCCAGGTTCCAACGGATGTCGGAGATCTGCGTCTGCGGCACGTCGAGGCCATCCGCTGGGCCGCGGCCTACCGGCCGCAGTTGCTGAAGTCGTCACGCGCCGAACTGCTCGGCCAGATCAAGTCGATGCTGGCCAAGAGAACCACGCATCGGCGCGTCGAGAAGGAAGGTCCCAACACCGGCCCCATTCCCAGCGAGTTGATTGAGAATCGCGAGAGCGAGCTCTCCTGGGGCGATTGCCTGAGCATTATTGTCATCGACGGGGCCATGCGCGAGCCGCAGGTCGTCGCCGCGTTCTTCGCCCAGGCGCAGGGCGATGCGGCCGACACGACCACCGAATACGGCGGGCTGCTGGCGTTCAAACGCGGCAGCGAAAAAGCCACGTGCATGTGCTACCCGCCCCGCCCGGCCCAGCGCCAGGGCGACGAGCGATTCGTCGCCAGCGACGACATGATCGCGGCGGGCGACCTCGCCCTCGCGCACTATCACTTCCACGTTCAGCGGGAAAAGAACGAAGATTATGCGGGCCCCAGCGCCCGCGACCTGGACTACGCCACGCGTTTCGGCCGTTCCTGCATCGTTTTTACCAGCGTGCGTCGCGGCGTGATGAACGCGGATTACTACCAGCCGGGCAACACCGTCATCGATCTCGGGGAAATCGCCGAGGGTCAGTGACGCGAGGGCCGTCGGGGGCCAAAAGCGAGAAACGCTCGCCGTGATCGGCGCGCGTTTCTCAGAAGTGTGTCTGTCCGAGCGTGGGATTCTTCCGCACGCCCGCGCGGTTGGTCAGCAGCCGCCGGCTTCCCAAACGGAGAAGAACGACTCGACGTCGCCGCCGTCGATGCCGCCGTCGAGGTTCACGTCGGCGCAGCTGCCCGAGGCTTCCCAATCCTGGAAGAAGGACGCCACGTCGGCTCCGTCCACGCCGCCGTCCTGGTTGTAATCCGCGGCGCAGGCCGAGCAGGCCGGAGGGGGTGCTTCCTGGTGGAACTGGATGTCGTCCCAGAAAATCGTTCCGGTGCTGGGCACGTTGCCGAAGCCGAAGCGGCTCAGCACGATCTTGAGATGGTCCGGGTAGGGCGGGAGGTTGAAGTAGCCCTGGTCGTAGTTGAACATCACCTCGGCCTGGATGTCCGCCATGGACCACCGCAGTTCGTAGTACCGCCACTGGTTGTTCGTGTCACCCTGGATGCGCAGGCTGTCGGGCCCTTCCGCGGCGGCGTCGAACGTCGCGTAATCCTGGGCGCGGCGCTTCACGTTCAGCTTCATGAACGCCATGTCGCCCGTAATCGGATCGCTGGTGGGGATGTAGTACCAGCCCGACACCACCACATCGCCGCCGAACCAGTCGAAGGGCGGGTCGTAATACACGATGGGGTTCTGGTCGAAGTTGAGCCAGTCCGTGGTCATACCGCGGAACTCGCTGAAACCGGGTGTCTTGATCATCACCGACGCGATGCCCGTGCGGGCCACCGCGGGGGGCTGGAGGCCGTCGCCGATCTGCCGGCGCTTGGATTCGTTCGGATTCGACAGATTGTGCCAGCCCACAGGATCAAGCGAAGAGGTGAACGTATCGATCTCTTCGAACGAGGGATTCGTCAGGCAGTTGCCGGGCGTTGAGGGCGGACAGATTGTTTGACCGAAAGCCGCGGCCGTGACCAGAAGGCCCGCTGCGGCGAAAACGCGATTGAATGTCATTCCGTATCTCCGAATAGGGGGGTGGGGGGAAGAACAGATACGCTCAAAACCCCGGCGAGTATCTCAACATGCCGAATGTAAGCCTTTACATTATCGCATCAACCCCTCCCAAATGCAAGCGTATTTCGCGTAAAACTCTGAAAAAACTGGGAATCTGATGCAAAACCGCCGTCAGGTTATGTGGACGTTCAGCGGTGTACCGGTGCACGAAATTCAACAAGTGGGGTTGACACGGGCCGGGGATGCCGAGATAATGAAAGCGTTTTCATCACCGACTGCTTTTCTTCCGTCATCGCGGACTTGCGCATCAGGATCAAGGATGGCCCCCCCCAACGACGTATCCACCGGTCTGCTCGGCAATCGTTTCGGTCACTTTGAGAACACCGGTCGTTCTTTCCGAATCACCGACTGGCGCACCCCGATGCCCTGGGTGAACGTGATCTGCACGGGCAGATACGGGCTGGTGATCAGCCAGGCCGGCGGCGGATTCTCGTGGTTCGATGATGCTCAGCACAACGTCCTGACTCGCTGGGAGATGGACTTGGTTCGCGACTGCTACGGCAAGTTCCTGTACGTCGCCGATCGGGACAGCGGGGACCTGTGGTCTCTCGCGCCCCAGCCGTGCCGCGCGGAGTACGAACAGTTCTCGTGCGTCCACACCATGGGCTCGACGACGTTTCACACGCGGCGACGCGGCATTGAAGCCACCTGGACGCTTTGCGTTGCACCCAAGGACGCCGTCGAAATCTGGGCCGTGACGCTCAAGAACACCGGGACTGATGCTCGCCGCCTGCGCATCGCGTCGTACTTCGAGTGGTGCTGCAACACCGCGCCGGACGTGAAGCGCGAGTTCCATCGGCTCTTCTTCAATGTCTCGCACGATCCGGCCCGCCAGGCCATTGTCGCGACCAAGAACATGTGGGACATCCGTCCCAAGACCGAGCGGGAGCACTGGAACAAGCCATGGCCGTACGCCGCGGCGCACGCGGTCTGCGGGACATTTGAACGAGAACTTGCGATCGCCGACAAGGAGCAGTTCCTCGGCAAGTACGGCACCACCGCCGATCCCGCCGCGATGCGTACCGGCAACCCCGGCGTCGGCGGCTTCGGCCGCTTCGGCGATGCGGTCGCCTCTCTGGGCGGTGATCTGACGATCAAGCCGGGCGAAACCGTTCAACTGCACTTCCTGTTGGGCATCGGTGCCAACCCCGCTGAAGTCACCGCGCTCATGGATACGTATCGCGCCCCGGGAGCCGCGGCGAACGCCGTCACCGCGTCCACCGAGTTCTGGCGCAACACCCTCGCCCCCACCCAGGTCGAATCAGCCCGCCCCGACTTTGATCTTCTGAATAACCACTGGCTGCCGTACCAAGCCGTCAGCGGCCGCCTCTGGGGCCGCACGGGCTATTACCAGCAGTCGGGCGCGTTTGGTTTCCGCGATCAGTTGCAGGACAGCCAGGTATGGCTGCCCATCAACCCCGCCAACACGCTCAAGCAGATCATGCTGCACGCCGAGCGCCAGTTTGTGGACGGCAGCGTCTACCACTGGTGGCACGCCCTGGCAGACTTCGGCAACCACACCGCCTGCAGCGACGATTACCTCTGGCTTCCGTACGTGGTGGCCTCGTACGTGCGTGAAACTGGCGATGACTCGATCCTCGACCGTACCGCCCCATTTGTCGACGACTCGAAAGGGGCGACCATCGCCGAGCATTGCCGCCGCTCCATCGCCCGTGCCTTCGCACGCACCAGCCCCCGCGGCATTCCTTTCATCGGAAGCTGCGACTGGAACGACGGCCTTTCGGCGATGGGCATCGACGAGAAGGGTGAGAGCGTCTGGCTCGCCATGTTCCTCTGCGGCATCCTCGCCGACTGGTCGGTCATGCTTCAGCGCCGCGGGGACGGCGCTCTCGCCAAGCAATACCAAGACAAACGCACGGCGTACGCCGCGGCCATCAACGGCCACGCCTGGGACGCCGACAGCTACTACAAGTACGGCACTAAGGACAACGGCGAATGGGTTGGGGCCTCCTCCGCGCCGGAGGGCAAGGTCCACCTCAACGCTCAGACGTGGTCGATCCTGACCGACATCGCTCCGCCCGACCGCGCGGCATCGGCGTGGGACGCCGTGAAGCGTCACCTCATCACCGATTACGGCCCGTTGCTGGTCTGGCCCGCGTACACCGTACCCGACACGACCATCGGGTACATCACCCGTTACAGCCCCGGAAGCCGCGAGAACGGCGGCGTGTACATGCACGCGGCCACGTGGGCGCTCGCCGCGGCGTGCAAACTCCGCGACACGCAGAGCGTTTCGCGGATCTGGGCCGGCGTGTCCCCGGCTTCCCGCGGGCAGGACGCCGATCGCTACTTCGCCGAGCCGTACGTCATGCCCGGCAACGTGGACGGGCCGCTCTCGGACAAGCCCGGACGCGCGGGCTGGACGTGGTACACCGGCTCGGCCGCGTGGCTCAACCGCGTCTGCCTGGAATGGGTCCTGGGCATTCGTCCCACATGGGAAGGGCTGCGGATCGACCCCTGCCCGCCCAAGGAACTTGGCGAAGTTCGAATCACACGGGCCTACCGAGGCGTACAGGTACATGTAGAGTTCAACGCGGCGGAGTTCCTGCCCGAGAGCAAGCCCACGCTCACCGTGGACGGTAAAGTCTTCGGGAGCGCGGTCCTGGACCCCGAGCTGGTCGAAGCGGCACGGGTGTCGGGCAGGCCGCTGAACGTCCGCGTGCGCTGGAACACCACGGCGGATGTTGGTATCAAGCCCGCGGCCGTGAAGGCCAAGGCGTAAGTATGATCACGCGTCGGGATTCACCCGAGCGCCGGAACGATCGCTTGAGCACGGAGACCGAGCCATGAAGCAGAACGCTGAAGATGGAAAGAACGGACAGGTCCGGAGCCTTCTCGGACGAGCGGGCGCCGCCGCCCACCGTGCCTTCACCCTGATCGAACTTTTAGTCGTCATCGCGGTGATCGCACTGCTGATGAGCCTGATCCTGCCATCCTTGGGCGGAGCACGCCGAACCACGTGGACGGTGATCTGCCAGAGCAACCTCAGCCAGTTGGGTAAGGCCTTGCAGATGTACTTCGACAACCAGAAGGACCCGGTCTTCCCTGACCTGCAGGACCCCACCAACCCCAACGCCCTGCTCTACGTGAAGATGGTCGACGTGCTCAACGACTTCGTTGGCGGGGCGGGCAGCAAAGCCTTCAACTGCCCCGCTGCCAAGGGCCTCTCTTCCGTCCGCGATCCGGCCAACATCATCTACCTGCACCGCGACGGTGGCCGCATCTACTCCCTGCCCCCTCAGAGCAACCCCACCACTCTTGACATTGATTACACCGGTGCCCGCGCCGCCAATATTGAGAAGTACACCGAGTACTGGTTCAACGATTTCCCCGCCATCCAGCTTCGCGGCGGCCGAACCAAGGGCGTCGCGGGCCAGCGCCTCCGCCTGATCCGCCGCCTCAACTGGGTCTGCTTCGCCACCGACGCGCTCGATGAGTTCCCCCGCCACGCCGCCAAGGGCAACAAGGGCAACGAGCAGACCGGCAAGAACAACCTCCTCATGGGCGACCTGTCCATCCGAACGCTCGCCTTCGAGGATTACTACAACGCGTACGACCCGCTGGGAGCCGGCCCCCGCTTCTGGGATTGGGGCCACAACTATCCTCCGGACGTTCCGTGAGTCGGCGGACGGTATCTCGGTTGTCTTCAGTTGCTTGAAATTCTCATGAGGGGCCTCGATGAAAGATTTTTTCAAGAAAGGTTCGTGGGTCAGCTGGGCGATCTGCGCCGTCCTCTTACTCGCTACGGCCTGGCTTTGGTGGGACCGATCCGTGCACGAGTCCCCGTTCACGCCCGAACGGATGAAGGAGGAGGTCTCGATCAAGTACACCGACACCGGCGACGTGGTCACCATGCCGCGTGGCCGGTTCGAGAAGCTCCTGCGCGACCCGGGCACCAAGCTCGATCCGGGCAAGGGTCTCATCAATCCCAAGACCGGCCAGCCTACCGGCTTCCTGTACAGCCAGCGCGAATGGGAAGAAGCCGTCAAGCGCGTCAATGAAGCGGTCGACCGTTCCCGCGCCAGCCTGCCCGAGAACGTTCGCCAGCGGCTGGACAAGGAAGCCGCGGCGGCGCTGCCGACGGGGCCCGGCGGCACAGCGCCGGCGGTCAAGCCCGCCGAGGCCGAGAAGCCCAAGTAAGATCAGGGGCGGGAACGTCTGGCGTTCCCGATTCGTGAACCCTTCCAGCGCCGCGTTTCTCGCGGCAGAATGCAGGCTTTGACCGAGTCGCGCCTCACCAACATGACCCGACGCGCCGCCCTGGGCACGCTCGCTGCGGGGAGTGTCGGATACGCGCTCCTGGGCCCCCGCGGAGCAAAGGAAGATACTCGCGGCCGGCTTGTCCTGGACTACTGGGAGAAGTGGACGGGACTTGAAGGCAAGGTAATGCAGGAGGTGGTCGCGGAGTTCAACAAGTCCCAGGACCGCCTCTTCGTTCGCTACTTTGCCACCTCCGGGATCGACGAGAAAGCCCAGATCGCTATCGCGGGCGGGTCGCCCCCGGACATCGTGGGCGTTTGGAACTACAGCGTCCCCGCCTTCGCCAGCGCGAACGCGATCCTCCCGCTGGACGACCTGGGCGCCCCACTGGGGATCAAGCCGGAGATCTACGCGGAGGGCATGCGTCAGGTCGTCACCTTCCGCGGCAAGATGTGGGCGACCGTCAACACAGGCGGATGCCTCGCGCTCTACTACAACCGCGCACACTTCAAGGAAGTCGGGCTTGATCCGGATTCCCCGCCGCGGACGTTCCCTGAGTTCGATGAGGCCTGCCGCAAGCTGCTGATCAAGAAAAGCGGACGCATCCAGAGGATGGGGTTCCACCATCGTGAGCCAGGCTGGTGGTCGTTCATCTGGGGCTCTCAGTTCGGCGGCTCGCTGTACGACGAGAAGACCAACACCTCCACCGCCGCGTCGCCGCTGAACATCCGCGGCTATGAATGGGTGCAGTCCACGCCCAAGGAGTACGGTCTCGCCGAGGTGAACGATTTTCGCACCAGCTTCGGTAACTACGACTCAGCGCTCAACGCCTTCGTCGCCGGGCGGCTCTCGATGGTGGTGCAGGGCCCCTGGCTCGCCAACATCATCAAGCTGTACAACGACAAACTCGACTACGGCGTCGCCCCGTTCCCCGTGGCCGAGGGCATGTTCGACAAGAACGCCCCCATGGGCCTGATCGATACCGACACCCTCGTGATCCCGCGCGGGGTCAAGAACCCCGAGGCGAGCATGGAGTTCGTCGCGTACACGCAGCGGCAGGACGTGGTGGAGCGCCTGAGCACGGTGCACTGCAAGGGCTCGCCGCTCGCGCAGTCGACCGAGAGTTTCCGCAGGAACCACCCCAACCGCGGCATCGCAGTCGTCGAGGCGATCGCCCGCAGCCCGCGCAGCTACAAGGTGCCCGCGACCCGCTGCTGGGCGGCGATGAAGGACGAGATGGACCGCGCCCTGGACCGCGTGTGGAACATGCAGGACTCGCCCGCGTCGATCCTGGGGCTGGCGCAGAAGCGTTCGCAAGCGATTCTTGATCTCACCGCCGAGCAGGAGCGCCGCAGGCGCGGAGGCGCCGCGTGAAGTTCCGCATGAAGGACGAGTTGGTCGGCTTGGCGTGGGTGAGCCCGTGGATCGTGGGTTTCCTTGCGTTCCTGCTGATACCCGCGGCGATGAGCCTGTATTTCTCCTTCACGGATTACCCGCTGCTGGAGTCGCCGGTGTGGGTCGGGCTGGGCAACTACAAGCGTCTGTTGAGCGACGAGGTCTTCCACAAGGCGCTCATCAACACGTTCATCTATGCCGGCGCGGCGATCCCGCTCTCGGTGCTGCTGGCCGTGGTGCTGGCGGCGCTGCTCAACACCAAGGGCCTGCGCTGGACGCGGTTCTTCGAGGCGGCGATCTTCATGCCGACGCTGGCGCCGCTCGTGGCCTCCTCGATGGTGTGGATGTGGATCCTCAACGGCCGCTTCGGCCTGCTCAACCAGTTCCTGGGGCTGCTGCACATCAGCGGACCCAACTGGTTGCTGCGCGAGGGCTGGGCGATGGCGGCGCTGGTGATCGTCGCGCTCTGGGGCGTTGGTCAGGCGGTGATCCTGTGCGTGGCGGCGCTCAAGGAAGTGCCCGAGCAGTTGTACGAGGCCGCGAACCTGGACGGCATGGGCCCGGTGCGGCAGTTCATCAACGTCACGCTCCCGATGATCTCGCCGGTGATCCTGTTCAACACGATCACCATGCTCATCGGCGCGTTCCAGGTGTTCGTCGTTCCGTACGTACTTTTCCAGAAGGACAAGGGCGGACCGAACAAGAGCGGGTATTTCTACACGAGTTACCTCTACGACAACGCGTTCGTGTACGGCCAGATGGGCTACGCGAGCGCGCTGGCGTGGGTGCAGTTGCTGATCATTCTTCTGCTGACGGGCCTGCTCTTCCTGGCGAGCCGTCGGCTTGTGTTCTACCGGGGCGCCTAGGAGACTGTCTGTTGTCCGCCGCATGTTCCACATATTGGAGCGAACGAGCAACCGGAGCCGGACTGTGAACCGCGAGCCCTCCCCACCGCTCACGCTGCGCAGCGCCACAGCGCTCGTCGCGCTGCTCGTCGCGAGCGTGCTCTTTCTCGCGCCCATCGTGTGGATGATGGCGACATCGTGGAAGCCCGAAGCGCAGGCCGCGTCGGAGACGATCCGGCTGTTCGCGGACCCGGTCTCCGACACTCCGACGGCGGCGAAGGAGAACTACAGCGCGGTGTGGAACGACGTGACGATCCGGTTCCCCATCTACCTGCGCAACACCCTGATCGTCGCGCTGCTCAGCGTGGAGGGCATGGTGCTGAGCAGCGCGGTGGTGGCGTACGGCTTCGCACGCGTGCAGTGGCGCGGCCGCTCGGTTCTTTTCACGCTCGTGCTCGCCACGATGATGATCCCGTTCCCGGTGCTCATGACGCCGCTGTTCGTGCTCTTTGCCAAGATCGGCTGGATCGGCACGCTGCGCCCGCTCTGGGTGCCCGCCTGGTTCGGCGCGGCGTTCAACATCTTTCTCCTGCGGCAGTTCTACATGGGCATCCCGCGCGAACTGGATGAAGCCGCCCGCATCGACGGGTGCTCGCACTGGGGCATCTTCTGGCGGATCATCCTCCCGCTGTCGCGCCCTGCGCTCGCGGTGGTCGCGCTCTTTCACTTCATGTACGTCTGGAACGATTTCCTCGCGCCCATGGTCTTCGTGCAGCACCAGGACATGTTCACGCTCGCGCTTGGTCTGCAGTTGTACCAGAGCAAGGCGGGGAACACGCCCTGGAACCTGCTCATGGCGGCCAGCACGATGGTGATGGCGCCCGTGCTGCTGCTGTTCATGGCGACGCAGCGGACGTTCGTGAAAGGGCTCACCGGCGGTGCATCCAAAGAGTGAGTCCGCGAAATCGGGGGCGGAACTACGAACAAAATCCGATCTTTGGCGACCTACCGAATGGACTCGCGGCGGCTGGTGACGTATTCTCATCGGGTTCCCCCATTTAGGAGAGAGACATGAAGAATGGTTCCAATCGATCGCGTATCGCGGCGCTCGCCGCGGTGTCCTTGTTCGCGGCGCTTGCATCGCAAGCGTCCGCGGGCTCCGTCTTCCTGACCGGCCACGATCCGGACTTCCACGCGTTGCTGGGCGGCAACTCCGCCGGCGCGGCGCGGATCAACAACGTGGCGATCAACTACATCATGGACCCGGCGTTCAACACGTTCGTTGCCGGCGGCGCGACCAAGTTCCTGTTCGTCGAATCGCGGATCAGCCCACCGGGCGGGCACGTGAACGGCGTGAACGGGATCATCGCGAGCGGGTACACGCCGGGCGTGAACTTCGACCACGTCGACGCCTCGGGGCTCAACGCGGCGCTCAACCAGCTGGGCACGACCTACGGCGGGCTCGTGATCGCGTCGGACTTCGGCGGCGTGCTGACGCAGGCCGAGCTTGACATTCTCAACGCGCGAGCGGCGGACATCGCGACGTTCGTCAACAACAACGGCGGGCTGTACGCCATGGCCGAGGGCAACAGCGGCGCGGGCCTGACGCCCAACGGGGGCTGGTACGCCTACGTGCCGCAGGTCACGGTCTCTTCCGCGTTCAACCAGTCCGAGACCGGGATCACCACCACGGCGTTCGGCCAGTCGCTGGGCCTGACCAACGGGGACGTCAACGGCAACGCTTCGCACAGCATCTTCACACGGTTCCAGAGCCTGCAGGTGGTGGACGTCGATCAGTTCGGACAGGTGCTGTCGGTCGCGGGCCGCACGTCGATCCCCGCCCCGAGCACGCTCGCGATGCTCGGCCTGGCGGGCCTGACGCTGCGTCGCCGCCGGGCCTGATCCGGCCATCCGAGTCCTGATTCGTTGAACACCCGCCCGGGGAGGGCGGGTGTTTTTTCGTTTGCGCTGTCGCGATCGTTCCGCGTCGTTTTGCTGCAAGGTCCGAGGGCCGGGATCGCATTCATTCTGTCCCGGCAAAGTGCCGGGGGAAACGGGGTTCGCGACAAGCGATTGGCGCCGCGGGGAACACGGGACAACCGTGAGTTCCCCGGAGACGCCGGATCGTCGCACGCGGGCCCGCACACACAAGGGAACTTTCAAGGGAGTCATGAACATGAAGCGTTCTGCTGCTATCGGTCTGTCCTGTGGTCTGCTCGCGGCCTGCGTCGCCAACGCCCAGACCTTCAACCGCGTCATCGGCCTCAACGGCAACGAGACGGCCAACGGCGTGGCGCACACCCGCGACGGCGGGTACGTCACGGTCGGCACGATCGCCGAGCCGCCCCCCACCGCCGACCGCGCGGACATCCTGGTCGTCAAGTACGACGACCTGGGCAACGTCCAGTGGGTGAGCCGGTTCGGCGGTCAGGGCACGGACATCGGCTACAGCGTGCAACAGACGCGGGACGGCGGGTACATCGTCGGTGCCGAGACCGACAGCAACGGCCCGCTGGTAAACCTGGCGCTGCTGCGGCTGGACCCCGCGGGCGGGTACATGTGGTCGTGGGTGTACGAGGGCGATCTCTCGGGCGAGGACGGGGTGTACGCGGCGGGCGGGTGCGGCGTCGCGGCCCGCGAAGCGCAGGAAGGCTTTGTGCTCACGGGGCGCAAACGCATCTCTCAGACCAACCAGGCCGGCGTGCTGGTGAGCACCGCGCCCAACGGGGCGCCGCTGTGGAACCTGCGGTACATCGATCCTCGATTCGGCGAGCGGACGATGATGGGCTTTGCCGATGTGAAGGTTGACACCAACGGAACGTACGTCGTGGTGGGCACGGAGCAGACTGGGGGCATCGGCAGCGCCAACCCGGACCTGGACCCGATCCTGCTGCGCATCACCCCGGCGGGCGCACCGATGTGGGCGAGGAACTACCGGATGTTCGTCGCGAATCCCAACTCCGTCGAGCACGCCTCGGGTGACGGGCTGGACATCTGCCGCAACGGCGACATCGTCTTCGACGGCCGCAGCGATCTGGGCAACGCCGGGACTGTCAACCTCCAGGCGACGCGCACCGACGCCAACGGCAACCTCCGCTGGTCGCAGGCGCATCTGAGGCTTGGCTCCTCGTTCCGCTCGATCCGCGAGGACGAGCGGCTGACCATCGCGGCGGGCGGCTGGGCGGGCCCGAGCAGCGCGAGCAACGCGATGCTGCTCGTGATGGCGCCGGCGACGGGGTTGGCGGTCTTCAACCGTCAGTACGACTACATGCCTGTCGCCAACGGCATGGTGGACACCCCGCTCACGCCCGGCTATGTGCTGTGCGGCAACACGGTGTTCCCGACGTCGCTGGGCTTCGGCAACCAGGACATCGAGCTCATCAAGACCGATCCAGCGGGCTTCGTCGGGTGCCTGGACCAGACGATCGAGACACCTTCGGTTCGGCCTTCGGTCGAGCCCCCGCTGTTCCAGCCGCTGCCGACGCCGCAGGCCGCGACATTCTGGCAGGGTGAGTTCCGCCGCTGGCAGTTGCGGGATGAGCACCTCTGCCGTCCGTGCCCGACGTGCCCCGCGGACTTCAACCAGGACGGGGGCGTGGACGGGTCGGATGTGAGCGACTTCTACGACGCGTGGTCGCTGGGCCTGCCGTGCGCCGACGTGAACCAGGACGGCGGCGTGGATGGGTCGGACGTTGGGTACTTCTTCCACTTCTGGCAGGCCGGCGGCTGCTAAAGGAAGTTCTCGGGATTAGATTTCGAGGCACGCCCGGCCGAACGGTCGGGCGTGCTTTTTTCATGGTCGGGGCCCGGATCACGCGGTAGGCCTCGGGGCGGCGGGTGCGTTTGAAGTTTTGGTGTGGTGCGCGGCGTACTCGTTATCTGGACCTGGGCTTGTCACCGGGAAACTAGGCGGGTTGGGCACGACGAACGCGGAGCCGACCGGAGCGCATGAACTTTTGGTGATTTGCGCGGCGCGGGGTGGTGCCGGTGCGATTGCGGAGCCTGGGACAACCCTCGGGTTTGCAGATGAACTTTTGGTTGCGTTGCGGCCAGCGCGCGTGAGGCGGCTGTGCCGGGGGAGGGATAGCAAAGCCGGGGAATGGGAGACCGGGGCCGGTCGGGGCGAATGAACTTTTGGTCGCGTGCGACCCTGTGGCAGAGGAAGTTGGTTATTGCGACGTGCGGGAAGTGAGGTCCGGTGCGGACGTGCGGATGAAGTTTTGGTGATGTGCGTTCTCACGCGAAGGTGTGGCATCGACGCAAAGCGGTCTCGGAACGGATGGCCGGGAGTCTTGGGTTCTCAAAGAGCGATGGCGGGTGATACGCGGCTGGCTTGGCTGGGAGCGGAAGTTTGTGCGGATGCACACCATTTGAGCGCACGAAGCTGGTTGGCGTTGCGGCCTCGGGAACGAGGCGATAGGGGTGCCGAGCGGGGGCTGCTTCTTGCGGGCATGCCCGCTTGAGAGATCTTCCTCAAGGACCTTGAGATGGTCACGCAGCATGTGCAAGGCCGTCGGCGCCAGTTGACACGCAGAGGTACATCCGGGTGAGCATGCGCCGGTACGTCGGAATTGCGCTTGCAGCTTCACAGCAGCGACCGGCGATTGTGACCATCCCCGGAACCGCTTCGCTCTTGCCCACGATGCTCAACTTGGAACCCCAGGCCCGCCCCTGACCGGCGGAAGCGAAGAGGATGGCCGGCGCCAGTACGTTGAAGCGTTCGGTGGCTCGGGTGACGCTTATTCAGGCGCGGGCATGACAGCCCGGCCTTGTCCCGTTCCACGCTGAGTCGTTCAGCACGGTGTCTGAGGATTTGAGCCAGAGTCATCCGGACCGCTCCTAGCGACGCACGGCACCTCCCTCGCGCCCCGGCAGCCACCATCGTCATCCTGGCTCAAGCAATGAGACGTTGGGTCAACCCGGTTCATCTCCGCATCGGATCGGGGAAACTTCCCTGTTGGAGCTACTCCCCACCCACGCTAACTTCTTCATGAGTTGGCGTCAGCAACATCAGTGCGATCGTCGCTTCCGCCGGACGCGTGATCGGCCGAGTTCGCGCCCACTAGAAGGAGAGTCACTATGCTGCAAAGAACGAGAAGAACGCTTACCGCGAACCCGCACGTAGCGAAGAGAGGCCTGGCGGGAGCGGTCTCGCTCCTGGTCTTGGCGCTGCTGCCCGCAACGAGCCACGGCGCGGAGCGAAGGGTGGCGAGTGGAGCGGGTGCGAGACCTGCGCCCAATACATCGCCGACGGACTTTCATATTCAACTGAAATCTGACACACCGATGACCTGGTTCGGTCAACCCAGACTGTGGCAGAACCTGAACGATCTGGGCCCGCCGGCTCAGCAGGATCCGGGGCCCGCCCGCACGCTCGACCTGGAGTGGAGCCCGATCCAGGGAAGCCCAAACGACAACTTTGAATGGGTGCTTGAGTTCACCCAGAGAGAGTACAACAAGTACGACATCAAGACGTGGTTCACACCGCGGCAAAGTCCTACCGACTGGCCTCAACTCGGATGGGAGGTGGATGCGGGTGGCAGCGTCACCCTGCGCATCCTTGCCTTCCGCCATCCGGTTCTCAGATTTGCTGTTCCAGTTCCCCGCTGCCATGGAAACGACGGACCTGCTGGCGCTCATCCGGGCCACGCCCTACGGCACTCCCGGCCTGATGACATCCGGCGTGGTTCCGGGGGCGGTCGGAGACATTCCGGGCGAGTTGTTCGTCGGACAGTTCAACATGCAACCCGGAGAGTACCTGACGGCCCGCGCCGACACGGTCTTTGATGACGCTAGTTTCTCGCCGATCGAGTCCACCGTGGTGCTTGGCCACGAAGCCTACCCGCCAGCGCCCGGCTCGGTTGTCGCGCTGATGTTGGGCTGTGCCGGTGTGATGCGGCGTCGGCGATCCTGAGTCCGTAGCGTCGGAAACTGCCGACCAAACAACCACCTCGAAGAACGAGCCAAGCCACGGCAAGTCGCCGTGGCTTGTTTGCGTTGGCGATGGCGGGGGCAAGCCACGCCACTGACGTGCGCTGATGTTCAGCGCCGGAACATTTCCGGCGCATTCAAGTCATCATCCCGTTCAATCTGCCATCGGGCGGCATCACTCGTGTGAAGTGTCTCACGGCGTCTGCGGTGTACGACGACGGGCCGATTGCCGAATCCGAGGATCGGATTCCCTCATCCTCCTCGCCCTGTCCGTACGGGTCCCTCCTCCCGGATCGCGATTGTCACCTCCCAACTGAAATACGCTTGCGTTCAAGGCGTTCTTCTCACCACCGAGGAGCTGCTCATGCCTGTCACTCGCGCACCATTCTTGCTTGTCCTCATCGCCGCCACGGGCGCTTTCGCGCAATCTCCTACGGCGGATGAACGTTCGCTGCTGGCGGGGCCGAAGACGGCGGCGGGGGCCGCCGCGCCGACGCTGATTGAACGGGGGATGGACGGGCGGCTGGTGCGTCCCGAGGCGCGGCCCGAGGTTGCTGCGCTGGCGCTCATCACCCTCACGCCGGAGGAGCGCGAGCCGGTGACGCAGTTCCTCAACGCTCGGGCGGCGAAGGTCACTGAGCTGCTCAAGGATCACAGGGACCTGTTGCTGAAGATACAGGCCGCGAGACAGTCGGACGCGCGGGAGGAACTGATGCCGCTGCTCCGCGAGCTGCGCTCGTTCGCGGTGCCGCTGGTTGAGCCGCCGCTGGTGGAACAGCTCGCCGCGAAGCTGCCGGGCGAACAGGCGGGGCAACTCAGGTCGATCGTGAGCGAGTACATGCACGCCGTGATGGCCGAAGAAGCGGCCAAGGCTCCGGACAACGCCGATCGGCGTGCGGCGGCCGGGGTTCAGAACGCACCGATCCCGCCGCGGATCGAGATGATACTGCTGGTGCGCGAACTCGCCCGCACGCTGGGGGAAGTCGTGAAGGAGCGGAAGGAACGAACGGACGCGCTGATCAAGCCGCTGGACCTGACGCCCGAGCAGGACGCCAAGGTCCGCGCGATCATCCGCAATGCCGGGGAGCAGGCCAACGGTTCACCGTCTGCGGAAGCGCGTCGCGAGATGTGGGAGAAGATCATGCAGGAGCTGACGCCCGAGCAGCGGGTGAAGGCGCGTGAGGCCCGCGGGGCGCAGAAGTAGGGTGCTCTATCGAAGGGCATCGGGGGCCGATCTTTTTGGTGGCGCAGGTTCGCGGAACGCCCGGAAATCAGTGCACGGGGTCATCGCTACTGCCGCGGGGCGGTATCGCTGCGACGGGATACGTCTGAACACCCGGGGCGATTGGCCCTATCGCTGCGAGGGACGGGTCGGGGGTGGAGCGGTCGCCTTCTTTGGCCGGGACGACCAAGCTACGGCGGTCCTATAGGTGCGCGGATCAACAGCGGGGTGTGCTTAGCATTTTGACTGCCCGGGTGGGTGCGTTGTTCATTTCCTGTGCTTTTGTACCGGAGGGTGTTGTCGAATGACCAGAGATACTGCTGTCGGTGGGTTGTTGTGTGCGCTCGCGGCGATGGGGCTTGCGGCTGCAGCCCGTGCGCAGTCGTGCGAGGGGTTGGTGGCGCACTGGTCGTTCAATGGGGGATCTTTCCAGGATCAATCCGGGCGCGGCAATCACCTGACCAACTTCGGGTGCGGGGTGGAGCCCGGGAGGAACGAGGAGGGTCTGAATGTTTCGCCGAGTTCCTTTGCGCAAGCGGCGAACTCGGCGTCGCTCAATCCGGGAACGGCGATGTCGGTCGCGGCGTGGTACCGGCCGGTGGTGTTCTCGGGGACGGGGAACGACCCGATCGTGGACAAGGGGTACTACGGCCACAGCAGCCCTTACTACCAGTATCACATGGGTGTGTCGGGGCTGAACTACCCGTACCCGGGATCATTCGAGTTCGGCGTGGCGGTGAACGGCGGCTATCACTCGGCGGGCACGCCGTACAACTTCTACCGGGCGGGGCGTTGGTACTTCCTGGTGGGCACGTACGACGGTTCGGCTGTTCGCTTCTACGCGGACGGCGTGCTGCTTCAGGCCAATCCGGCGAGCGGGGCGATCAGCAACTTCGCGACGCCTGTGCGGGTGGGCCGCTTCGACAATCTTGGTTCGTCGTGCCCGGGGACGATCGATGAGGTGCGGATCTTTGAACGGGCAATTTCGGCGGACGAGGTGAGAGTCTTGTTCGAGCATCCGGACGGCAGCCCGCTGCTGGAGCCCGAGGCGGCGACGACGTGTGCCGCGGCGGGGACGCCGCTCTCGGTCACGACCGTCGGGACGGCGGGCGTGGCGTACCGGTGGGAGATCGAAACGGGGGCCGGGGTGTGGAGCACCATCGGCGGTGCTCCCCTGGAACTGGCGTGCGGCGGCCGGGTCGCGGCGACGGCCCCGAGCGCTGCGCAGACGCTTGTACGGATCTCGCCGTGCTTCGGGGTGGGGTCGTACCGAGTAAGGTGCGTCGCCACCGGTCCGTGCGGAGAGGCGGCGAGCAACGTGTCGACGATTTCCGTGTGCGCGTGCCTGGAATGTCCGGCGGATTTCAATCAGGACGGGGGCATCGACGGCGGCGACGTCAACGATTTCTTCGCGTCTTGGGAAGCGGGCGTGTGCGACTCCGACGTGAACGCGGACGGCGGCGTTGACGGGGACGATGTCACCGTGTTCTTCGGCGCATGGGAGGCGGGCGGCTGCTGAAAGTGAATGAATGGCCGCCGCGGCCGGCACGCCGCGACGGTGCCGGGTTACGCTCGCGGACGGAAGAACAGAAGACCGATCGCGATGCCCACGGCGGCGGCGATTCCGACGCTGGCGAGGGGGTGCTCGGAGATGCGGTTGGTGAGGTCGTCCATGGCGTCGGCCGCGCCCTTCTTGCCGGCGTCAACGGTTCGCCTGAGATCGCCGGAGACTGAGTGCACGCCCGCCTTGGCGGCGGACATGGCGTCTTGGGCGAGGCCCGAGAGGTCGTCCTTGACTTCGCCCGCGCGATCGCCGAGCTGCTGCATGCTGTCTCTAAACTCGTGGATCGCGCGTGAGTCCTGTGTGTTGGTGCGAGTCATCGTGAGTCTCCGGTGTGTTGGTGGAACGATGACGTGCGCATCATCGCGTGTCGACCCGGGCGGGGCCCGTGTTCGACCGGGAGATCATGTCGCGCACGGATGATCAATCCATAGGGAAGAAATCCGCCAATGGCACGCGTGCGCGGGGATCGGCGGCGCGAGATTTGTGGGAGATGTTCGCCATGGCTCCACGCGGGGAGCGGGTCACGATTCACTGATCGCCGGCCCGCGAGCAATCGGGCGGAATGATCGCGGAAGAAGGACCGGGCCCTACGGGGCTTGAGATCAGGAGCGATCCGGATGAACGAGATTCACGAACAAGATCAGACCTGGGCCGGGCACGACGATGCGCACGAGGGTGGCGAGGAGGTGGGCGGGGCGATGATCGGGTCGGCGAAGGACAGGTTGCTGGAGGCGAAGGGCGCGGTGTCCGACACGGCGGACTCGCTGCGCGAGAGAATCGCCCGCAACCCGGTGACGAGTGTGGGGCTGGCGGCGGGCGTGGGCCTGCTGATCGGTCTGGTGCTGCTGCGACCGAGGAGTTGAGCGTGAAAGTGATCTCCCAGTTTGTTGTTCATGTGTGCGATCTGCTGGAGGCGGAAGGACGGGAACTGCGCGCGGTCGTTCGGGGCGAGTCCGAACAGTTCAGGATGGGGTTGGCCAGGTTGGCGGCGGCTGTGACGGTGCTGACGGCGTCGATGATTCTGTGCCTCGCGGGCGTCGGGCTGCTGGGCGTTGGGCTGCTGCTGTGGCTTGAATCGCAGGTGGGCCGACCGCTGGCTGCGGGCCTGACGGGGGCGATCCTGCTCGTGGTGGGCGCGGCGGGGTTGGCGGGGTTCAGGGCTTTGTCGAGGAGGTGCGGGCCGTGACAACGCCACACGCGGGTGTCTCTGCGGCGGGTTTGTCACTGGCGTCGGCGCCGACGCTCGCGTCTGTCAAGCACCGGTTCAATCGTTGGGCCGAGGAAGTTGATCAACGGACGCTGGCGGCGCGATCAACGCCGGGGCGGATCGCCTCGGTGGGCGCATGCGCTATCATCGGAGGGATCGCCGCGGCGTGGATGCTCAGGAGAGGATCGGTGGGCGGACGAAGGTCGGCGGGCATCATCGCGTTGGGTGGCCGGGCGATCGGGGCCGCGTGGCGGATGCGGGGGCTGTTTTTCCTGGCTCGGTACTTGATGCTCGCGTTCAAACGGTCGCACAGCGAGACGTTGGGTCGGTGAAGGGGACGTGCGTGGGCTGAGAGGCGGGCGTGACTGTCGGCCGTGACGGCCGAGCCACTTCACGGGATGGGCGCGGGGGGCGATATCTTGAGCGTGAGGCCGGTGAGCTTGCCGAGGATTTTGCCTTTTTTGCGGGCGGCGCGGATGTCGGGCTCGGGATCGCCTTGCGCGGTGATGGTGATGCGGAGTTCGTCGGCCTCGGCGGCCACGCAGAGATCGCTGACGTGCTGGGTGTGCGAGCG
Source organism: Phycisphaerales bacterium (assembly GCA_044222845.1). Lineage (GTDB taxonomy): Bacteria > Planctomycetota > Phycisphaerae > Phycisphaerales > UBA1924 > UBA2402. The sequence continues at coordinate 51,631 of JBGAMO010000002.1, forward strand.
GTCCAGACCATCGGCGGTGCGAAGGATGGCGGCGAGACGCCAGACCAGGGCTTGATCGCGCGGTGGGAGAGCGGCGAAGGCGGGGTAGCGGAGCGTGGGGGGGCGCTTGCGGTGGAAGCGGGCGAGCATCGCGATGACTTCGGTCTGTCGCGGCGAGCAGGAGGGCAGGCCCATGTGGCGGATGATGGTCTCGCCGTGGCGGTGGTGGCGCTTGTAGTCGACCATGATGCCGACATCGTGGAGGATCGCCGCGGCGGCGAGCAGGGCGCGTTCGTGGGGCTCTTCGCCGAGGTGGCGGAGGGGCACGCGGGCGGCGAGGAGCTGGTCGTAGAGCGAGAGGGCGAGCGTTGCCACGTGTTCGCAGTGCGATGCTTCGTAGCGGCAGCGGCGGGCGAGAGCGCGGGCGTCTTCGATGATGCGTGCATCGGGGGCGTCGCCGGTCTGTTCGCGGAGGCGTCGGGCGAGATGCTCCTCGACGATGTGCATGACCAGACCTTCGCGGACGCCGCCGGGGTGGACCCGGAGTTGATCGCATCCCAGGTGCTTCATGAGGATCACGACGGCGGAGAGTCCGGCGATGACGATGTCGGCGCGGTCGGCGGGGAGGCCGGGGACGCGCAGACGCTGCTCCAGCGGCAACGCGCGGAGGAGGCGGATGAGATCACGCACCTGGACGCGTGAGATGGGGCCGAGAGAGGCGAGGGCGGGGCTGTTTCGCTCGATCATGACGCCGCGGGCGGCGGCGACGAGGGTGAGGATGGTGGTGAAGGTGCCGCCGCAGCCGACGAGGATGTCCGGGGCTTCTTCGGGCCTGCGGACGTGACGCTGGATGGTGCGGCGGATGAAGCGGCGCATCTCGCGGAAGCGGTGGCCGGTGGAGGCCTCGGCGCCGCCGAACTGCTCGGTGACGCGCAGAGCGCCCAGGGGCATCGAGGCGTTGGCGGTGATGACGCCGGCGTCGCTGTACACCACCTCCATGCTGCCGCCGCCGATATCGACGACGGCGGCGCGGCCGGTGGAGAGATCATGAACGCGGGAGACGCTGCGGTGGGTGAACGCGCCCTCTTCCTGGGCGGAGATGACCTCGAGCGTCATGCCGGTGCGATCGCGGACAAGGGCGACAAAGTCCTGGCCGTTGGCGGCGTCGCGCACGGCGGCGGTGGCGAAGGCGCGGACGGCGGGAGCGCCCAATCTCTCGGCGGTGGACTTGAATCGCGCGATGGCCTCGACGGAGCGGGCCATGGCGTCGGTGCTGAGGCGGTTGTCGGCGGCGAGGCCGTGGGCCAGGCGGGTCATGGCTCGCTCTTCGCCCAGGATTCGCCAGGAACGTTCATCGATCATCTCGACCACGAGGAGTCGGATGCTGTTGCTTCCGACATCGATGACGCCGATGGTGAGGCCGGCGATCCAGAGATTGGCCTGCGGGGCGGGGTCGGCGGGCGTGGCGGCGAGCGGCTGATCGACGGCGGGCGCTGAGAGCGGGGCCTGGGGCTGAGTGGTCGCGAGCGTTTCGGCGACGACGGAGGCGGGCGCGACACCGTTGGTGCTGGGCGCGGCGGGCTCGGGATGCGCGAGGGTGAGCGGCATGGTGGTGGCCTCGGTGACGGGGAGAGCCGGGTGCGGGTGAGCGGCGAGGAAGTCTTCCAGCGGCTGATCTGCGGGGCGGAGGGCGACGGCTTGCTTCCACCACGCGGCTGCGGAGGCGCAGCGTGCGTCGAGCACGGCGGTGAAACGTTCGGCGAGCATCGCGAGCCCATCACGCAGGCGGCGCGAGGCGGGGAGGATTTCGGAGGCGTGCTGGGAGTTGATGGCGGAGACGTAGGCGTTGAGGCGGCCGACGAGGGTGGCGACGTCGTTGACTTCGCCCAGTCGGATCTGGGCCTGGGCGAGGATGGAGCCGTCCAAGGCGGCGCGGGCCTCGCCGCGGGCGGCGGATTGGACCTCGCGGGCGTAGCGGAGGGACTTGCAGGCCAGTCGCAGTTCGTGGAGCGCTGCGGGAATCGTGAGGTCCGCGGCGGCGGCTTCCTGGAGACGGACGCCGGCGGTGGACGCGGGGGTGATGCGGCCGGTGACGGGCGAGGAGAAGCGGATGGACTCTCGCACGCGGCGCGCGGCGCGACGGAGCGTGCGTGGACCGCGAGCGAGGAGGAGATCGTGGAGAGTGTGGCCGGCGAGGCGGCGGTCGTGATCGATGAGGCTGAGGGCCTCGGCGATGGCGGCGGGCGCGGATTCGCCCGCGCGGCCCTGGACGGAGCGCAGCAGGGCGGCGTGGACATCGCAATCACGGACGACACCGGCGGCGCGGCGGAGGTCCCGGACATAGCGGCGCAGGCGGCGCCATGGCCGGGGCTCGCACTGCTCGCGGGCCATGGAGAGGGCTACGAGGGCCTTGCGGGAGGAGACGCGGAGGGCGTGGATGCGCTCGGGGGCGTAGGTGGCGTGGGGGAGTTCGTCGCTGATCAGTTGCTGTGCGGCGGCGGCGACATCGGAGACGCGCTTGCGCACGATGGCGGCGATTTCATCGCGGGTCGGGGATATGGAGCCCTCCGTGCGTCGCATAGACAAGAGCATAGCGGAGGCTTCACGAAGGCTGAACCTAACGGACTATGAAGATTGACAAGTCCTTGTGAGATAAAGGGTTATTCAGGCTTTTTTCAACCCTTCAAGGCTGCGAACGCGGCGATTGCCTTCTCTCTTGATCGGGAAAGGTCAACAAGGGGTTCGGGGTACACCAAACGAGCTCGGACAAGGCCGGGGAGCTTCCAGGGCTCGTGGATCTCATCGCCACTGAGGCCTGCGAGTTCGGGGACATGCGTTCTGATGTACTCACCGGAGGGATCGAACCTGGTGCTCTGGCTCACGGGGTTGAAGATGCGGAAGTACGGGGCGGCGTCGGTGCCGGTGGAGGCGGACCACTGCCAACCGCCGTTAAGAGGTTCTTGGTCAGGTACATCGCGACGACCATGCGGACGCGGTTGTGCATCCAGCCGGTGGCGAGGAGTTGACGCATGCCGGCATCGACAATCGGGACGCCGGTGCGGCCGCGCTTCCACGCTTCGAGGTGGGCTTCGTTCCTGTTCCAGACGATGCGGTCGGTGCCGATCTGGAAGGCACGGTGCATGCAGACGCGGGGGAAGCCGGCGACGATGTGGATGTAGAACTCGCGCCAGACGACTTCGCTGATCCAGTGGGTGATGCCTTCGGGGCCGGTGTCGAAGGGCGATGCGCTGCGGGAGTTGGCGGCGAGGGCGGCGGCGATGCACTGGCGGGGCGAGATGGCGCCGATGGCGAGGTACGGAGAGAGGACGCTGGTGGCGTCCTGCGCGGGGAAGTCGCGGCGGTCCTTGTATTGGGCGATGTGCCTGGTGATGAAGGTGTCGAGCCGCTTTTGCGCGTGAGCCTCGCCCGCGGGCCAGAGTTCTGGAGCGATGGTGGATTCGAAGCCGGCGATAGATTCGGGGACCGGATCGGGCCGGATGTTCGTGGCGGGCTGCTTGCGGGGGGCCGGGCGGGTGGAGACGCCGCCCTTGGCCTGAAGGTGCTTGTAGAGGGCTTTCTTGAACGGGGTGAAGACGGTGAAGAAACGGCCCTCACCGGTGCGGACATCGCCGGGTTCGACCACGGACTGGTCGGTGAAGGCGTGGGCGCGGCGGCCATCGTTCTGGAATGCGGCGATGGTGGCGGCGTCGCGGGAGGCCTCGTTGACTTCGTACTCCTTGTTGAAGAAGAGTTCGGCGCAGTTGTGGCGGCGGGCGACCTCAAGCACGGCGCGGGGGACATCCGCGGGCTTCGCGGCGTGGGCGATCAGGAGGGGGATGTTGAGCGCGGCGAGAGTGGTGGAGAGTTCGCGGAGGGTGCGGAGCATGAGGCTCAGGCGAACGGGCGCGACATCATGGGCGAGCCATTCGGCGGGTGAGATGACAAAGAGGGCGACGACGCCTTCGTCGGACTTGGAGCACGCCGCGGAAAGGGCGGTGTTGTCGATGGAACGCAGATCGGAACGGAACCAGTGGAGAGCGCGCATGGTGGTTGGGGGTATGGGCCCCGGAGATTCGGCGGCGCGGGGGATCTGGTTTCATACCGGAAGGCATCAGTGGTTAGGCATCGGGCATCAGGGGGAGCGATCCTCACTGCTGCCGAGGCTTGCGGCATCGTCGTCAGTTGCCGCGCGGTTCAAGGGTCGGGGTGCCGCGGTAGCGGTCACGGGTGGGCGGGTGACGCCCGGGCACCAGCGGCAGTTGTCAGTTCGATGTTCAGTCCGGGGCGATGAGAGTTTCGCATTGCCAGGAGATGTAGAGGCCGCGGCGCTTGTGCTGCCAAGCGCCGCCGCATTGAGGGCAGGTTCGCCAGCCGTGGCGGGTGGGTGCGGGAAGGGTGTGGGCGCAGCAGGGGCAGGTGTTCGCGGCGATGCGATCGTTGTGAACGCGGGTGACGCTCGCGATGCTTGAGGCGGTGCTGCGGGCCCAGAAGTAAGCGGCGACGAGGACCATCCCGATGGTTGCGAGGGCGAGCGGGATGACGCGGTCCTGGGGCGTGGTGAAGAAAGTGCCGAGGTAATACAGGCCGGCGAGGAACAACGCGATCACCACAAGGCCGACGAGGTCGGAGACCCGCTTGCCGGGCGCGAAGAAGGGGGTGGAGGCGGCCTTCAAGGCGGCGAACAGGGCGGGATCATCGAGGTCGGCGGCGAGGGGCATGAGGTTCATTACGGCGTCGGCGACGTGGGGGCGTTTTTCCTTTGACGTGATGCGCGGGGGCGTGTGCGGCGGGAACTCGCTGCGCCAGAGGTCGACGTTCCAAACGGCGCCGCACTCGGAGCAGGTGCGGCGTCCGTCGGTTTCGGGGTCGATGGAGAGCAGGTTGTAGGAGCAGGCGGCGCAGTGTCCTTTGCAGACATACGCGGCGATGTACCAGAGCTTGACCTGACGGGACCAGAGGCGGCCGAAGGTGAAGGGCCACAGAGCGAACAGGATGATCAAGCACCCCAAAAGGATGATGGAGCCCCACCACCATGGAACGCTCAACACGCGCGAGAAGCCCATGACCACGGCGCGGAGGATGGAAATCAGACAGCCCAGGCTCACGGCCAGCGAGATGAGATAGCCGAGCAACTGCCGCACGCGGGCTGTTCTCGTGGGAGGGGCGGGCTGCACTTTGGCGGCGGGGGACTGGAGTGCGTCGGGGTCGGAGGGCTCAACGAGGGCGTTGCGGTGGATCTCGACGCGGCGTCCGGCATCGTCGGTGATGTAGACGGCGCTGCTGAACAGGTTGGGGAAGGGGTTGCGCATGGGCCGCGGGAGGGAGAACGTAGGGCGGCGGAGTTCGGCGGCTTTCAGACTCAGGTGTCGGGAGCGTTGGTGGCGGTCGATCGGCGCCAGGCGACGAAGTTGCCGCGGCGTTTGTCCAGCCAGGCGCCGCCGCACGCGGGACAGTTGCGCCAGCCGTGGCGGGTGGGTTGGGTGGAGAGGGCGTGGGCGCAGCAGGGACAGGCGTTGGCGGCGAGGCGGGCCCTGAGGACGCGGAGGACGCGGTCGGCGCGGCTGGCTTTGTAACGTATCCAGAGGTACCCGGCGACCATCGTGAGCCAGATCAGTGCCAGGATCGTGGCGACGGTGCCGCGGGCCGAGACGGGGACCTGGGAGACTGCGTAGAGAAGTGAGGCGCAGAAAGCGAGGCAGGCGATGTCGGAGAGAAAGAGCCAAGGCGTCCAGAATGAGCTGCGGGCGGATTTGAGCATGTCGAAGACGCGGGCCTCGTCCTGGTCGGCGGCGAGGGGCATGAGGAAGTTCACGGCGTCGGCGACGTGGGGTCGCCTTCGCCTTGAGGTGATGTGCGGGGGGGTGTGGTCGGCGAACTCAGTGCGCCAGAGATCGACATTCCAGATCGCGGCGCACTCGGGGCAGGTGCGGCGACCTTGAGCGTCGGGGGCGATGGTGATGATGCGGTACTCGCAGGCGGCGCAGAGACCTTTGCGGAGATGGGAGGCGATGTGCCAGATCTTGACCTGCCTGGACCAGAGACGGCCAAAGGTGAAGGGCCAGATGGCGCACACGATGACCAACAGGCCGGCGAGGATCGCCGAGGCCCACAACCAGTGCACGCCCAATAAGCGAGAGATGGTCATGACGAGGCTGCGGCAGCCCAAGTAGATCCCACCGAGAGCCCCAACGCACCACAGCACGGTCAAGATGTGGTGCCACCAGCGAGCAGGCTTGGGCGGCGGGGCTGGGGTGGGGCGTGGTGCGACTGGTTTGTCGCAGGGCAGTTCGTCTTCGTCGCTGCCGTCGGGCTTTTTGCCGATGACGTTGCTGTACACCTCGACCCGGCGACCGGCATCGTCGGTGAGATAGACAGCGCTGCTGAGGAGCTTTGGGAGCAGGTTGCGCATGGCGGACGGGACAGGGGCAACGTAGGGCGGCACCGGGGTTCGGGGGGCGGATGGGGGCGGAAATCCCTGAACGGGTGTCACGATCGGGGGTATTGGGCCGAGCGCTCCCACCCCAAGACCGAACACCCAGAACCGACGTACCGTTGAGGTTCCATATGGCCACTGCTCCGCTCGACAGACAACGCGCCGTAGCCCGCACCCGCCTTGCCCAGGCCGGCGTGGTGGCGTGCATCGCGCTGGGCGGGGCGATCGCGGCATTCGGGCTGCCGGGGGTGCGGTTGCCGGCGGAGACCGAGCCGGTCAAAATCACCGAGTTGGCGCCGGGGCCGACGGCTTCGGAGACTGCCAAGCCTGCGATGAACCTGAGCCCGATCGCGGATCGGCTCGCGCTGGTGAGCAATCACCCGGTGGTGCCGAAGGTGGAAGAAGTGAAGACGGACGGCAAGACCGAAGCCCCCCCACCGCCGCCGCCAGCGCCGGTGGAGGATGTGAAGTTCCTGGGGCTTGTGCACCTGGGCACAGCGCGGATGGCGCTGGTGGCGAAGGCGGACAAGCAGATGTTTGTTTCGGTGGGCAGCAAGGTGGGCGAGGACACGGTGACTGACATCTCCGAGACGGAGATCAAGGTGGGGACGCGGACGATCAAGCTCTCGCCGAAGGCGGCGACTCTGATCACGCACGCGGGGAGCAGTTCGGGCGGCACGGGTGCGCCGGGTATGCCTGGGATGCCGGGGATGCCCGGGGGCAAGAACACCGGGGCGATGAACTTCCAGAATCAGGCGGCGGCGAACGCGGCGCTGGCGGCGCGTGCCGCGGCGTCGAAGGCGGGGGGCATCCGTCCGCAGCCGATGCCGCAGGGGAACTACTCGGCGGTGCCGGCGGCGCCGTTCCCGGATCCGGCGCGCAACGGGCGGTACCAGCAACTCATCGAGAAGTACAGGAACGCGGGAGAGTACAAGACGGAACTCGAAGTGGCGGAAGCGGCGATGAAGCAGACCGACCAGGAAGCGATCAGCGGTCAGATTCCGGGATATCAGCAGACCAAGAAGTAAGCCGCGGCCGGCGAGGACCAACCACGCGTGAGTGTTCGTATTTGCTATCTTCGACGGGGTGACCGGGGCCACAGCATTCGTGAAGTGCGGCTCGTGGGTCAGGCCACGGATCAGCGTCGGGGCGGCGGGGGCGTGGAGCCGGGGCTGCTGGATCCCAACGACGGGGCGGCGTGGATCGCCGAGCAACTGGCGGGGACGCGGAACACATCGAGCCTGTCGATGCTGGTGCTGGATGTTGAGGGGAGCGGATGCTCGTGGCTGAGCGCTCCCAGCAGCGATCCGCAGGTGCTGGCGGCGGTGGCGCGGTTCGGCGGGGCGTCGCAGGGGGACTCGGAGACGGGCGGCGGGCGGGTGTCGGCGACGCTGGAGTATTACGCCCCCACCGCGATGGATTCGAGCATTCAATCGCTCTCCATGAACGGGCACGCGGCCCCGAAGGAGCGGCGGCGCAAGGGGACGGCGGCGCAGCATACTCATCGGTTCCCGGTGCTGGCGATGACGGACGTGCCGGCGCGATTGCTGATCGATGCGCTGGACAGCAGGGGCATTCCGGTCGAGGGCGTGGCTTCGCTGTGGCACGCGCTGGCGCAGGCGTGGGACCCGGCGTGGTCGGCGACTCCCAAGAACGATGATCCGCTGACGGCGGACGCTGCGGCGTATGTGACCGGTGTGATCGTGGCGGACCCGGCGGGACGGCTGGTGTGGGCGTGGTGCCGCGGAGGCAAGCTGCTGGTGGCGGGCTCGATGCGGGTGCGGATGAACGCGGTAGCGGGTGGCGACCCGAACCAGCCCGCGGCGTCGGTCTTGCAGTTCGGGCCGGATGAATCGGCGCGGCTCGTGGCGGAGTGGCTGGCGTGGGCGGCGCAGACGGGGTTCGCGCCGGCGCGGATCGTGTGCGTGATGCCGGAGGATGACGGGGGCGCGGCGGCGAGCGCGTTCGGCGAGGCGTTGGCCAAGGCGTGGCCGAATGCGACGATCGACGCGGCGCTTCACGCGGACCCCCTGGGCGCGACGCTGGCGAGGCTGGCGAGCCGCGTGGAGCAGACACCGCAGACGGCGGCGCTGCCGACGGGGACGGACTCGCTGGTGGACCTTTCGTTCCGGCGCGGGCGTGACCATCGGCGGCTGTTTGTGTGGTCGGCGGCGGCGATCGCGGCGTTGGCGGGCGCTTTGGGGATCTGGGCGTGGCGGCTGGGGAGCGTGGCCAAGTCGACGCGAGAGGCCGCGGCGGTGACCGAGGAACAGTGGCGGGCGCTGGTGAAGCAGCACTACCCGGCGGCGTTCACGGGCGCGGGGGTGATCGACCCGATCCGCGAGGTGGAGTTGGAGGCGGACCGGCTGGGCAAGAAAGTGAAACCCCCGGAGCGGCTGGAGTTCGCCAAGCCGGTGTTGGAAGAGTTGGAAGTGGTGTCGATGGTGCTGGGGAACCAGGACTACGCGCTGGAGAGCGTGAACTTCGACAACTCGCGGGCGCAGTTCACGCTGATCGCCAACAGCACGCAGGACGCGGCGGACGTGGAGGACGCGCTCAAGAGCATCGCGGGGTCGGCGGTGTCGTGGGCGATGGAAGAGCCGCGGCCGGACCCCAGGAACGCGAACAAGGTGCGGGCGGTGTTCAACGCGAAGTGGCCGACGACGAAACCGAGCAAACCCAACTAGAAGCACGAGCGCGGCGGAGAGTACGGAGAATCACGGTACGAGTTCATGAGCCAGTTCACTGCCATCCCGACGTTGACGGACGACGACAAAATGCTCGCGGCGGCGACGGCCGCGCGTTCGGAGCGACGGAACCGGCCTGTGACGCTGATCGGGGCGTCGGTGGTGGTGCTGCTGGCGGCGGCGTTGTGGCTGCTGATGGAATGGAACGCGGCGGCGGCGGCGCGGCGGACGTACGCGTTTCAGCAGACCAAGGCGCGGCGGGCGGCGGAGGCCACGGCGCAGCTGCTGGACATGCGCAAGCGTGAGACGTCGGACGAGACGTCGAGCAAGCTGAACGAGCCGACGGCGCGGATCTACCCGGACGTGGAGGCGGCGGCGCGGGCGACGGGGATCAAGACCAACGTTCTGCCGAAGGGGTCTCCGCGCAATGGACTGTCGACGCCGGTGTCCAAGCAGAAGTTGCTGGAATACGAGGTTCGGGATGAATCTCTGGCGGTGCTGCTGGCGTGGACGCAGAAGTGCGCCACGGACATCCCGGGCCTGGAGGTGTACGCGGTCAAGATCACGCCCGAACCTCAGCAATGGAGGCTAAACGTGACCTTCTCCCGGTGGGAGAAGAACCTGGAGAAAACGGAAGGAGCATGATGCACACCCCGCCACGCATTCTGTGTATTGCGGCGGCGCTCGCTTGCCTATTGGCGGCGTGCGCCTCGACTGACAGTTCGTTCAAGTTGCCCAAGGATTCATCGGCCGACCTGAAGAAGGCTGTGGAGGCGGCGTCCCGAGGGGACAAGCTGCGCAAGGAGAAGAAGTGGGATAAGGCCGCGGCGGCGTACCAGGAGTCGATCGCGGCGAAGGGTGACATCGGCGCCGTGTGGGTGAACGCGGGCGTGTGCCTGATGCAGATGGGGGACTTTCTGCCGGCGCGGGACGCGTTCCTGCGTGCGGCGGACCTGATCCCCGGCGACAGCCGTCCGTACGAAAACCTGGGGACGCTGTACCACCTTCGCGGGTATGACAAGGAAGCGCTGGACTACTACTGCAAGGCGGCGGACCTTGACCCCAACTCGCTGACGGCGCACCGGGGCCTGGCGACGGCGATCAAGAACACGCGGGCGGTGTCGCCGGCGATGCTGGAGCGGATGGACCGGGCGATTCTGCTGGAGACCAACCCGGAGTATCTGCGGATGATGCGGATTGACCGTGGGCGCATTGCGGAGTCGCTGAAGGAGACGGAGAAGGCGACGAGTTGAGACAGGCCACCGGGCGCCTTTCGGGTACGCCGTGTGGGGCTGACATGCCCGGAAGACCTGGGGACCTGGCACCAACTCGGATTCTGGCTCGCGAGCAAGAGAACTTTGCTCAGGGTGCGCTGGACCACTGCGATCAAGCGGGAGACGGAGCGCTGATGTGTCGCGCGGTGATCTGACGGGTGCGGACGGCGCTGGCGAACGCCAGGCAATCCTTGATGACCCAGAGTTCATTGAGCATGTGAGCGTCTGCGGCGGGATCGATGCCGCGGGCGGCGAGGAGGGATCGCAGTGCGCGCAGCGCGGCGGGGCGGGTGGGGCGCAGGAGCACGGGGGCCAGTTCGTGGTTGGGGACACCGGCGGCGCGGCAGGCGAGAATGAGTTCGAAGGCCTGCGCGGCGTCGGAGGCAGCCTGATCTCCAAGGTCCTTGATGTGCGGATGGTTGAGGGCGCACGAGCGCCAGAACCCGAAACCGCCTCCGGAAAATGCGCCGAGTTCGAAGGCGAAGGCGTGGGCTTCGCTCAGAACAGGATCGGCGTGGGAGAAAAACGGCCAACGGTACAAAATGATGTAGATGGCGCACGCGACGCTCAGGGCCGACCAGCCAAAGCAGGCACCGATGATGAAGGCGGCGGGAAGGCCGAGGGTCAGGACCCAACGAAGGAGAACGCCAAGCCTGGAGTAGAGGCGTGTGTGGGCATGTTCGTGGGCGATGATCGCGACCTCCTGCGGGAGCGCGCCGCGGAGGGCGGACCGGGAGAGGAGGTCGTTGAACGAGGGCCAGCGGCCCTTGAGCGCGATGGCGGCGGCGCGGGGAAGGCAGACGCCGGCAGCCCCCTTGGGGATGATGCGGCGGGCGGCACGAGAACCAGGCTCCAAGAGCAGGAGCCACCAGCCTGAGATGGAGTCGGGCTGTTCGCCGCTCCTGGCGGCGGCCCGGAGGTCGTCGCACGCGATGGAACTGAAGAGGTCGGTGCGTGCATCGAGCTCGGCGGCGACGGCGGGCCAGAGTTTCTCGGCGCGGTCGGGGGTGATCGCGGCGAGGATGGGAGCGAGGTCCTGGGTCGGAAGGGGGTCCGCCGCGGCGTCGGCGAGAAGGATGCGGAGGCGTTGGTTTGCGGCGCGCAGAAGGGCGACGGGCACGCGGCTGCTGGAGCGGCCAGCCATGTCGAGGAGGGAGTCGGCGAAGTCGGCGTGCGCAGCGCAGATGCTGAGCAACTGTCGCGTGTCGGCGGGCGCGGTGGGTGTTGGCTGTGCTTCCACGGGCACGAAGGGCGAGCGTACGGGGGCTACAGGCGTGGGAGGGCGCGATATCCTGAGGGGCGATGCTGCCACGATGTCCACGGTGCGGGTATGACCTTTCGGGGGAGGTGGTCCGGTGGGAGGACTGCTGCCCGGTGCACGGCACGTGCAGCGAGTGCGGGTTGGAGCTTGAGTGGGGCGACGTGGTGCGGCCGCAGCGCTGGCAGGTGCCGGGGTTTGTGGAGCATGCGACAGGATTCTGGGGAACGTTCGGCGCGGCGTGGCGCACGTGGTGGTGGACGTTCTCGCCGCGGTCGTTCTGGAAGCGGGTGAACATCACGGCGCAGGTGCGCAAGCGTCGGTGGTTGGTGTGGCTGGCGGTCGTGATGCTGGGGACGAGGCTCTTCGCGGCCTCGGTGTATTGTGCTGCGGCGACGATCGACTATCGGGGGAATGGGGGGTTCGGCAAAGCGCGCGACGTGTGGGGCGCGGTGGCGGAAACCACAGCGAGGACGCTGCTGAGGGGTATCGCGAGAGCGGACGTGTACTACTCGACGCGGAAACCGGGGGTGTTCAAGTTGCCGTGGCACGTGGACCTCTCGGCGTATCCCGTGCCGGTGGTGCTGCGATGGGCGCCGCTGCTGTTCGTGCTGCCGCCGATCGTGCTGCTGCTGTTGCCGGTGACGCGGCGGATGGCGAAGATCCGGGCGGCACACGTGGGCCGGACGTTTGTGTACTCGTTCGCCCCGGTTGGGATCATTCTGGTGCTGGATGTGCTCAATGCGGTGCGCGTGTTCACGCGGGTCAAGACCGGGGTTGATCCGTTCGAGCGGTGGCCGTTGACACTGCGGTGCGATCCGTCGTGGCCGAGCGTCATCACGGAGCACTCCGGGGCGATCGTGACGACGGCCCTGCCTTTGCTGGCGGCATGGCTGACGGTGTGGTGGTGGCAGGCGCTTCACAGTTGGGGGCTGACGAAGCGCAAAGACCTGATGGCGACGCTGGTGGTCATCTGGTGCCTGGGGATCGGGATTGCGTTGGGAACGGGGGCGTTGTTCCTGATCGTGACGAGATCGGCGTGGAGGTGAAAGGAACAGAAGTCGGGGCGATGGCCGGGTGTGGCGCCTTGTGCGCCCCAGAATCGCACATGTGTGACTGGAACCCGGGCTTCGAACAGAAGGATGCCAAAGTGGCTCCTGATGGCGGAAGGCATCGGCCACCAGGCATCGGGGATCAGGGGAAGCAAGCCTCTCTGCTGCCCGGGCTCGAGGATGGGCAATGGATGCGTGTGAAACTCACACGCGGCGCGGCAGACCACCGATAACACGGCTCAGCACGACACGAAGTATCCGAACATTTACCTACTTATTTTCGAAACTAGAGCGACGGTTGCCCTCCGCTTGAGGTGGCGTGGCGATTGGGAATGGTGCAGAGTGGGTGAGGGGTCGCATCGCACGCCGGACGGCGGACATTCATCAACAGGGCTTTGACCCATGAAGCGTGCGAATGCCCGGCATACGGGTTGCACGGGCCCCCGGCTGACGTTGGCGTCCAACCGATTACCGGCCTGCTTCGTATAGTGTAAAACACGCTGGAGAACTGCATGAGATACCCGTTTGGCACTGCTCGGAACCTGGTGTTGGCCTGCGTCATTGCCTCGGCGATGCCGGGGACCGTGTTGGCCCAGCAGCCTTCCCGCATCGGGGGGTTTGACACGAGGGGGCTGGACCCGTCGATCATCTCGGCGTTCAGCGACGTGAAGGCGGTGACTCATCCGGCGCACGACGCCATCATGGGGTTCTCGCTGGCGACGAACATCACGGAAGTAGTGATCAAGGGCGGCCAGGAAGTGACCAAAGGGCAGATCCTGGTGCGCGGCGATGACGGCGAGGACCTGGCGCTGCTGAAACTGCAGAAGGTGCGGACGGCGACCGACCTGCCGGTGCAGCGTGCCAAGAAGCAGGCCGAGTTGGCGGAGAAAGAACACGAGATCCAGCGCGAGGTGTCCAAGAACGGCGGATCGTCGCCGCAGCAGTTGGACCGGGCGCGGCTGGCGGCCGAGGTGGCGGTGATCGACTTTGAGAACGCGAAGGTGCAGCAGACGCAGGAAGTGATCCAGCAGGAGCGCATGCAGGCGCGCGTGGACCGGTACCAGCTCAAGGCGCCGTTCGACGGCGTGGTTGACCAGGTGCTGATGGACGTGGGCCAGGTGGCGGCGGAGAACGAGAAGGTCATCCGCGTGGTCAACATCGACACGCTGTGGATCGATGCGCCGGCCTCGACGATGGACCCGGTGACGATGACGCTCAAGGTGGCGGACAAGGCCTGGGTGCTGATCGACGTGGCGGGCGCGGCCCGGGTGACCGAGGGGCGCGTGGTCGAGGTGGCCCCCACCGCCGACCCGGCGAGCCGCACGCGGCGCGTGCGGGTGGAGATCGACAACCCCAAGGGGCCCATGCGGCTGCTCGCGGGCGAGCCATGCTACGTGCGGTTCACGCCGCCGAGCGAAGAGTTCAACAAGAAGGTCGCGGACGCCGTCAAGCCGCGGGGCTGAACGGGGCGGTCCGATTCGTGCTGCAACACCCGGTTGAGACTATTTGGGGGCGTCCCTCGTGATCGAACAACAGAATCTGAAAACCCCGAGCTGGCAGCGAGTGGTCGCCGAACTCACGGTGCCCGTGGCCGATGATCGGCTGTTCCTGCTGCGCCTGGTGTCGGTGCTCGGCCAGGTGAGCGGCGCGCGGCAGGCGGTGCTGCACCTGCTGGGCGGTCAGCGCGATGATTCGCCGGCGGGCCCGGAGCCGCGGGCGGCGCTGGTGTGGCCGCTGGCGCCGGACATGGTGGACGCCTCCGGGCGGATGACGCTGCCGGTGGAGCAGTTGCTGGACCCGGCGCGGGTGGCGGAGAGTTCGATCGAGCGGGCGGCGGAGGCCAAGAACGCGGCGCGGGCGGTGGCGACATCGCGGCAGTCGGTGGTGTATGCGCTCGACGGCGATGATCAGATGTACGACCCCAGCGGGGGACGCGGGCACGTGATCGCGGTGCCGATCACGTCCGGGCTTCCTTCCGAGGCGGCTTCGCTGCCGCTGGCGGGCGTCGTGACGCTGCTGCTGGACGGGCGGTCACGCCAGGCGCTGCAGACGACTCTGGCGCTGGTTGAGGTGCTGGCGGGGTATGTCTTCTCGCACGCGTCTCAGCAGGCGCTTCGGCGGGTGCAGGCGTCGTCGCGGTCGATGGATCTGGCGGCGCGGCTGCTGGCGAGTGTGAACCAGACGCCGAACTTCAAGGGGTGCTGCTTCCAGTTTGTCAACGATCTGTGCCGCGCGTTGGGCGTGGATCGCGTGGCGCTGGGGTGGGTGCACGGGAGCGGGAGCAACGTGGCGGTGCGTCGCGGGGCGGGCGGCGGGCGGCAGAACGTGAAGGTGACGGCGCTGAGCGATACGGAGAACCTGGACCGCCGCATGGCGATGATCCAGAAGCTCGAGGCGGCCATGGAAGAATGCCTGGACCAGGAGCAAACGGTGATCTATCCGCCGCCGCCGCCGAGCGGGCCGGAGGCGGACGCCGTGCTCTCCGGCGCGATCACGCACGCGCACCGCGAGCTGGCGGCGAGCGACGCGAAGCTGAGGGTGGCGTCGTTCCCGCTGCGGGTGGGCGACGCTTCGGGGGACCGGATCGTGGGCATCGTGCTGGTGGAATCGACCGGCGACACAAAGATCGACGCGTCGGCGGCGGAGCTGGTGCAGTCGGCCCTGGACCTTGTGGCGCCGGTGCTGGCGGTGCGGCACAGCGATGACCGGATGATCGCGCTGCGGGTGTGGGACTGGGCGCTCAAGACGGCGGCGTGGGCGGTCGGGCCCAAGCACACGGTGTGGAAGGCCGCGGGCATCGCGGTGATGCTGGCGACGCTGTTCATGTTCTTCTTCCGCACGACGTACCGGTTCGGCGCGGCGATGGAGCTGCAGCCGCGGGAGCGGCGGACGATCTCCGCGCCGTTCGACGGGACGATCGCGACGCTGGGCAAGGGCGTGGAGCCGGGGCGGAAGGTCGAGGCCGGGCAGACGTTGCTGGAGTTCGACACGACCGAGCGGCGGCTGAGCTCGCTGGAGGCACGCAGCCAGATCGTGCAGTTCGAGACCGAGGCGGACGAGCAGCTCAAGAAGGGGAATCTTTCCGAAGCGCAGCAGTCCAAGGCCAAGGCGGATCAGTCGCGGGCCAAGATGCAGTTGCTGGAGCACGAGATCTCGCGTGCGAACGTGGGCGCGCCGATCGGCGGGGTGATCATCGCGGGCGACCTCAAAGACAAGGTCGGCGCGGCGGTGAAGCTGGGCGAGAAACTCTTCGAACTGGCGGACCTTTCGGACATGGTGGTCATCGCGAAGGTCGACGATCGGGACATTTCGATGATCTCGCTGGGCCAGACCGGGGAGATCAGCCCCAAGAGCGACCCGAGCCTGACGATCCCGTTCACGGTGGAGCGGATAGTGCCGCTGGCGCAGGCGGCGGAAGGCCAGAACAACTTTGAAGTGCACTGCAAGCTGGACCGCACGCCGGGGTGGTTCAGGCCGGGGATGGAGGGGCATGCGAAGTTCGATGGGCCTCGGAAGAACCTGGCGTGGATTGCGTCGAGGCGGATTTTGGACACGCTACGGGTGTGGCTGTGGTGGTAGAGAAATTGGGAAAGGGGGAAATGGGGAAAGGGGGAAATTCGGATTGCGAAGACCGGATGTGTCGGGCAGTTTGAAAGGAGTTTTCGATGGGGCGGCTGCGGAAGGAGTTTCTGGACCGTGTTGATGCGGTGATTGATCGGTTGTTGGACGCGGCGGACGCGTTGGCCTCACAGCGGATTTCGTCACGGATCATCGAGCAGGTGTATGCGAGCACAACTTCCATCGGAGCAAACGTATGGGAAGCGGACGCGGCCATGAGCCGCAAGGACTTCTGCAGATCGCTCTCGATTTCGCTGAAGGAAGCGAATGAGTGCAGGTTCTGGATGCGGTAGGCGGTGAGGAGAGAGTGGTTCGAGGGGGAGCGGATGAGCCCGGTTCTACGAGAGGTTGAAGAGATTCAAAACGTCTTGAGCACCATGATCCGAAACACCAGGAAGAATGGCAACTAACCGACATCCCGCGACAGCCCACTGCGGTTCCTGATTTCCCGATTTCTGATTTCCACTTTTCCAAATGTCTTCCGAACGCTCAACATTCTCTCCCTTCTGGCACCGGGTGCGGACGATGCTGCCGCGGCTGAGGCCGCACGTGCAGATCACGCGGCAGCACTACCGGGGCCGGCGGTGGCACGTGGTGCACGATCCGTCGTCGAACGCGTTCTTCCGGCTCAGCCCGGTGGGGCATGAGTTCGTGGGGCTGCTGGACGGGCGGCGGACGGTGGAGGACGTGTGGCAGTTGGGGCTGACGCGGCACGGGGACGAGGCGCTCACGCAGAACGAGGTGATTCAACTGCTCTCGCAGTTGTACGGGAGCAATCTTCTGGCGGCGGACACGGCGCCGGAGACGGAGCAGTTGCTGGGGCGCGGGCGGGACCGGCTGCAGAAGAAGGCGGCGCAGCAGGCGATCGGCCTGATGTACTTCAAGGTCAGGCTGTTCAACCCGGACCACATCCTGGACTGGCTCGAGCCGATCTTCCGGCCCTTGATCGGGCGGGTCGGGTTCGTGCTGTGGCTGATCTGGGTGATCGCGGGGGCTTCGGCGGTGCTGCCCCGGTGGGAAGAACTGACCAAGGGCTTTGAGACGGCGATCGCTCCTTCCAACTGGGGCTGGATGCTGGTGATCTTCGTGCTGATCAAGCTCTGGCACGAACTGGGGCACGGCATCATCTGCAAGCGGTTCGGCGGGCAGGTGCCGGAGTTCGGGGCGATGATGCTGGTGCTGGTGCCGGCGCCGTTCGTGGACGCGTCGGCGGCGTGGGGGTTCGGGAGCAAGTGGCAGCGGATGGCGGTGGGCGCGGGCGGGATGATCTTTGAACTCGCCGCGGCGTCGGCGTGCGCGTTCCTGTGGCTGAACACCAGCGGGGGCGACCTGCTGCACCAACTGGCGTACAACGCGATGCTGTCGGCGAGCGTGTCGACGGTGCTGTTCAACGCGAACCCGCTGATGAGGTTCGACGGGTATTACATCCTGAGCGACCTGCTGGAGGTGCCGAACCTGGCGCAGCGGTCGTTCAGCATGCTCAAGTTCCTGCTGCAGAAGCACATCTACCGGGTGCGGGGCGCGATCCCGCCGACGAGCAGTCTGGGCGAAGCGGCGGTGCTGATCGTCTACGGCCTGCTCGCGCTGGCGTACCGGGTCTTCCTGTTCGTGTCGATCACGGTGTACCTGGTGGGCAAGATGTTTGCGCTGGGTGTGTTCCTGGCGGTGTGGACGGCGGCGATGTGGTTTATTCTGCCGGTGGGGCAGTTCGTCCACTGGCTGGCGACCAACTCGGGGCTTTCCGAGTTCCGTGGGCGGGCGATCCTGACGAGCCTGGGGCTTATCGCGGCGGGTCTGATCGTGATCGGGGTGATCCCGATGCCGGACCATCGCCGGGCGGTGGGCGTTGTCGAGAGCACGGCGCAGAGCGGGGTGTACTTCAAGACCGACGGGTTCGTTCGGCAGATCCATGCTCGCCCGGGGCAAACGGTGAAGGCCGGCGACCCGATCGCCACGTGCGAGAGCGAACGGTTGAGCGCGCAGATCGAGCTGCTGAAGGCCGAGATCGTGGAGAACGAGGCCCGCGAGCGGGAATCGCGGACCAAGAGCATCGCGGCGGCGCAGGTGTCGGAGCAGTTCGTGCGGACGCTGCAGGAGCAGTTGGCCTCGCTGCGGGAGCGGGAGGCCAAGCTGGTGGTGCGTGCGCCGCAGGATGGCGTGCTGGTCGGGCGGGACATCGACTCGGTGGTCGGGCGGTTTGTGAAGGAGGGCGAGCCGTTGTGCCTGGTGGTGCAGCCGCAGAGCCTGAGAGCCGCGGCGACGCTGTCGCAGCAGGAGGCGTGGGTGTACAGCCTGCCCCCGGACGCGTACGCGGTGGAGTTGCGGCGGGCGTCGAAGCCGGGGGACGTGATCAACTGCCGGTTCGAGCGGACGCACGAGGCGGGGACGCGTTCGCTGCCTCACGCGGCGCTGGGGTACGCGGGGGGCGGGAGTTTTGAGACCGATTCACGCGACCAGTCAGGACTGGTGGCCAAGCGCCCGGTGCTCCAGGCCTATTTCATTCCTGTCGATGCGGAGGGGCACGCGGCACCGGGGCCGCTGACGGCGGGCGGGTCCGACGCGCACCCGGGCGAACGGGTGTACCTGCGGTTCACGCTGCCCCGCAAGCCGTGGATGTTGCAGTGGCTGGATCGGTTGGAGAAGACGTTGCAGGGGCGGGCGAAGTTGTAAGAGGAAGGCATCAGGCATCAGGCATCAGGCATCAGGCATCAGGCATCAGGCATCAGGCATCAGGCATCAGGCATCAGGCATTCGGAGAAGTTTAAGGAACTGTGGCACAGGCGTTGACTCAATATCACGTGTTGTACGAATCGCTCCGCAGCCGGCGGCTGCGGCCGGTGGTGCCCAAGGGGTTGGACATGGCGGCGTCGCGGCTGGGGACGACGCTGAAGCACCGCAAGCACAACCTGGCGGCTCTGCGGGCGCAGGCGGTTGAGACGGACGCGTTGTCGGGGGAGATGCACAACTGCTCTGAGGCGGCCCTGGATGATCTGCTAGCGCGGCTGCGGGAGACGTTTCTGCGGGGGCGTCAAGACGATTCGACGGTTTGCCGGGCGCTGGCGGCGGTGCGGGAGGTGGCACGACGGGCGACGGGTGAGGAGCCGTACCTGGTGCAGTTGATGGGGGCCCTTGGGTTGTACCACGGGCGGATCATCGAGATGCTCACGGGCGAGGGCAAAACGCTCACGGGCTCGATCGCGGCCCCGCTGATCGCGTGGCAGCACAAGCATCTGCACGTGCTGACGGTGAACGACTACCTGGCGGCGCGCGACGCGGTGAGCCGGGCGCCGATCTACAAGCGGTGTCTGCTGTCGGTGGGAGCGATCACGCAGGACACGGAGCCGACGGAACGGTTTGATATTTACAGCCGCGGGATCGTGTATTGCACGCCCAAGCAGGTCGTGGCGGACTGGCTGCGGGACCAGATCCGGATGGGCCGCGCGACGACACCGTGGACGGCGCGGCAGGGGATGATGCTGAACGGGGCCGGGCCGGGGACGGGGCCGATGGTGCCGGGGCTGCGAGCGGCGCTGGTGGACGAGGCGGACGCGGTGCTGATCGACGAGGGCGTGGTGCCGCTGATCATCGCGCGGTCGCGGCGCGAGGACGACATGGCGAAGGTCTACCGCGAGGCGGCGTCGATGGCGGCGCGGCTGGACGAGGGGCCGGACTTCACCGTTGATCAGGTGCACCGGAGGGCGGACCTCAAGCGGCGGGGCGAGGACCGGCTGCGGCACATGTTCGCGATGATGCTCTCGCACGGGGGCGAGGCGATCTGGAAGGCGACGCGGCGCGGAGAGGAACTGGTGCGGCAAGCGCTGGTGGCGCGGCATTGCTACATCCACCAGCAGCAGTACCAGATCGTCGAGGGCAAGGTGGTGATCGTGGATGAGTACACGGGGCGGTTCCTCGCGGACCGGTCGTGGGAGCACGGGCTGCACCAGGCGGTGGAGGCCAAGGAAGGGCTGGAGGTGACGGCGGACCGCGAAACGCTGGCCCGCATGAGCTTCCAGCGGTACTTCCGCACATACCCGTTCATGTGCGGCATGACGGGCACTGCGGCGGATGCGCTGGGCGAGATCGAATCGGTGTACGCGCGGCCGGTGACGGTGATCCCGACGAACCGGCCGATCGCGCGGAAGCAGATGCGGCTGCGGGCGTTCCGGACATCCCGCGACAAGTGGGCGGCGATCGTCAACTCGATCGAGGAGATCCACAACCAGGGGCGGCCGATCCTGGTGGGCACGCGGTCGATCGCGGCATCGGAACTGCTGGGCAAGCTGCTCACGGCGCGGGGGCTGCCGCACCAAGTGCTCAACGCGAACTTCGACAAGGAAGAGGCGTCGCTCATCGAGCGGGCCGGGCAGGGGCGGTCGCGGGACACCGGGGACCGGTCGGCGGCGATCACGGTGGCGACCAACATGGCCGGACGCGGCACGGACATCAAGCTGGACGAGGCGGCGAAGGAAGCGGGCGGGCTGCACGTGCTGCTGACGGAGATGCACGGGGCCAAGCGGATCGATCGGCAGTTCATCGGGCGCGCGGGGCGGCAGGGCGACCCGGGCTCGGCGCAGATCTTCGTGTCGATCGAGGATGAGCTGGCGGTTCGGTACCTGCCGTGGGTGTCGCGGGCGATGCGGAACAGGCCGGGGCCGCCGGAGTTAGCGGACACGCGGATCATCGAGCGGCTGTTCAGGCTGGCGCAGCGGCGGAGCGAGGCCCGGGACCGGCGCAACCGCGGGGCGGTGCTGCGGCAGGATGACTGGATCGACAAGCACCTGCCGGGGTCGGGCTGATCGCTACGCGATCAACGTGGCCGTGGGGCGCGGAGCGGGTTCGATCTTGATCGTCATTTTCTTGAGTTTCCCGAGGGTGGCGCAGTCGGCGCCGCCGAGTTTCTCGATGAGGCCGAGGAAACGGTTCCACTCGCCCGATCCGCACACTTCGATGCAGCCGAGCGAGCCGCCGATCTCGTTATCCGCGGGGCCTTCGTGCATGAGGAAGCCCTGACCGGGGTAGAGGACCCAGCCGCCGACGCGAGAGGAACCCTGGAAGCTGCGCGGGCTGTAGGTGGGGTGCCAGGAAGGCGTAGCGAGTTGTGCCGCGGCGAGGCCGCAGTCGCAGACGAGGGACTTGCGCGGGGGCGTGGTGTCCTTGCGGACGACGCCGAAGCGGATGACCTTGAAGTTTGAGCCGCCGACCTGAGCGCTATAGAGCGGGACCTTGTACTTGAGATTCGCGTCGGCGCCCTGGGTGTGGTTGTAGGGCAGGATGGGGCGTTCGCCGATGATCATCGCGGTGATAACGACAGTGAAAGGATTGGCCATGCGTATTCCTCTCGCGGATGGAGCATGGTTCAGCGTGCGCCACCGCTCGAGAGATAGACGGCAGGGAAATCACCGGGCGCGCCGGCCTCGATGCGTCAGCGTTCCTGCACATTGAGACTGAAGGTGCTCATCGGCTGGGGCTCCCACTCGCGGCGGAGGGAGAGGTGGATGACGCCGCGTCCGGAGAAGGTGAGCGTGCGGGAACCCGCGGCGCCGACGCCGGAGCCGGGGGATTGCCGATCGTTCAGGAGTCGGAGCGTGGTGGCAGGTTCGACAGCCCAGCGGAAGCCGGTGGTGGCGTTTTCGGGGAGTTCGATGGAGAGGGGTTCGCCGGGGGCGATGGTGACGGACTGGCCGTTGTGGGCCTGGGTGATGTGCATGATCGGGCTCCCGTCGCGTGCAACAAAAGCGTAACCGGGGCCGCCCGCGCGAGGCGGGCGGTCCCCGGATGATGTGGAACTCTTGGTGGCGTGGTCACCAGGCGTAGATCTCGTGGATCTTGCCGTCGGATTCCTCGCGGAGGTCGACGCGTCCCTGGGTGTTGCGGGCGCAGGAAGCGATGATGTTGAGGGCCATCACCGAGCTGTCGTTGGCGTCGGCGAGCTTCTTCCAGCCCACACCGGCGACGCCGGCGAAGACATTGCGGTTCTGGTTGATGGACCAGAGGGCGTTGATGCGCTTGTCGCTGTGCCAGGTGGTGGCGCCGGCGCTGTCGAGGCTTGCGGTGTCACCGGGTCCGGCGGCGGGGCTTGAAGCGGACTGCGCGTTGGCGCCCTCGCGCGGGAGGGGCAGGGCGGGGCTGCTGGCGCCGCCGCCCGCGGTGTCCGTGCCCGACGACGACGAGACGTCGGGGGGCTGAAGGGTGGGAGCGGCGGCGTTGCCGGCGGTGCCGGCTCCTGAGTCTTTGACTTATTGCAATCGCACATGGTTCATGCTCCTGTGTTCACCAGACGTACACCTGCTTGATGACGCCGTTGTCCTGGAACGCGCCGACCTGGCGGTTGCCGAGGCGAGCCGCGGCGAGCCTGGGTCAGCATGTTGACGAAGATGTTGTCGTTGTCGTACGCGATGCGCCGCCAGCCGATGTTCTCGAGGTGTAGGCGTAGGCGTTTCGGTCCGAGTCGTTTGACCAGAGGCCCAGGACGCGGCCGTTGGCGAGCCAGCCGGTCTCGGCGATGCCGTCGACGCCGCGGACGTGCCAGGTGTCGATGCCGCACTCGCCGTAGGCGATGCGGAAGAAACCCTGGTCGCCCCAGGCGGCGCCCCAACTGTTCTTGCAGATCCAGCATTGCTGGGCGTCGTCGTAGCCGATGATCTCGACGCAGTGGCCGCCGGCGAGAGCGCCGGAGGTGTGGCGGTAGACGCCGGAGCGATAGGCGAAGAAGTCGTTGTAGACGGTGAAACAGCCGGTGAGGCTGCCGCGGGTGGAGAGCCACGTCTTCATCGCGGCGGGGTTGCCGTTGGGGTTGGTGATGGCGCGGATCTTGGTCAGGCGGTTCTGCCAATCGGCGCAGCGATTGGAGCAGTTCTGATCGGTCCCGACGTAGGGGTAGCAGGCTTCGTCGACGATGCCGACGTCGCGACAGGCGGCGAGGGCCGGGTCGGGGAGCCAGCCGTTGCTGCAGTTGCGGCCGGCGGCGCGGCCGTGGCAGAAGAAGAGGTGGGCCTCGCTGAGGTCGATGGCCATGGCGGGGTTGCCGCGCTGGACCTTGAAGGTGGTTTCGATGACGGCGCTGCAGCCGAAGGCGACGCACGAGCCGCATCCGCCCTGGTTCTTGACGCTGGTGGTGTAGTTGCGGCCGCCGGAGTTGCGCCAATCGAACGAGGCGGGTGCGCCGGCGCTCTCGAGCGCGGCGGCGGAGATCATCGCCTTCTGCGATGCGGCGCGGGCGGCGATTTCCTCGAGCGTTCCCTCGGACGGATCGGGGACGGCGCCCAACAGGCGGGCACGCTGTTCTTCGGTAAGACGGGTGATGTTGTTTTCCGCGGCGACCCAACCGCCGCCCTGGCGGTCGATGGCCGATTGAATTTGCCTGATATTCAGGCCTTCGTCGGGCATGGCTGACTCCCTTCTTGAAATGTGGATTGAACGGCGAAACAGAATCCGCAGGCGCCGTTGCGAGGTCTGCTGCCAATACAAGAGAGATTTTTCGCGACGATTTCGGCGCGCCGAGTTTCACTATTTTTCCGATCTTGCCTGGTCTCTCGTGCGGTGTGCGGGGCGATCGGTCAATCGCCTAGCCTTGATCATGACCTGGGGCGGATCAATCTCGGCTCGCGTGCGTGCGTGGTTGGGCGGGGGTGCGCCCGCCGGGGGCGGTGCTGCGGCGAACTCGCCGGCGACCGAGGCGACGCAGCGCGATGTTGCGATGATGCGCGAGGCGATTGAGTTGGCGCGGGGCGCAGCGGTCACGGGCGAAGTGCCGGTGGGGGCGATCGTGTACGAGACGGCGAGCGGGAAGGTGTTGGCGCGGGCGGCGAACCGGCGCGAATGCGACAACGACCCGGCGGCGCACGCGGAGCACCTGGCGATCCGCGAGGCGGCGCGGGAGACGGGGGATTGGCGGCTCAACCACTGCACGCTGGTGGTGACGCTGGAGCCGTGCGCGATGTGCGCGGGGCTGATCGTGAACGCTCGGGTAGGGCGGGTGGTCTTTGGGGCCAGGGATCCGAAGGCCGGCGCGTGCGGGAGTTTGATGTCGCTCACGCAGGACGAGCGGCTGAATCACCGGGTCAAGCCGATCGCGGGCGTCATGGAAGAAGAGTGCGGCGCGCTGCTCAAGGAGTTCTTCCGGGCCCGGAGAAACAAGGGCTGACCGGCGGCGGCGCTGTTGCGCGGCACTTACTGTGTGGGCCGCATGATCGATCGCTTCAAGCAGTTTCCCAGGGCGCTGGCGGCGCGGGCCAGGTCGCGGCGGCTGGCGGAAGTGCCGGCGCTCCTGGCGCACCCGGATTGGGAGCGGCCCGCGCCGGTAGTGCTCTGGATGCACGGCCGCACGGCCAACAAGGAGCTGGACCCGGGGCGGTACCTGCGGTGGATCCGCGCTGGGATTGGCGCGTGCGCCGTGGACCTGCCGGGGCACGGGGAGCGGGCGGACGCGTCGATGCAGACGCTCGATCGCTCGCTGGAAGTGCTCGCGAAGATGCTGGCGGAAGTGGATCACGTGATCGAGGCGCTGGCCGATCCGGCGCTGCATGGTGTGTTCGATCTGTCACGCGTCGCGATCGGGGGGATGTCGGCGGGCGGGATGGTGGCGCTGCGGAGGCTGTGCGATCCGCACCCGTTCGCGTGCGCGGCGGTGGAGGGCACCACGGGGTGGTTGAGCGGGCTGTACTTCTCCGAGCACGGCGAGGCGGGCACCAAGGAACGCTGGGCGGTGGCGCACGACCGTGCGAGCGTGGCCGCGCTGGACCCGATGGCGCATCTGGCGGGGTGGCGACCGATCCCGCTGCTGGCGTTGCACAACGAACTGGACGAGATCGTGCCGCTGGCGGGGCAACGCCGGTTCCTGGAGGCTCTCGAGTCGCAGGGCAAGGACGGAGCGCTCGTGGAGCTGCGCACGTGGGCAAAGTCGGGCGCGCCGGCGGAGCACTCGGGGTTCGGCGTTTTCGCGAACGAGGCGAAGAACGTGCAGACGGAGTTTCTGACGCGGGTGCTGAAGCCGGAGCACCCGGGCGAACTCAACTGATGCCGACGCGCCGGGCCCAGAGATCGTGGGATGTCCAGCCGTCGGCGAGGCGGACCTGCACGGACGGTTTCTGGAGCGTGAACTCGCAGCGCTTGGCGACGGCGACGCTCGCGGCGTTTGAAGGGGTGATCGCGGCGTAGACGGTGTGGAGGCCCAGGCCCGCAGGAAGGTCTGCGAGGGCGTAGTCGAGCATGGCGGAGACGCCCTCGACGGCGAGGCCGATGCCGCGGCAGTCGGCGGAGATCCACCAGTTGGCGTCGGCCTCGAACGACAGGCCGCGGGTGATGCTGTTCAGGTTGAATGCGCCGGCGATGCGGCCGTCGTCGAGTTCGCCGATGCGGCGCCAGGCGGAGGCGGTGTCGTCGCCGCGGCGGCAGAGTTCGAGTTGGCGCTCGAAGTAGGCTTCGTCGGGTTCACCGGGGCGCAGGGCGCCGGCGGCGGCGCAGAGGTCGGAGCGGGTCAACGAGACGACGCGGATGAACTCATCGCGGTCGCTCTCGCGCAAGGGGCGCAGCACCAGGCGCGTCGTTCGCAAGGGGTTGGGCGCGAAGAGCAGGACCGCGGGCTGTTCGAGGCGGACAGGAAGCGATCGGGTTGTCTGTACAGCGGTTCGTCGGCTCATGGTCCCTCACAAAGAGACGGCTGGCACACTTTGCGCAGCGTTGATAACCGGGAATGACCATCGGCCCATCGCACAGGTTCTCCACAGTTTGACCACAGTTTCATGGCTCCCCGGGATGGAGTGAGCGCGCCGGTGCAACGGGCGGGGGTCTATCTTGGTAGAGCATGTGTGCCGCGGGGCGGGCCCAGAGCCTGCCCCACACGGAGCGGAATGCCCCCAACGCGGGGCACCGCCGCGGCGCACACGAGCGCGGCGGTCCGCAGCGGGCGAGACCGGCGCGATGACACCCCTATTTGGAGCAACGTATGACACGCCGCGTACTTGTTGTTGCGTTACTGGCCACGTTGAGCAGCGCCGCGATGACGATGGGGTCGACACAGCCGAAGCTGGCGCCGGACCCGGTGATCGCGCCGGCGAAGACCGGGGGCATCCTGGTGCTCGTGACTCGACCGGACGGACTGGCGAGCAAGAGCACGCTGGTGGAGATCACCCGTTCTCACGGCAACGGGATCGCCAAGCAACTGACGACGGACAAATACGGGCGTGCGATGCTGAGCGGCCTGGAAGAAGACGACTACCTCGTGGTGGCGTTCAACACGGAACGCAGCGAGTTCTCGTGGCACCTGGTGCGCGTCAAGGCGGGGCGGACGATCGGCGTGTCGCTGACGCCGGGCCTCGACGGCACGGACCGGTGAGACCGCGTCTGCGTGAACGAAGAGAGAGAGTGTCGAGGTAACGCCGACGCAGGGATGGAAGACACGGAACGCTTCGGCGACCAGCCGGGGCGGATCGTGCCGAACAAGGCGATTCCTCTCTCGGGCCGGTGCACGCGGGAACGCGCGTGCACCGGCCTGCTCTCGTTGGGGCGGAGGGGAATCGGGATTCGGGAATCGATGAAGAGGAAGAGGGGAAGGGACCACGTCGTGCATGGCACAAGCGAACACGGCCGCGATCGAGTGATCGCGGCCGCGTTCTGTGTGGTGGGTGTGGGAGGGATCAGCGGCGGCGACGCATGGTGATGAGGCCTGCGCCGCAAAGGACGGCGGCGCCGGCGGGGGAGGGAACAGCAAGGGGTTCGCCGTAGAAGAAATCGTCCATCGCGACGACATCGCGGCCGTCGCCATCGAGGACGCCCAGCCCCATGGGCGTGTTGCCGCTCACGATGCGGACGCGCTCGATGCGTTCGCCATCGGCAAAGTAGACGCCAGCGAACGAGAGACCGGTGGGGGAAGTGGGCACGAGGGTGCGCCGCAGGAGGGCTCCGCCGAGGCCATAGAACTCAAGGAACGTGCTGTCGGCGGCATCGACGTCGGTGAAGATCGCGCCGAAGCCGTTGACGGTGGCGGCCTGAGCGGGGGTGGTCGGGATGGAGAAGAAGGTGTCGGTGGTGACGCCGCCGCGGACGGCGAAGAGGCGCAACTGGCTGAAGGCCTGGAACGAGGCGTTGTACGACGGATCGATGTCACCGAACCGGCCGTTGGCGTCGGCCACTCTCTGGCTGACGAGGAACCCGGAGCCGTCGGGCGTGCTGAACGTCGCGCCGCGCTTGTTGTTGGCGTTGAAGAAGTTGGCGGGCATGAGATTGGGGCTTTGGAACGCGTCCAGAGCGGGCGCATCCCAGTTGATCTCGCGGCGGCCGTTCGTAAAGGGTCCGGTGTTGGGAGCGTTGAGGCCGCCGCCTTCGCTGACCATCGAGCGGAACGTGTCCACGCTGGCGGTGATCGACGCGGCGTCGGGGCCAGCGGCGGTGACGGTGATGGGGCTGGCCCCGGCGAGGCCGGCGGCCAGGGTGCATGCGGCGACGGTGATGGTCTTGTGCCTGGAGTTCATGATGTTCATGCTGTTCATGGTGTTCACTGGTCTCTCCTGTCTGATGGTGCAAATACGCGGCCCCGGGGCGTACCGACACCGCGCCGGCGCCGTGCGGGCCGTCTTACGCGAGTGTCTTTTCGAGTGCCGTCGGGGTGGACAGGAGCCAATGTGGCGAGGGGTAGGGCGTCTTGCAAAAAAGCATGAACGGCCGGCACGGGGTTCCCACGGGTGCTGGGGTGGACGTTCGCAGCTTTGGGCTACACGGCAGCGGCGGGCTTGGAGGGGCCGAAGGCTCCTTCCACCTGGAGGCGGACGAGTTCGGCGTAGCGGCCGCTGCGGGCGGTGAGCTCTTCGTGGCTGCCGAGCTCGATGATGCGGCCATCTTCCATGACGGCGATGCGGTCGGCGCTGCGGATGGTGCTGAGGCGGTGGGCGATGACGAAGCAGGTGCGGCCGCGCATCAGGCCGGCGAGACTGCGCTGAATCAGTGCTTCGCTCTCGCTGTCGAGATTGCTGGTGGCCTCATCGAGGATGAGGATGAGCGGATCGGCGAGGATGGCGCGGGCGATGGCGATGCGCTGCTTCTGGCCGCCGGAGAGGCGCACGCCGCGTTCGCCGATGAGAGTCTGGTAGCCCTTCTCGAGATCGGCGATGAACTCATCGGCGTTGGCGGCCTTGGCCGCGGCGATGATCTGTGCGTTGGTCGCGTCGCGGCGGGCGTAGGCGATGTTCTCGGCGATGCTGCCGTCAAAGAGGAAGACGTCCTGCTCGACGATGCCCAGGAGCGCGCGGTACGAACGCACGGAGATTTCGGGGAGACCGCGGCCGTCGAAGCGGATCTGCCCCTGCGTGGGGTCGTAGAAGCGGGCGATGAGGTTGCAGAGCGTGGTCTTTCCGCTTCCGCTGCGTCCGACGAGGGCGATGGTCTCGCCGGGCTTGACGTGGAGCGTGACGCCCTTGATGACGGGTTGGGGTTCCTTGGCGGCCTGGCCGTTCTCGGCTGCGCCGGGGAGTTTCTGCTTCTCGCTCTTGGGGTAAGTGAACCAGACATCCTCGATGTCGATCTGGCCGCGGGCGTGGGGGCGAGAGATCACGACGCCGCCGTCCTGGCCGCCGAACTCGGGGGCTTCCGCGAGGAGGTCCAGAAGGCGGTCCATGGCGGCGAGGTTGCTCTGGATCTGAGAGGCGGTGCTGGTGAGCGTTTCGATGGGACCCAGGAGCATCAGCAGGTAGGTGCTGAACATCATGAGATCGCCGATGCTCATGCGGCCCTTGAGCACCTGGGTGCCGCCGTAGATCAGCACGCCCGCGCTGGCGGTGGGGATCATGATGGACCAGGCGATCTCGAGCACGCGGGACCACCACCAGGTGAGAACCTCCAGGCGGGTCATGAGGTGCTGACCGCCGGTGAAGCGGGCGGATTCGGCGTGCTCGCGGGAGAAGCCGCGGACGATACGGACGCCGCCGAAGGCCTCGGTGGTGGCGGCGTCGATGCGCTGGCGCATGAACTTCTGATCGCGGTAGAGTGGGCGGATGCGGCCGATCCAGGTCTTGTGAGTGACCCAGACGACGGGGACGAGCAGGACGGCGCCCAGGAGCATGCGCCAATCGACGAAGGTGAGAATTCCCAGCGTGCCGGTGAGTTGAACGACGGCGCGCCAGGGGTTGTAGACCATGCTGAAGAGCAGTTCACCGGCGAGGCCGCCGTCTTCACGCAGCAGGCTGGCCATTCCGCCGCTCTTGTACATCTGGACGCGGTGCAGGGGGAGGCGGCCGGCGTGCTCGAACGCGGCGCGGCGGAGTTGAACCTGGAGGCGCTTGGTGATGCGCGTGAACTGCCAGCGTCCGACGGTGCCCAGCGCCGAACCGAAGACAGCGAGGCCGACCATGGCGATGCCGAGCCACCAGAGCAGCGCGAAGCGGTCGCTGGGCATGAAGAATGCGCTGCGGATCGAGGAAGGGATCGCCTCGGGCCCCGGGTGATCGGTGATGATGTAATCGATCGCGATCTTGGTGCTCGCGGGGATGAGCAGGCTCACGCAGGTCACGATGGTGAGCGTGGTCAGGCCGAGCATGACCCAGGGGCGGTGGGGCTTGGTAAACTTCCAGAACTCGGCGAAGAGTTTCAAGAAGCCGCGGGAACGCTTGACCTTGTCGAACTTGGGATTGGCTTCGCTGTTGGAGCGTTTGGCCCAGGTGGGGTCGGTCTTGATGGACTGGCGGTATTCGCGGTATCGCTGGCGGCTGTTGGTGCGTGGGGGCAGCATCGGGGTGAGAGAAGGGTAGTGAAGGCGGTGGGAGTATTCCGGTGTGCTTGTGCCGGGCCCGTGCTCGGCTTGGATGTCGAGGACCGCTGACACAGAGGAGTCGGTACGCCGGGAGCGACTTGACTTCAGGTCCGGTCCCCATCATCCTCCCGGGCGTGGAAGCCGGGATAGGAGATTCACGAAGCACGGTGCATGCGGCGCGGATGCGTGCCGCGGCGGCGTTTGTCGCTCTGGCGGCGGGCGTGGCGATGGCGCGATGGCTGGGGCCGGTGCCGGCGGCGGCGTGCTTCGCGGCGACGGCGGTGTGTCTGGGGGTGGCGGCGGCGGGGCAGCGGATGACGGGGGTGGCGCTGCTGGTGGCGATGATGGCGTTCGGGGCGGGGTGGTTTGGGGTGCGGGTGGAATCCGTGCCGCGGGATTCGCTGGCGAGGATTCTGGAGGGAGACAGGGGGAATGCACCGCTGACGGTGCGCGGCGTGGTGCTGACCACGCCTCGGATGATGGTGCGGGAGCGGTCGGGGCTGGCGAGATTCGTCGTGGCATCTCCAAGGGCTCGGTTTGATCTTGAGGTGGACAGCGTGCTGATAGAAGGGGGCGCGTGGCAGGGTGCGAGCGGACGGCTGTGGGTGCGGGTGGAGGGAGAGGAGTTGCCGGCGGTGCGGGCGGGGGACCGGGTGCGGTTGACGGGGTTGGTTTCGCTGCCCGGGCCGCCGACGAACCCGGGCGAGCAGGACATCCGGCCGATCGCGGCGGAGCGGGGCTTCGTGGGGTCGCTGTCGCTCTCGGGGCCGGGGTTGATCGCGGCGGATGAGAAGCCGTCGGGGTTCGCGGCGGTGCGAGCGGCGTGGCTGGCGGCGACGGCGGCCTTGAACGATCGGGCGCACCGGGTGGTTGAAAACGCCGCGGGGGATGATCCGCTGGCGCGGTCGATGCTGGCGGGGCTGCTGCTGGGCGACGACGATCCGGCGCAGCGGGATGTGTACAACGCGTTTGCTCGCCAGGGGTTGGTGCACATTCTCTCCATCTCGGGGTTTCACCTTTCGGCGCTGGCGATGATCGCGCTGGGATTGCTGCGGCTTTCGGGGGATCGCGGGTGGCTGGAGCCGGTGATCCTCGCGGCGGTCATTCTGCTCTACTGCGCGATGCTGCCGCCGGCGTCGCCGATTCTGCGGTCGGCGGCGATGGTGCTCATCATTCTGCTGGCCGATGCGCTGGGACGGCGGTACGACGCGGTGACGCTGCTGATCTGGATCGGGGCGGGGCTGCTGGTGTGGCGGCCGATGGACCTGTGGAGCGTGGGATACCAGTTGTCGCTGGGTCTGACGCTGGCTCTGTTGTGGCTGACGCCGAAGGTGAAGCCGCGGCTGTTCACGGCGCGGCTGAAGGGGACAGTGCGGGAGCACCCGATGGCGGATCGGCTGGTCGATCACGTTCAGGAATCGGTGGCGGCGAACCTGGTGTGCTGGCTGGTGGCGGCGCCGGTGGTGGCGTGCCGGATGGGCGTGCTGAGCCCGCTTGCGTTCGCGACGAGTTTCGTGGTTGGGCCGTTGGTGATGGTGGTGCTGGCGATCGGCTATGTCGCGCTCATGGTGGGCATGGTTGTTCCCGCGGCGGCGGGGATGGCGTCGGGGGTGTTGTCGTGGTTGACGACGGGGGCCGTGGCGGTGGTGCGCTTCGCGGATGCGTGGACGCTGAGCGCGGTGTATTTGCCGCCGCTGAGCGGGGTGTGGGCGCTGGGGGCGACGGTGTGCATCGTGATCGTGCTGGCGGTGCCGCTACGAGGGTGGAAGGGCAAGCCGCTGGTGGCGCTGCTCGCGGCGGGGGTGCTGGTGGCGTGGACGGGGTTGGAGTTGGGATTGCCGCGGCGGCTACCGGCGGGGACTCGGCTGCGCATCGACACGCTGGATGTGGACAACGGGACGTGTCACTTCCTGCGGAGCGGTGGCGAGACGTTGATGTGGGATTGCGGGAGCCTGTCGAGCGCGGGGGTGCAGGCGCGGATCATCGCGGCGGCGCGGGAGTTGGGAGTGAACAAGGCCCCCACCGCCGTCGTTACGCACCCGGACATTGATCACTACGCCGGGATTCTGGATGCGGTGCGGCCGCTGGGGATCAAGCGGGTGCTTGTGCCGCGACGGTTTTTGGAGGACGCCAAAGAGAAGCCGAGGGGACCGGCGGCGGAAGCGGTGCGGGAGTTGGAGCGCGCGGGGGTGCAGGTGCGGGCGGCGGCGGAGGGCGAGACGCTGGCGCTGGGCGGGGTGACGCTGCGGTTTCTATCGCCGCCGCGGGAGTGCGATTGGGACGTGGACAACGACCATTCGCTGGTGGCGGAAGTGCGGGGCGAACGTGGAGAATCTCTGGCGCTCATGACCGGTGACATTCAGGATGCGGCGGTGGCGAGGCTGGCGGAGGCGTATCCGGCGTTGCGGCCGGCGGTGCTGGAGGTACCGCACCACGGTTCGGCGCGCGAGCCGGCGATTCGGTGGGTGGAGGCGCTGAATCCGGTCGTGGCGATCCAATCGACCGGGCAACGGCGAGCGGGAGATCCGCGGTGGGCGGCGGTGCGTTCGGGGCGGGTGTGGATGACGACGGCGTTGGATGGGGCGTGCTGGGTAGAGGTTGGAGACGCGGTGAGAGCGGGTTCGATTCTCGGCAGCGGGCGGTGATGCTCCGTGTGGTTAGGTACATACCTAACACCGAGCGATTCGGCTTTTTTGGGCGCTTGTGGAGGAGTTTGCGATGGCGGCAATGCCGGGGAATGCTGGCGGCAAGAAGAGGGAACCGAAGGCCAGATTGGCCGGGACGGCCACGCTACGCGCCGGCGGTCGGTCAGAGGGCTATCCTGACCCCCCCGGTGTTCAACCCGGACGGTGTTCTTTCTGTACACAATGGGTTGAATCACGGCTTCTGCAACGACTACCTTATTCTTCCTGTGAACTTCTGTGGATCATCCATCCCGTCGCCTGCGAACAGTCGGTTCCTGACGGCTCTGTGCCGTTCCCGGCGTACGCTGCGAGGGTTTCGTGTGGGCTGTTTCGTGGGAGGCCGGTTCTGACCCGTCTGCTCGGTGTCCGAGTACTTGCGTAGGAGTCCGTCGTGCACGTCTTGACCAAAGTCTTCGTCGTTATCGCAGCGATCCTGAGCGTCGCCCTCTCCGCGCTCGTGATTGCCTACGCCGTCAACACCGACCGCGTTGCCGCGGCATACCAGGAGCAGGTTTCGCTCCGGGTCGCGGCGGAGAGCAACGCCATGGCGGCGGCCGCGGTGTCTGGCACTGAGAAGACCCGCCTGGCCAGCGCCAAGGAGCAGTTGGAGCGGGACAACGCCACGTTGGCGGACCGCATCCGCACGCTGGAGGCCGACAACGCCCGCCTGCTGACCGACAAGAAGACCGCCGAGCAGGAGCGCGACAGCATCACGGCGAAGATCGCCGAGCTGGGCGAGACCGTGAAGACCCAGGCGGCGCTGATCACTTCCTACCGCGATGAAGTGACGGGCCTGCGCAACAGCGAGCTGACCTTCCGTCAGCGCGAGATCGACCTCAACAGCACGCTCAGCGACCGGGACAGCCAGGTCGAGGTGCTGACCCAGAGCGTGCGGGCCCTGCAGGAGCAGTTGGCCGAGATCAAGCGTTCGGCCAGCGGGGCTCCCGCGGCGGGCGTGATCTCCGGGGCCGATCAGCCCTTCTCGTACACCGGTCCGGTGATCAACGGCCGCATCGAGGCCGTGAGCACCGACGCCGCGACGGGCAAGGTCGTGGTGAAGGTGAACGTGGGCACGAACGACAAGGTCTCCAAGAACATGCGGTTCGCGATCGTCCGGGGCACCGAGACGTTCGTGGGGCACATGGTGATCGTGAAGCCTGACCTCAAGTGGTCGGTGGGTGAAGTGACGCTGACGGCCAAGGGCTCGTCGGTGCAGGAAGGCGACCTGATCAAGAGCCGCCTTGAGTAAGCAGCGGATCCCAATCACCCAACACGGAATACAGACATGAGCCAGTTCGGAATGCAAATGCCCGCCGGCCGCAAGCGCAGCGCTTCGCCGGATGTGTACACGGGACTCGCGGTGATCGCGACGGTGTTCCTCGCCGGGGCGTCGTTCGTGGTGTACGGCGCGGGGTCCAAGATCGGCAAGGAAGGCCAGCCGTTCGGCCTGCAATCGACGAACCCCAAGGAAGTGAAACTGAAGGACCAGCCCGCGGCGGCGGCACCGGCGCCCCGGGCGGCCCCGGCCCCCTCCGGAGGGGCGGCGAAGAAGGGCGCGTGACCTATCGGGCGGGCCTTGCGGGCCCGGACGGGGGGTAGGAAGTCCCGGCCGGACTGTTCGTGAGCCCCGCTGCTTGAAGAACGCGTCGCGGCGTGCTAAACTTTTGGCCCGGCGGCGGGAACCCTTGAAACAGAGGGTCGGCCGCGGGATGGTAGAGAAATGTTGGGGCGGTAGCTCAATTGGTTAGAGTACCGGACTGTCGATCCGGTGGTTGCGGGTTCGAGTCCCGTCCGCCTCGCTTGACGAAGGCCCGTGCAAACGGGCCTTTTTCATTTTTGGACATCGGACCCTAACAGCCGAATCCGGTATCGTCTTGACCACTTTCGCCCCATACCGGATTCTGCCCTGCGGCTGGCTTGAGTCCTGGCCACACGACGGGTACCACACCGGCCGTCATGGAACGACGAGCAGGGAAATCCGTCAACTTTAGTTGGCCATCCGTGAGGCCCTTGGTACCGCACGCTTCGCGTGCAAGAACATAATCTACGCGAAAACCACCCGTCGCGCGGCCCGGCCGCGCGCCGTGCATCGCTCGATTTGAGATGAAGTCGCTCTAGAATGGCTGCATGGCTCGATCGGCCCGAAAGCACATCAAGGTCACCTCCACGCGAGGGAGAAGGAACGCCGCCGTCGTGGTCGGAGCGAAGGCTCCGTGGCGTCGATGGATGGCCCCCGTTCTTGCGGTGGTGGCAGTGGTGGTAGCGACAGCCGCGTTGGTGGCGATGCAGCCGCTGGCACCATCACGGGCTCTCCCGCCTGGAATCGGATGCTCGGTCGAATCAAGGATGCATATGCCGGTTCAGGCGGATGCGGCAGCGTCGATTGCAACAGGATTGACAATGGCAAGAAGGATGCGGAAGAGTGCGCGCTGGTTCTCAACGTCGCGCTTCAGGACGAAGGAGTTCCCAACAGCGCCGCAACGAATACCTGGCAGGCCGTCCGCGACAACTACAACAAACTGGTCGAGTCCTGCTGGAAGGCCACGTGCGGAGCGGCTGGGAGTCCGAGCAAGTAGCCCATGCGAGTGATCGGCGAGTCCGTTGCCCGGTGCGACGCCACGCTGGTCCGCGGCAGAGTTTCCGTGGTCGATCCAGAGATCTCTGGATGGAACGGCGTGCTGTATCTGTGCGACCAAGGGTTGTCGCGATTCCGTGAAGTTGAACTCTTCCCTCGCGAGTGGCTTCGTCTGGCGTGCCGGATTAGTCCACACTACCGGCTACTCGAAAGTGCCTGCTACTCCCGGTTCGGAGAACCGGAGCACACCGATCGCAACGGCAATGACCTGAAAGGCCACACCCGATCTGAGCGATTCCCTTCCGTCGCGGAAATCGCGAGATCAGCGAAGACCGCCGTTCTGGTGGGAGTGGCCTGGTCGGCTGAAGACCTGCTCGCCGAATCCAGCGAAGGGTCGCTCCGGCAGTTGATCAATGATCATGCGTCCGGCGATCTCTACTCCAGAATCGATTCGCTCATTGCGCGGAGGCGACAGGTTGGGGAAATTCGAGACTTGTGCTATCGCCTTGTCGAGAGGCTAGTTGACGATCCCGATCCGGTTTGGATTGATCGACACTGGTCCATGCACGGCTCAGAGAGCCTCGGGGCCCTCATCGACCTCTCGCTGCGCGTTTGGCGCTGGGATTTGGTCGAGGCCAGAGCCGCCCGAGTCCTAGCGGACATTCCTGGCCCCCGGCGGCGATGGGAAACACAGGGATGGCACCGCTTGATGAAGGCGGCTCCTGCGCATGAACGAGCCCGACTGAGGGATGCGTTCCTTCGTGGCGTGCCTAGCGCTGAGGTGAATCGTGTGATAGGGTGGCTGGAACATCCTGGGGAGTGAACGCTCTCGTTCTGCCTCAGGGCTCGGGCGAACGCGAATCACCCAACGCCGAGGTCCTTCACGAAGTCTGAATCGGGTTGCACCTTTTCCAGCGGCAGGCCGAGCTGCTGCGATGTGATCCGGCGGACCTCCGCGAGCACATGCTGCTGTGCGAGCAATCGCTCGCCCGGACTGCCGTACGCAACCCCGATCGGAGCGATCAGGCGGACCACATCGCCCACCGTCTCCACCCCCGGCGGCAGATGCCATCCGATCTCTTTCGACGTGCGGAGAAGGGTCACCATCGCGACGGCGACCAGCAGGAACACGACCACGCCTGCTGCGGCCCCGAATCTTGCCCAGGTCACGCCGACGACAGCCACGCTGACGAGCACACCGATCGCGGTCGCCCACATGATTGCGGTGTCAACCGCGGACGGTGCGACCAGACGCGGGAGCCTCGGGTTGGCCTTGCGGAGCATCCGCCAAGGCCGTTGAAGCCCCGAAGGGAACAGGGTCTGCAGGCGGGCTTTCGGCCGCACGAGCCGACGCTCCACTCCCGCGCCGTTCACCATCTGACAGCGAAGTTCGAAGAACGTGCGGGCCGTCGGGCAGATGCCGGATGGTCGTGGCAAACGCGAAATCACCAGCGCCGCCAGATCGGCAACCGTCCGCACTCGCGCGCACTCCGAGTCGGCCAGTTTGACGTTAAACCGATCCTCGACCTCCATTACGAGTTCGACCGCGTCGAGTCCCATGCCCCAATGATACTCTGCCCGTGATGTGGCTATGACCGGCGCGACCTGGCCGTGTGTCCCGAGTGCGGCGTGCGGCACGCGGCATCACCGGCCCTGTGATCCGGTCCTCACCCAAGACCTCTCGAATTTATCGATACGCGCCTTGCTCGGCGTGATACAGCAGGGACTTCGCCGGCGCCTCGCCGTACAGATGCGGGTGTTGATACGTGCCGCGCTCGGGACCCTCCTTCTCAAGCTCGACAGGTGCGCCGTGGACCTGCACGAAACGATCGTTGCGGATCGCCTCGATCCGCCAACTGACTTTGCCGCCCGGCGCACCGCCGGCGATGCGGAAAAAGCACCGCGGTGCAACCACGCCGGGCCCCATCGCTGCGCCGGCCGCGAGCGACCCCGCGTCGATCTCCGCCGACACGTGCAGCATCGGCATCGCCGTGCCCACCGGCGTCAGCATGTAGCGGGGGTCACGGTTGATCTTGGCGAAATAGCGAGGCAGTTCCACCTCGGCCTGCCCCAGCGGATCAAGCCCGACTGTTCCCGAGTAGAAGTTGGTGACTTCCGGGCTCTCGGAGGAGTAATGGAAGAGATATTTGTTCGCCGGATCATCCGGGTGGTCGATGCGGAAACTTTTGGTGCCCGTCGCCGCGAAACGACCGTTGCTGAGCACTCCGTACCCGGTGGAAAGGCTGGTGGTCTCGCCGATGACGCCGTAGTTGACGCCGCTGGTTGGGGGATCGACAAAGCCGAGAAGGCCGCGCCCGGTCGGGCTCTGGTTCTCGAAGTAGCCACCGTACGTAACACCTGTGGTCGCGAGTGCCAATCCGTGCGTCGCGATGCCGGCGGTGCATGTGGTGACGAACTGGCCGCCCTCGCCCGTTCCGTTGGTCGCGAGATTTGACGCGATGATCGCCGCGTGGCTTGAGGACAACGAATACAACCTCGCGGCGATCCCGTTGGAGTTGCTGACATAAAAGGCGCCGTTCCCGCTGTTGGTCGAAGCAAATCCCTGAAAGGGCAGCGTCAGACTATCGGGCCCCCATGAAGCGGCGCCCGTTGCATCGCTCGTGAGAACGAAGCCGGCGTGCGCGCCAGTCGGGATCGTGATGCCGCCGCCGAACGTCTTGCGAGCGGTGAAGGTCTGCGTGACTCCGAGCAGATCGACGTTGTTCGACAGCCGGGCATCCGAGATGGTCCCGGACGTGAAGCTGGAGGCGTTGAGATCCGTCAGCAGGGCCCCCGAACCCGCGTACGTGTTGGCGCTATTGGTCAAGGAGACTTCGCTCGAATAACTGCCGGCAAAGCGGGCGGACGGCAGAGAGCCCGCCGTGAGGTTGGCCGCGTTCTGGTAAAACGTCGAGGACTGGCCGTTCAGCAGCTGCGCGGAGTCGGCGACGACCGCGTTGGCCGCGTTCGCCGCGAACGTCGCGCTGGGCGCGGAGGTGAGCTCCTGGCGCGGCCCCAGAATCGTAAAGCCCGCGTTGTTTGTGCAGTCCAACCCGGTGTCGGCACGCACCTCAATCTCGAGGAATCGCCGTTGACCCGCAAAGACCGCGCCGAAATCCAACTGCACCGCGAAACGCCCGTCGGACACCGGCACGTTGTCGGCACATAGGGTTGCGCCGACCTGGGCGCCCCCCGACGCGGCGTCGAGCAACCTGAATCGCAGATCGTGAAGGCCCGTCGCGGGCGTTCCGCCGTTGCTCAGTTCCGCCTGGTAGGTGAACGCGGTTGTGAGCGGCTCTGCCGATGCGAACGAAGCAAGGGCGAAGGATGTTGCGATGCAAGCCTGCCTGATCATAAGGTTCTCCTCCCATGGGACTTGCCACGGACTCGCGCCGTGTGGGTGCGATCACGTTGGGATTGATCCTTCTCTTTGCTCCGCACGCTGCGGGTACAGCTCCGGATGTTGGTACGTGCCGATCCGAGCGCATCATCGGCAGTTCGGAACCAACGGCGAGCCACCGCGCTCTTCGGCCGCATATCGGCGACATTCGCGAGAGAATCCTCGCTTACCGCTGTCGCCGGGTGCGGCATGGGCATGGGCATGGGAGCGGCGATCGCGGTCAATTGGTGCCGCGGATCGTGGCGGAAGTTCGCGAAATAGCCAGGAGATTCGACCACGAAGTTACCCCGCTCTTCGAACACCGCGGTGCTCGAGCAGAAGTAGATCGCCTCCGGACTTTCGTCGCAGGAATGCATCTGGTACTTGTTCTCCGCGTCGTCGGGGTGGTCGATGCGAAAGCAACTCATGCCGGTCGCGGTGAAACGCCCGGTGTTGTAAACGCCGTATCCCGTCGACAGGATGTTTGTCTCCTATCTTCGCTCCCGAAAGAATAGCGACTTTCTTGGCCGCAGGGAATACCCCACTACTGGAATGCGCGTGAGTGGTTGTCAACAGAGGACTTCTGCCGTCTCCGGTGGTTGCAGATTCGAGTCCCGTCCGATTCGGTTGAATATGACGCTCGTTCGCGAGGGGTGTCTCTTATGTTTGGCAAGTGAACCGGGCAGCCGAGTCGGGCATCGCTGCGCTGTCGCAAGGAAGAGGTCCGAAGCAGCCGTGGCGCCGACTGTTCCGATAACTCGGGCGGCGGGTCGATAGTGTTCGGGGAACGGCGGCGGGCCATGTCGATCGCGGGATGCAACGGATCGCCGCGGCGAGTGCGACGGAATCGAATGAGGCGACCGAAGACGGGAACGGGGCTCCGTGGAAGCGGTCGCCGCGGCCGTCGCGAAGATGGGCCGCGGTCTAGCGCGGGCCCACGGCGATAAAGGACACGCTCGAATCCGCCGCCACTCCGGCGGCGTTCCGCGTTGTGAACGTGACGGAGCCGAAGGCAACGTTCTGCGTCACGCTGAACCCGGCGGTGCCGGGGCTCGCGACGATCGTGGGGAGGTTCGAGAACGCGGTGTTGAACGTGACGCTATAGATGCCGGTCGCGTTGTGTGAGACCGCCCAACCCGAGCCAGCGAACACCGTGCCCAGGATTCCGACCGTCCCTCGCACGGTGCGCAGCTTCTCCTCGGCGGCCGACGCGAAGTACTCGCCGACGTTCCCGAGGCGGATGTCCCCGCGGACCTCCAGCTTCGCGGTGGGCGAGGAGGTGCCGATGCCGATATTACCGCCGCCGAACGTGTTGAGGATGATGTCCCCGCCGGTCCTCGCGTTGATCACCGAGAAGTCGGGGTCGCCCGGGGAGCCGTAACCGACCCAGGCACGCTCGATGTTGGCGTTGTCGCGGTAGCTGATATAGCCGACCTGCGCCGACGCGGCACCGATGTCCTGGATCGCGATCGTCGGTTCGAGTGTGGCGATGTGCAACCAGTGGGTTGGCGTTGTTGTGCCGATGCCGACTTTGCCGTTGTTGTCCACGTTGACCGCGTTCGCGGGCGAACCATCGGGCGCGGCGAGGGAGTTTGCGACGCTGGCCGCGGTGGCGCGGGGCGTGGGCGAAACGAACTGCCGCGAGAGGGTGGTGAAGCCCGTCGTGTTCGTGCAGTCGAGCCCGGAATCTGTGCGGACGTCGATTTCGAGGTATCTGTCGCCGGTGGTCAGGAACGCCGCGCC
>JBGAMO010000150.1:0-12026 GCA_044222845.1 Phycisphaerales bacterium
AAAGACACAGCCGCTCTGCACATCGTATTTGGCTTCAACCTGCCATTGGTCGCACTGTTAGGACCCACCCGAGTGCATCGTGACGGTCAATACCACCGTGAGTCTGATGTCCTGCAGATTATCAGAAGTGACGACTTGTTGGATCACAAGAACGAGCGATCCGGGATGGAGTTGATGCGGCGGGTGACGACCCGATCCGTGATTGAGGCGTGCGAGAAGCGGCTGAAATCAGAGGTCTAGTTCACACATCCACCGAGCCATTGATTACCCACGCCCGCCAGAACTATGTCAGAGATTTATCGGATCGCGGCGCGGAATCCGTCATTCCGCCGCATTCTGCACTATTCAGAACCACTCTCCCTGGTGGACGTCAACCGCGTGGTTATTGCCGGACTAGCATTCAAAGCACCTTCTCATAACCATGCTTTTTGAGTAGTTTGGATCGAAGTCCATTGTCATAAAATGGAACATCAGGTATACTAAGTTCGTAGGGCAACAGGTGGCTCTACGTTCAGCCGCCTGTTTCCGAAGAGTCCGCAGAGACGCGGAGGAGAGAGATCATGAAGAAGACACTTGTCGCCAGCGCGACCGCGCTAGCGTGCATGGCCACGATTGCCGGCACCGCATCCGCGACCACCCGTAGTTCGTTCACTG
Organism: Phycisphaerales bacterium; assembly: GCA_044222845.1. Taxonomy (GTDB): domain Bacteria; phylum Planctomycetota; class Phycisphaerae; order Phycisphaerales; family UBA1924; genus UBA2402. The sequence goes on from JBGAMO010000150.1 coordinate 655, forward strand.
ATGTAGCCGGCATTTCCGGTATTTCGGCCCTGGTCAGCAACTCCGGCCTGTCGTACACGATCACCGTCGCGAACGCCGCCAGTTTCACGCTGAACAACGTGAACTATCCGATCCAGAACGTGATCGGCTTCTACGTGCTGTCGGACGACATCGACTTCAGCCCGTTGCCCGCCCTGGCCAACATGGGCCCCCCGGGCGCGTTCTCGGACGATTCCAGCAACAGCGGCACCGGCGCCGCCGCGGGTTGGAGGTCCAATCCCAACAATGGCCTCAACCTGGGCCAAGCTCTGACTTTCAAATTCCCCGCGAACTTCCCGATTTCCGCGATCGACCGGATCGGCTTCCACGTTCGCCTGGTCTCGGGCAACTTCCCCGGCACCTCGGGCAACACCGGCAACATCACCGGTGCGCTCATCCCGGCTCCCGCCACCGCAGGCCTGGTCGGCTTGGGCGGGCTGCTCGCCATGAAGCGCCGTCGCCGCGCCTGATCGAAGCGGTCAATCTGCGATAACAACGTTGTAAACAGAACTGCCGCGCGTTGAACGCGCGGCGGTTTCATTTTTGGTCCGCGAGGCGCGGCACCCCTGCAAAGGTATTCAATCGGCTCGCCTCATCATCCATGACGACGCTCGAACTCACGCATGAACGACGCCAACGCCTCCGCGCCGGCGCGGGGCATCGCGTTGTAAAGGCTGGCCCTCATGCCCCCGGTGACTCGGTGGCCCTTCAACTGGTCCATGCCGTGCTGGAACGCCTCGGCGATGAACTTCGTGTCCAGCTCTTCGCTGGGAGTCCGGAAAGTGATGTTCATGAGGCTGCGGCTGTCGGGGCGTGCATGGCCCTGGTAGAATTTGCTCGAATCGAGCACGTCATACACCAGTTTGGCCTTCTCCATATTCATCTTGTGCAGCGCCGCCAGCCCGCCCTGCTTCAGGATCCACTTGAACACCAGCCCGCTCATGTAGATCGGGAAGACCGGGGGAGTGTTGTGGCGGCTCTCGTCCTTGGCCATCACGCGGTACTGCAACATCAGCGGCAGCTCCCGCGGCTTGCGATTAAGCAGATCGTCGCGGACGATCACCAGGCTCACGCCGGCAATCCCCACGTTCTTCTGCGCCCCCGCGTACACAATCCCGAAATCTCGCACGTTGAAGGGGCGGCTGAAAATATCGCTGCACATGTCGCAGACCAGTGCCGCGTTGTTGGGCACTTTCGGCAGGCGCACCGATCCGTCGGCATGGCGCCACTGCGTCCCGTAGATCGTGTTGTTGCTGCAGATATGGGCGTACACCGCTTTGCCCGACCATTTGATCTCCGCGTCGGACGGGATGAACGCGTGATTGTGAGGACGGCCGTCCCAGGCCTCGTGGATATTCCCGTACATCTGGGCGTGCTCGAAGGACCGCTCCGCCCAGTATCCGGTGGTCAGGTAATCCGCCGTCTCCGTCTGTCCCAGGATATTGGCGGGCACCAGGAAGTTCTGCGACGTCGCGCCGCCCGTCATGAACAACACGTGGTAGTCCGAGGGAATATTGCCGATCTTGCGGCAATCGGCTATTGCCTCGGCGAGAATCGCGTCGTAGGTCTTCGCCCGATGGCTGTGCTCCATGATCCCGATGCCCGAGCCGCGGCAGTTCCAGAGTTCTTCCTGCGCCTGGCGGATGACTTCATCGGGAAGCACGCCCGGGCCGGCGGAGTAGTTGAAGATGCGGCCCGAAGCGGCGTGAGTCACGGCGGACTTGGCGGGAGCCGAAGCGGTGGCGGTGGTCATGACGTAATGGTATCGGGTGGAGAACGCCTCGGAGTTGGACGGGGTAAGCCACCCCCCTCGGTCGGCGAAGGCCACACCTAAAGTACCTCATGATCGCCAGCCCCACAGTCGATGCAGTCATGGCGGCGGAGCGTGCCGCGTCGTTCACCAAACGCTCGATAAAAACCAGCGCCAAGGCATCAGGCCTGCGGCTGGCGCTCTCGATGATCGACCTGACCACCCTCGAAGGTAAAGACTCGCCGGAGAAGGTGCGCGCGTTGTGCCGCAAGGCGATCACTCCCGATCCTTCGCGGCCGACCTTGCCCAGTGTCGCCGCGATCTGCGTCTACCCGGCCCTCGTGAAGACCGCGAAACAAACTTTGGGCTCCAGCGGCGTCAAAGTCGCGTCGGTCGCGACCGGATTCCCCAGCGGCCAATACCCACTGGAGGTCCGCCTCGACGACACCCGACGCGCCATCGCCGACGGGGCCGACGAGATCGACATGGTGATCAACCGCGGCGCCTTCCTCTCGGGGCGGTACGACGAAGTAGCCGATGAGATCCGCGCCGTCAAGCGCGTGTGCATGGAGCCCGCCGCGTCGGGCCATGAACCGGCGCACCTCAAGGTGATCCTCGAAACCGGCGAACTGGAGACGCTGGACAATGTCCGGCGTGCAAGCGATCTGGCCATCCACGCCATGGCCGAGATCGATGATGCGTTCACCGATCACATCCGCCCCGGCAGCGTGCCGGATTTCATCAAGACGAGCACCGGCAAAGTTCAACCCGCCGCGACCATGCCGGTGACGCTCGTCATGCTGGAAGCGATCCGCGACTGGTACGAGCACACCGGCCGCGTCGTGGGAATGAAGCCGGCGGGAGGCATCCGCACCGCCAAGCAGTCTCTGCACTATCTGGTCATGATCAAGGAAACGCTCGGCCATCTCGCCGACGGTCACGCGTGGCTCACCCCGACGTACTTCCGCTTCGGCGCCAGCGCACTGTGCAACGACATCCTGCGGCAGATCGCGTGGCTCGAATCGGGCAAGTATGTCGCCGGATACGACTTCCCCGAGGCCTGAAACACGGAGATTGCGGAGTATTCGACCGCCTTCAGAAGCCGGTGCCATGGTCCCGGGCACAACTGCTACGCTAGGCCTATGACGGTTCCCCTACGTATCGGCGTTATCGGCATGGGCTTCATGGGTCGCACCCACGCCGCCGCGTATCAGTCCGCGGCCGCCGCAGGCTTCCCCTGCACGCTCTCAGCCGTCTGCGATCCCGACGCCTCGCGCCTGACCCCGCGCGGCCCCGCGGTGGGCAACCTCGCCACCGGCGCGAACGCCGACCTTTACGACCCGTCGCGCGTGCTGGCCACCACCGATGTCGACGCAGCCCTCGCCGCGTGTGATGTAGTGAGCATCTGCACGTACACCGATTCGCACGTCAGCCTTGCAGAACGCGCGCTCATCGCCGGCAAACACGTGCTCGTCGAAAAGCCGGTCTCGCTGCACGTTGACGAAATCGAGCGCCTGGCCGCGTTGGCGGAGAAGTCCAAGGGCCTGTGCATGCCGGCCATGTGCATGCGCTTTTGGCCGGGGTGGGATTGGCTACGAGAACACATCCGCGACGGCATGTACGGCCCGGTCCGCAGCGCCACGTTCCAGCGATTGGGCAGCGGCCCCAACTGGTCCTCCGGCTTCTACAAGGATGTCTCCCGCAGCGGTGGCGCCCTGTTTGATCTGCACATCCATGACACGGACTTCATCGTGTGGTGTTTCGGCGCCCCGGACCACGTCCACAGCGGCGGCGACGCGATGCACGTCACGACCCTGTACAAGTTCGCCGCTGGTCCGGCGCATGTTTCGGCCGAAGGCGCGTGGGATCTGTCCCCCGCGGCGGGCTTCCGGATGAAATATGTGGTGAACTTCGAGCGTGCGACGGCTGAGTTTGACCTGTCCAAGCCCAAGCCCCTCACGCTCCACACAGCCGACGCGAGCACGCCCGTGGATCTTTCGCCCCTCAGCGGCTACGACGGCGAGGTGAGACACCTGCTCATGGCTATCGCCCACGGCTCGCGCGAACTGAACGCCACCCTGACAGACGCCGCGATTGTGGCCCGAGTGCTCGAGCAGGAGCGGCGCGCCGTGACAGGGTAATACCGGGCACTGTTCGGGCGAAATCGCCGACCGGGGTGGACCCTCCGTACCCTTCCCAAATGGCTACGTACTACCAGCTCGATTTCGAGAAGCCCCTGCAGGAGTTGGAGCGGGATATCGAGGCCCGCGAAGAAGAACTGCGAGTCAGCGCCGGCGGTTCGGGCGGAGATCCGGCCTCGAACCCCGCCGTGGCCAAGTTGGCCACCGAACTCGACGGCCTCCGGGCACGTCACGCCGCGGAACTGACAAAGCTGTACGGCAAGCTCACTCCTTGGGACACGGTCCGCGTCGCCCGCCACCCCTTGCGGCCCCAGACCCGCGACTACGTCGCCATGATGTGCCGAGATTTCACCGAACTACACGGCGATCGCCGCTACGGTGATGACCCGGCCATCGTCACCGGATTTGCCCGCATCGGCAAGCACAAGGTCATGCTCATCGGCCACCAGAAAGGCAAGGAGACCAGCGAAAAAATCGCCTGCCATTTCGGCTGCGCTCACCCGGAAGGCTACCGCAAGGCCCTGGCCAAGATGAAGCTCGCCGCCAAGTACGGCGTTCCCGTCGTCACCCTGGTCGATACCCCCGGCGCGTACCCCGGACTCGGCGCCGAGCAACGCGGCCAGGCGGAGGCCATTGCCGTCAACATGCTTGAGATGAGCCGCCTACCCACACCCATCGTGAGCATCGTCATCGGCGAGGGCGGCTCGGGCGGCGCATTGGGTATCGCCGTGGCCGACAAGGTCGCGATGCTCACCAACTCCTGGTACTCGGTCATCAGCCCCGAAGGGTGCGCCGCGATCCTGTGGAAAGAAGCCAACGAAAAGACGAACAACGCCGCGGCAAAGTCGCTCAAACTCACCGCGTCCGACAACCTCGAACTCGGGATCATCGATGAGGTGATCCCCGAGCCCGTGGGCGGAGCCCACCGCGACCCACGCACCACCGCAGCTGCGGTTTCAGCCTGGATCGACGCCAAGCTCACCATGCTGCGTGCTCTGGATATTGAAACACTCCTCGAGCAGCGGTACCAGCGGTTCCGAAAGATGGGCTCGTACCTTGAAACTTCCGAAGCACCGGCGTTGGCCGACCAAGCCTGAGAAGTAATTCCGCGCCACCGCGTCTACGCCTTTTGTACCAACTCGTCCCCAGCGAGACGGCGCTCGACGCGCCAGCGATACATCCAATACACCGCCAGGCAGATCACCACCGACCAAGTGAAGGCGATCGCGGCCTTGAGCCACGCCGGAACTGGTTGCTGATAGAGGAGCACCTGCGCCGCCCCCACCAGCGGCGGGTGCGCGACGTACAGGAAATACGACGCCGCGGCGAGTTTCGAGATCGCTCCACGCGGCCCCCATCCGAGTGTGCCCGAGCAGCACGGGCCCAGCAACCCCCAGATCATCGACCACGCGAAGCACGCCGACGCCGCTGCGTAGTTGAATCGGCCGAGCACCGACGTTTCATCGGACCGCAGTTCGATCAGCGCAGTCCACACCCAATAGAACGCCGGCAAAGATGCCAGCAGGCCGATGCCCCAGTAGCTTGTCGCGGCGCGAACTCGCCCCTGCTTGCTGCCCATCCAGGCCCCGACTGCGAAGAACCACCCGTGATACGCAAACTCCTGCCCTCGCGGCCAGAACCAGTTGTGAAATTCCACGATCGGGCGCGGATCAACCCACAGCAGCAGTAACGTCGGCGCCCCGAACAGGATGGCCGGGAAGATCAGTGACTTGCGAGAGAGTCCAATGCCCAGCGGTCTGCGGAAAGCCAACCGGAACAGCACCAGAAGCAGGCAGTACAACAGCAGATATTCCAAAAACCACAGGTGCGCGAATCCGAACAGATCCTGCTGCATTCCATGCCGAAAACGGACGTGAAGGATGTTCCGCGGCTTGGCCAATCCCGCGTTCACCCACCCCCAGGCCCATACCAGGTATACCAGAGGAAGCACAGTCAGAGTACCGAGCGCGAGCGGCAATCCGATCCTGCGCAGGCGTCGTCGCACGAACTCTCGCGGTCCGTGTCGGTCAAAGGCAGCCGCGGCGAGCACCCCCGAAATGACGAAGAACAGCGGCACACGGAAGCCGTGAATCCACCAGAAAATCGCATCAATCGGGGGCTGGCCCGCGGGTTCGTAGGTCGCCCAGAGCAGGTGCGGCACTTTCACCGTGAGGTAAGGCACCAGGGCATGCAGGAACACCCCCAACAACATGGCCGTGGCGCGGAGCGCCTCGAGTTGGCGGGAACCGATGGGTTGTGAGGCGGGCGTTGTCACTTCAAATGGCGCTTGCGTGATTCTGAATGGCCGGTATGATGCGGGGATGAAGATTGCACTGTGGGCATGTCTGGGCGGATCTGTGTTGCTGGCGGGGCTTGCTCGCGGGCAGGACGCACCCGCCGCGCCGAAGGAGGCCCAGGCCTCCATGGTGAAAGCGGGACCAGAAGATATCGCGGCCGCGCTCCAGAAGGGAGTCGCAGTACTGCTGAAACTTCAGGAGGCCTCGGAGAACGGCGAGGGTCCGAAAGCCCAGTGGCCGTACGAGGGCGTGTACCGGGTGAACGGCAAAATCCCGATCGGGTACCGGGTGGGTGGCACGGCGATCGTCGTGATGGCTCTGGTCCAGTCTCCCGGGTACGCGGGCGACGAGGAGCGCGTGGCGGCGGTCGGTCGCGCCATTGATTTTTTGTGTGAAGCAATCACCGACCCGGACATGAGCACCGAGAACTATCAGGGCGGCTACGACGTCCGATGCTGGGGCGATATCGAAGCCGTCGCGTGTCTCTGCCGCCTCAAGCGCATGGGACTGGTACCCGAGTCCAAGAGGGATGCCGTCGAGAAGGCGGTAGCCTTCTACCTCGACGGCATTCTCAAGCTGGAAATGCCCAAGACCGGCGGCTGGAACTACGCCCGTCCCGCGGGCAGAGATGCTCCCGGCGCCCCCTCTTCATTCGTAACGGGCGTTGCGTTGCAATCGCTGTTCGAGGCCGCGGAGGTTGGATACACCGTGGATGCAAAGGTGATCGAGCGGGGGCTGTCCGTCCTCGAAACCGCCCGGGCCGCCAGCGGCGCGATCGTGTACAGCGGCGCTGCCGGCAACCGCGAGCGTCAGTCCGATGGCGTTCCCGGCGCTGTGGGCCGGATGAATCTGGCCGAAGCAACGCTCCTGCTCGCGGGCCGGGGCAGCGTCCAGAATGTCCGCGGCGCTGTGGACGCGTTCATCGTGCACTGGGAATGGCTGAACAAGCGGCGCGCCAAGCCCGGAACGCACCAGCCGCCTTACATGGTGGCCCCCTACTACTTCATGTTCGCACATCATTACACAGCGCAAGCCGTGGAACTGCTCCCAAAGTCAGAGCGGGAAGAGTACCGCAAACGCATCAACGAGCTGCTCTTCAGCGTGCGCCAGGAGGACGGATCGTGGAACGACCGGGTTTTCGCGCGTTCCGCCGGGTACGGCACCGCGATGGCCATGCTCGCGATGATGCAGCCCCAGACCCCCGCCCCACGGTGGCACGCCGAGGCCAAGCCGTGAAGCGTTGAACGTGCGTAGCCTTGGGCGATGATGAAGAAGCTCTGCATCAACGCCCTCCCGCTGATGATCACGCTGGTGTTCTCCTCCGCGGCGACGGCCGCGGACGAGTTGCCGATGCTGGACACGTCCGGCGCGCATATCGACGACCCGCCGCCCCAGGCCGACGCGATCGCCGGTGGTGCGCCGTCCAAAGAGACGGAGGCCCCCTCCAGCCCAGCGCGGTACGGGGCTTCGGGCTCCAAATGGTGGACCATCGGCGGCGGCGCCGGCTCGGAGTTTGACGGCGTTGACGCCAACGTCTTCGGCTCGTTCAACTACTTCATCGTCGACGATGTCGAGTTCGACGCCGAGCTCGGCGGCTGGTACTTCGTGCAGGACGGCACCGACGCCGCGGGCATCAATCCGGCGATCAACTTCCGCTGGCACTTCGTCAACACCGGCGATTGGACCGTGTTCGCGGATATCGGCATCGGCGTGCTCTTCGCCACCGACGACGTGCCCGACGGCGGCACGAGCTTTGACTTCACCCCCCGCGCGGGCATGGGGTTCACCCGAGCACTCGACGATCACGGCACGCGGCTTCTGGTGGGCGCACGCTGGCAGCACTTCTCGAACGCCAGAATCTTCGGCGACGACGACAACCCCGGCCGCGACGACATCATGCTCTACTTCGGAGTCGTGTTCCCGTTCTGAGCGTCAGGCAGCGGTCTGGACAGGCCGAGCGGCCTGCACCGAGAGATCCGACCACTGGACGCGGTTGCGTCCACCCCGCTTGGCGGCATACAGATTCGCGTCCGCGGTTTCTACCCATTGCTGGGCGTTCATGTTCGTGGCGCCGTTCGAGCCGGCGACGCCGATCGAAGCGGTGATCTGCCGCTCGGGATGCCGCTGCCACACCTCCGACGCGAGGGCTTCGCGGATGCGGTCGCACACGCCCGCCGCGTCACCGGGTGCCGTCTCCGGCATGACGATCACGAACTCCTCGCCCCCGTACCGACAGACCAGGTCGTGCTGGCGGCATTCCCGCATCAGGACTTTCGCGACGCCCTGGAGGACCGCATCACCCGCCGCGTGCCCGTACGTGTCGTTGACCGACTTGAAGTGATCCACGTCGGCCATCGCCAGCGACAGCGGGTGCGAGTACCTCGTCGCCCGTGCGAACTCCTCGCCCCATCGTTGATTGAAGAAAGACCGATTCCAGAGCCCGGTCATCCCGTCGATCTGGGCGCGCTGGGCCAGCATCTGGATGAGTTGGCGCATCTTGAGCGCCTGCCGGACCCGGACTCGCAGTTCGGTCATCTCGAAAGGCTTGGTGATGTAGTCCACCGCACCGTACTCGAAGGCTTTCACTTTTTCGTTGGGCAGTTGCTGACCGGAGACCACGATCACCGGGATGTCGATCGTCTTTGGATCAGCCTTCAGTGCCTGCAGAACGCAGAGCCCGTGCATCCCGGGCATGTCCAGATCGAGCAGGATCAGGGAAGGCTGCGACACTTCGCTCGTGGCCTGACGCACCCCTTCGGAACCGTCGTACGCGCTGACGAAATCAAGACCCTCTGTCCGCAGCCGCATCGCCACCAGCCGATGAATTTCCGGCGCGTCGTCGATGATGAGCACCTGCGGACGCGAGCACTCCGGCTGAACCTTGGTTGACTGGTCGCTCTCAGACATCGCAGCCCCGGGACTGTCGGAGTGGGACGGACCGAACCTCACGCCACGCCCGCGTTCTGGCGGACGAAACTACCCGCGATCGCGGGCCTCAGAGCCGGACTCTCTGGCAGAGCGTCACGAGTTCCTTGACGTTCGCGGTCAGCCGCTCAAGCGACTCGTCGTCGGCGATCGGCCCGGACTTCACGACGTGCTCGACCTGCGCCGCCGCGGCGCCGATCTTGGGGAATCCGTACCCGCCCGAGGCCCCCTTGAGCTGGTGGGAGATGCGTTGCACCATGTCCCATTGTTTTTCCCGCACCGCGTTCTCCAGCGCCGTAGCGCGTTGCTGGAGCTCGCCCACGAAAAGCCCGAGGAGTTCGGTCATTTCGGGATCGTCGGCGTACTGGCTACGGAGCGGAACGATCGGGAAACTGGAAGCGGGATCGGTCATAGTTGTCTCCACGTTCCAGACACATCGGAACGACAAACGGGGGCAAGTGAGCCCGGCCAATCGCAATTGACACTATTTTGGCACCCCTCCTCCGGCACATCAATGGTCCCCGCGTTTATCGGCCCGCGGAGTGTTAGCTACGATTGGCCCCCATGCAGCAGCGAATCGTGATCGTCGGAGCCGGCGGCTACAGCGGCGCGGAACTGGTGTCCATCCTTTTGGGGCATCCTTCCGCCCGCGTTGTGGGCGTCTTTGGGTCCGGAAAAGAAGAAGGATCCCGCTCCCTCGCGGACGCATTCCCCCGTTTCCGGGGTCGCCTCGAGCTCCCGTTGCGTGCCGCAGACGTCTCGGAGATCGCTTCGTGCAACCCCGACGCGGTGTTCCTCGCGACGCCCCACGAGGCCAGCGTCTCTCTCGCCGCGGCCCTGATCGACCGTGGAGTCCGCGTCCTGGACCTCTCCGCCGCGTTCAGGTTCCGTGATCCGGCGATCTACCCGTCCCATTACGGCTTCGCCCACGAACACCCCAATCTCCTCCAAACCGCCGTGTACGGATTGCCGGAACTCCACCGTGATCAGATCCGCACGGCTCGCCTCGTGGCCGTGCCGGGCTGCTACCCAACGTCCGCGATCCTGCCTCTGGCCCCGCTCGTCCGCGCGGGCGCTGTCACCGGCAGGCCGATCATCGACTCTACGAGCGGCGTCAGCGGCGCAGGTCGAGCCGCGAAGCTGAACTCCCTCTTCTGCGAGGTCAGCCTTCAGCCGTACAACGTCTTCAAGCACCGGCACAATCCGGAGATCGACACCTACGCCGGAGTTTCCACCGTATTTACGCCGCATCTAGGCGCTTTCGACCGCGGCATCCTATCGACAATCCACGTGGAACTCGCCGCGGGATGGGATCTGGCTCGCGTGTCGCGCACGCTCACCGACGCGTATGGCCGCGAACGGTTCGTCCGTCTGTTCGGGGCCGGCGTGTGGCCGGCGGTCGCGGACGTGCGCAATACCAACTTCTGCGACATCGGCTGGGCGGTCGACGAGAAGCACCACCACCTCATCATCGCCAGCGTGATCGACAACCTGGTCAAGGGCGCGGCCGGCCAGGCGGTGCAGTGCATGAACCTGTGCCTGGGTCTGGACGAGTCCCTCGGCCTTCCCGCCCGCAGCGAGGCGCACTCATGAGCGTTGCACCTGCCAACACCTCACGGAAGTCCGGCCCCCTGGTCATCAAGATCGGCGGCACCACGCTCGAGTCCCAATCGTCCTCCCCGGACCTGTGGCGAGCCCTCGTCGCCACCGCGCACGCGACGCCCGGCGGCATCGTGCTCCTCCACGGCGGCGGCAAGGCGGTCGATCGGCACCTCTCTCGTCTGGGCTTCCCGACCGTCAGGCGCGAGGGCATCCGCATCACGCCGCAGGATCAGATCGACGAAATTGTGGCCGTGCTCGCCGGCACGGTGAACAAGCGGCTCGTGGCGAGCATCAACGCCGCGGGAGGGCAGGCCGTGGGTCTTTGCCTCGGCGACGGCGGACTCGGCGGAGTTCCCACCGGCGTAACCACCCGTTTCGCCTTCGACCCGGGCCTTGTCGGGGACGTTGCCCCGACCGGGAACCCGCGCCTGTTGCGCACGCTCTTGACCGAAGGCTTCCTGCCCGTGGTATCTTCCATCGGCATCGACGCGCAAGGCCGATTCCTGAATGTCAACGCCGACGACGCCGCGTCCGGTGTCGCCGCGATGCTGGGGGCCTGCGCCTTGGTGCTTCTGACCGATGTTTCAGGCATCATGGACGCGGACAAACGAATCGTCCCCGAACTGACCGCCGAGCACG
>JBGAMO010000151.1:0-12020 GCA_044222845.1 Phycisphaerales bacterium
GCCACGCCGACACCACCCACGCGTTCCTCAGCGGCGCGGCGGTCTTCATGTACTGCCACGAACTCCGCGACCTGCCCGCACGCATCAACATCAAGGCCCCGCCCGGCTGGAAGACCGCCACCGGTCTCTCCCCCGACGCCGACGCGCCCTCCATGCTCTTCGCGCCCGACTACGACACGCTGGTCGACTCACCCATCGAGATCGGCGAGCACGAGGTCAGGACCTTCGACGTCGCCGGAACGCCGCACGAGATCGTGATCTGGGGCGACGCCGCGGCGGTCCCCGCCAAGGCCGCCGCCGACTTCGCCCGGATCGCCCAGGTGCAGCACGACATGTTCGGCGGCTTCCCGTACCGGCGGTACGTGTTTCTGACCCACATCGCCCCCGGGATCGGCGGCGGCACCGAACACCTGAACTCCACCATCATCCAGGCCCGCCCGACTCTCGGCGAGACGGCCAAGGACTACCGCAACTTCCTCGCACTCGTCAGTCACGAACTCTTCCACACCTGGAACGTCAAGCAGTTCCGCCCCGCCGGTCTCTCGCCGTACGACTACAGCCGCGAGAACTACACCGACCTGCTCTGGGTCGCCGAGGGCGCCACGAGCTACTACGACGAACTGCTCTGCGTCCGAGCAGGTGTGTGGGAGCCCCGGCAATACCTCGACAACCTCGCCAAGCTCATCGACGGTGAACTCGCCCGCCCGGGAATCTCCGTGCAGTCGGTGGCCGAATCCAGCTTCGACGCGTGGATCAAGTTCAACCGTCCCAATCCCGACAGCATCAACTCCACCGTCTCGTTCTACAACAAGGGAGCGCTGGTCAACCTGCTGCTCGACATGGAGGTCCGCAACCGCACGGCAGGCGCCAAGAGCCTCGACGATCTGATGCGAGAGTTGTACAAGCGCTTTGCGTCCTCGGGCCCGGGATACACCACCGCCGACATTCTCAACATCCTGCGCGAACTCACCGGCTCCGATTTTGCCATCTTCTTCACCGATTACGTGAAGGGCGTGAAGGAACTGCCCCTCTCCGATGCTCTCTCGTGCGTGGGCTTGGAACTCAAACGTGTCCCCAAAAAGGACGACGGCGTCGAGCCGGGGGCACATGAACCTCTGTCCCAGGAGCCGTACATCGGTCTGGACCTCCGTGACGCCGACGGCGCCGCCGTGGTCTCGGCGGTGCGCACCGACGGTCCCGCGTACGCCGCGGGCATCATCGCCGATGACCAGATCGTTGCGATGGACGGTCAACGCCTCCGCGCCGCCGATTTGAACGCCCGCCTGCGCAAACACACACCCGACGATGAGGTGACTCTCACGTATTTCCGGCGCGAACATCTGCAGACCGTGAACATCAAGCTCACGGGCAAGCCCGCCGGCGAACTCAAGATCGAACGCACCAAGTCCCCCACGCCGCACCAGAAGGCGATGTACGGATCGTGGATCGGCAAACCCTGGTGACCGATTCCTCGATCACCTCCCGCCCCATGCCAACCGCTCCCTCTGAACTCGATTCCGCCCGTCTGGACCTGCTCCGCCGACGGCTGGCTTACCTGTGGGCGATGCTCGGGGTGCTCACCATCCTGCTGGCGATAGTCCCGGTCTGGGTCGCCTGGAACGTCCAGCACCGCGAACTGCGGCGGCCCGAAATACTCGCGACGTCCGTCAACATCGCCATGGGTTGTTGGCTCATGATCGTGCAGCACATCCGCGGCCAACGCATCGGCCGGTTGGATCTCAAGCGCCTCATCCGCCGCGCCACGCTGGTGATGCTCGCGAGCGTGACGGCCCAGACGCTGGGCGCCCAGATCGTCGCCGCGGCGGTCACGGTCATCCTGCGGCGGTGGGGGGTCATCGGCGAAAACGCCAACATCGGCCCGATGTTCCCGATGATCGCGTACCTCGCCGTCGTTCACACGGCCGTCTCGATCGTGATTCCCTGGACGATTTTCGAAGCCGTCCGCCCGATCCTCATCGTCGTCGCGGTCACCGCCGTCGGCGAGATGTTCCTCTTCGGCAAGGATTCCGACAACTTCAAGATCCTCGGACTCCTGCTGCCTCTTCTCGCCGGCATCCCCGGCACGATCATCGCGGCGTTGCGGTACGGCAAACTCCGCGATTGGGTGCAGATCCGCCGGCTCACCACCCGCCAGGAGGAGATCGACCGCGAACTGGGGGTCGCACGCCGCATCCACGAACGCCTGTTCCCAGCCCCCGGAGACTACCACGGCGTCAGGATCGCCTACGCCTACGAGCCCATGCGCCAGATCGGCGGTGACTACCTGCACGTCGCCTCCGACGCTGACTCCGGCGCCACGATCGTCGTTGTCGATGTCACCGGTCACGGCATCGGCTCGGCCCTCGCCGTCAACCGCCTCCACGGCGAGATCAAGCGCATCGGCGCCGCCCGTGGCGGCAACCCCGCATCTCTCCTCCAGGCCCTCAACGAGTACATCGGCGCCACCCTTTCCGACGAGATGGTCTTCGCCACCGCCCTGGCCGTCCGCGTCTGCCCCCGGGAACGCAAGGTCGAGTGGTGCAACGCCGGCCATCCGCCGGCCATGCTCATCCGCCGTGACGGCCGCGTGCAGCGCCTCGACACATCCGCGATGATGCTCGGCGTGGGCGAGTGGGACGGAACTCTCGAGTCCGCGGCCCTCGAACCCGGCGATGCGATCGTTCTCTACACCGACGGTGTCATCGAAGCCGCCGATGCCTCCGGTGCGCAGTTTGGCATCGATGCAGTGGAAGCAACGCTCGCATCCAAGGCCACCGCAGGCAGCGCTTCGATGGTCCAGGCACTCCACGCCGCGGTGCGTCAGTACCGTCACGGCCCCGCCGGCGACGATCTGCTCATCGTCGGCATTGAATGAGCCCGTTCATTTCGCGAAGAACTCCTTGAGCAACGCGGCCTTCTGTTTGGCATCGAGCACTCCCAGCACCTTGAGCACAAAGTCCCGCTTCTGCTCCGCCGTCGGCTTGCCCAGGGTCTTCTGGAAGTACTCCAGGCTCATCGCCTTGATCTTGTCGCTCTGCTCGGGCGTGGCGTCGACTTTCTTGAGCGCCTCGTCCAACTGCCCAACCCTTCCCGCGATGATCCGGTCGTACGAACGTTTGATCTCCGCGCCCAAGCCCAACAGGTACTCACGGGCGATCACCTGCGCCTTCTTCGGCCGCTCGCCCATGGTTTCGTCGGCCTTCATTCCCTCTTCGATCACCGCGTCCCAGTACTCCTTCACCATCGACTTGAGCTGCGCCCCGTGTTCCTGGCTCAAACCCGCCGCGAGTTCGTCCGCCAGTTTGCCGTGTGCCTTGAGCGGCGCCAACGCCTGACCCCACTCCTGCAGCACGGCCAACTTGTCCTTCTTGTCCGCATCGCGGAACCCCTGGAGTTTCAGCAGCATCGGGATATTGCCCGAGATCGCCTTGTCGAAGATCGCCGCACGCTCGTTGAGCACCAGTTGGGTGTTCTTCTTCTCGTCCTCCGTCAGCGTCATCGTCCTGAGCGCGGCCTCCTCGGGCGATGATTCGAGGCGTTCGAGTTTGCCGTTGAAGTCGCGACGCACCAGCGACGCCTTCGCCGCGGGCCTGTCAACCTTGGGGCCTCCCAGCAGGCCCGCATCAGTATCGCTGGTCTTTGACGGGCTCGATTGCCCCCAGCACAGACCGTAACTCAGGACCACTGTCGCCGCGAACATCAACCGCATCGTTAGTCTCCTCAGAACGCCGACCGCCCAACGCCCGCGATTCCGACCGATTGCCAATCCCGAATCCCTCGCGCTACGCTGGCGTCATGTCTACCGCCGCCGTCAACCGAGCCAGCCTTGCCAAGTCGATCGCCGATGTCGCCCTCCTGCGGGGATCGTTCACCCTGCGTTCGGGCAAGACCAGCCGCTACTACCTCGACAAGTATCTCTTTTCGACCCGCCCCGAACTTCTTCGGCAGTTGGCCCCGCTGTTTTCGGATGCCCTGATCCGCATGGAAAAATCCGCCAACGCCAAGGCCGACCGTCTCGCCGGCGCTGAACTCGGGGGGATTCCCCTGGTCACCGCCACCAGCCTGCACACCGGCTTGCCCTGCATTTTCGTCCGCAACCAGAAGAAGGACTACGGCACCGCCAAGCAACTCGAGGGCGTTCTCAACGCCGGCGACAGAATCGTCCTCGTGGAAGATGTCGCCACCACCGGCGGACAGGCGCTGGAAGCCGTGAAATCTCTCCGCGATGCCGGCGGCCGGGTGCTCGGCGTCATCGCCACCATCGACCGTCTCGAGGGCGCCCGCGAAAACGTGGAACGCGACGGCCTGCTGTTCGAATCTCTCTTCACCAAGCGCGACCTGGGCGTCGACGAGTAAGCCGCACCGTGCACCCCGTTCCAAAAACAACAAGGGCCCGCGCACCCGCGCGGGCCCTGTGTTCTTGAACGTGTACCCATCACTCAGCGGCGGCGACGCCCGATCAGCAGACCGCCCAGGCCCAGCAGCGCAGCGCCGGCCGGAGCCGGAACCACGGGCAGACCCATGATGCCGTTGATCTCGTCATCGCCGTCGTGCTGCAGGGCGCCCGGGCCGCCGTTGGTCAGCGAGGCGTAGCGGAACGAACCGCCGCCCTGCGCCTGCACCACGTACGCGAAACCGTCCCAGAGGATCCCGGTGTTCGCCTGGTATCCCTCGAGGAACACGCGCTGAACTTCGGCCTGAGTCCAGGGGCCCGTGGGCGAGTTCGAGAGATACACCGTCGTCTCGATCGTTTCCTGCGGGATCGGACCGTGATCGACCGCCGCGAACACCGCGGCGTACTGAGCATCAAAGCCCATGTCGAACACCGTGTCGCCCACTGTCGGCGAAGTCTGGAACCACAGATCGTCAACCGTGTTGGCGTGGACGAAGACGTCCCCGGGGCCCGCGCCGTAGTCATAGCCGCCGGTGCCGGTGTTGTCCAGGCTGCGGCCGAGCGTGCCGCCGCCGCCGCCGTCGGACCACGCGTTGTGCAACAACTGCGCAGGCTGGTAGTTGTTGCGGTGGAAAATATCGTCATCGAGCAGTTGGTTGGTCACCACCAACTGACGATTCGCCAACGTGTCAGCACCGTAGAACAACTGCGCAAACGTGCCGACGCTCGCGCCCTGCCAGGTCCTGGGGTCGTTGGGATTGGTGACGAGATTGGCGCTGGCCAAGCTCACGGCGCCGGCGGAAACTGCCAGCGCAACAAAAAGCGATCGACGCATGTGTGTCTCTCCTCGCTCGAGAACTCTTCCACCCGGAAGGAGCACCCGAACAAATCGAGTATACAGGGTGTATTACCCATCCGCAAGACCTTTTGGCCTCAAAACCACTGGTCCCGCGGCACTATTTCGTAGACGCGGATTCGACCTGCCGTGCAGATCCAACATCATACAAAATGCGAACATGATCGCCCGGCTTCGGAACCGTCTGGCCCGGAAGCCCCTTGAGGGGAACCCGAACGCGGCTCGTTCCGCCCTTTTCGTGCTGCTCGGCGGTCTGAACGATCAGTTCGTATTCTGTTTTGTCATCCGGATCAGGCGTGGCCGACACAACGTACACCTCCGCCGATCCCGTCAGCGGTGTGTCGTTGTGCATCTCCGGTCGCAGCAGCGTCGTCCTCAGGATCAGCGTCGCCGCCCCCAGATAGATCACGATGCCCGTCACATCCACCAGCGTCGCCACAAACGGCGCGGAACTCGTCGCCGGGTCCAGCTTGATCCGCTTGAGCACGAACGGCAGCATCGCGCCCACGATGCACCCCCACAGCACGATCCCGAATACCGCCGTGAGGATCGTGAAGCCCACCAGGTGGTAGTGCTCGCTGTAATGCCCGATCCCCGTCCACTGCCACACATGGATGCGAATCAACCCGAGCATCCCCAGCCCCAACCCCAGCAGCGATCCGCACGCCAACTCCCGCCGGAAGACCCGCCACCAGTCACGCAGCGAGATTTCCCGCAGCGCCATCGCTCGGATGATGAGCGACGACGCCTGCGACCCGCTGTTGCCTCCGCTGCTCACGATCAGCGGGATGAACAGGCTCAGGATCACGCTCCGCTCCAACTGATGCTCAAAGAACCCCGCGCCGACGCGGGTGCCCATTTCGCCGATGAACGCCGCCGCCAGCCACGTGATTCTCTTGCGCACCAGTTCCAGCAGCGGGGTGGCCATGTACGGCTCTTCCAGCGCCTCGCTGCCGCCCATCTTCTGCATGTCTTCCGTGACTTCCGCCTGCGCCACGTCCGCCACGTCGTCGCTCGTCACGATCCCGATCAGCACGCCGCGGCTGTCAACCACCGGCAGCGCCGTGCGGTCGTACCGCAGCATCGCAGACACCGCCTCTTCGCGGTCCTGGTCCGCCCGCAACGTCACAAAGTTGCGGTTCATCACCGTCTCGACCAGCGCCTCGGGCGGCGCCAGCAGCAACTGCCTCAGACGGATGTCATCGATCAGCTTCCCCGCGTCGTCCACCACGTACACGACGTTGATCGTCTCCGCGTCCCGCCCCTTGGCCCGGATGTGATCGATCGCCGCGGCACACGTCCACGCCGGCTTGATCGTCACGTAGTCCGGCGTCATCAGCCGTCCAACGCTCTCCGACGGGTACCCCAGGATCGCCTGCGTCACTTTCCGTGTCTGGGGCGAGAGCGACGCCACGATCCGCTGCGCCACTTCCTCGGGCAGCTCGTCCACCAGGTGCGCCCGGTCGTCCGGGCTCATCCGCTCGATCACGCCCGCCGCGGCCTCTTCACCCAGCCCAGTGATGATGTCCTGCTGACGGTCCGGGGGGATATACGAGAACGCCGCCGCGGCGTCATCCCGCTGCAAAAACCGGAACCCCAGGCACGCGTCCTTCTGCTCCAGGCTCCCCAGGATCTCCGCCACATCCGCCGGATGCACGTGGTGCAGACTGGCCCGCAGGTCCGCGTAGTTGCCCGCGCGGATCAGCTCCTCGATCTCGGGTGCCAGAAGTTCAGCGGTCGGATTCACGGGCCAATCAAAGGCGCGCCAACGCGCGGCGGCTCAGGAGAACGCCGATCCGCATCGACCAAATCGAAGAACCGCCGGGCGTCGTTGAACCCGTGTCCCGCGCGGTGCGTAACAGTTACTTCATGAATCGCAGAAGTGCTTCGATGCCACTGGCAATCTTCTTCGCCGCGGCCGTCTTCGGTGCACAGCTGACACCGGCCCAGGACTGCACCCCCGGCTGGGACCCGACGTTTACCGCCGGACAACTGGGCGGGCCGGTGATGGACGCAGTCTGGCACGACGACGGGGATGGACCTGCGATCTACGCTTTGGGAGCGTTCGACCGCGTGTCCGGCGTGTACCACAGCGGCGTCGCACGGTTCCGTGATGGCCGTTGGAAGGCGGTCGGAAGGTCGTTCTCGCCCATCTACGGCCGCCTCTTCAGCTACGACGCGGGCGATGGGCCGGACCTGTGGGTGTTCGCCAGTGGATCGTACATCAGCAACGCCTTGGTGCTCCGCGGGCGGGTGTACGAGGATCGCTCCGCCGGTTTCGAGATAGGCGAGGTCTGGGCCGGCGCGTCGTTTGACGACGGCACCGGCCCCGCGTTGTATGTCATCGGTCTCCCGCGATCCGGCACCCGACCGCCGCTGGTGTGCCGCTATCGCCGATCGGGGTGGGAGCGCGTGCCCGGGACCCTGTCGGTCGATCCAAACTCGCCGGCGTTCTCGTATTCGGGGGCGATGGCCGTGTACGACGATGGACGCGGCCCCGCGCTGTACGTGGCCGGCGGGTTCAGTCATATCGACGGCCGGCCCATGCACGGCATCGCCCGCTGGGACGGGCGATCCTGGTCGGACTTGGGGCCGACCGTGGGATTGGACTGTTGCCGCGGCGCGATCAGAGACATGGCGGTGGTCCCGACGCCCGATGGGCCCGAACTGCTGATCTGCGGCCGGTTTTTCGACATTAACGGCGTCATCGCGAAGGGGATCGCGTCCTGGAATGGACATCGCTGGCTGCCTTGGAACAGCCAGGGAGTCTCCTACCAGGATTTCGCATCCATCTGCGTATTGCCCCACGACGGCGCCACCGACATCATCATCGGCGGAAGAGAAATCGAACGCCGAACACTCAACTCGGTCCAACTTGTGGATCCGGACGTCGACGGTCTCACCGCGAAACTGCTGACGGGCGTCGCGTCCGGAGATGGGGAGTTGCTCTGCTTCGGAGCGTTCACGCAGATCGGCGACCGCTCCGTGCCGTTCGCCGGGAAAATCCACAACGGCGACGCTGAGCCGCTCGGACCGGTCGGCAACGGGCTGCCGACGTCCTCCGGCGGGCTTTCGGTCTATCCGCTGTTTGCGCCGGGCGATGGCACAGTTCTCATCAGTAACACGGCGATCTGGGACGGCACCAGTACGCGGCGGACTCGAAGCACCGAAGCTCCTCGCGGTCAGGTGATTGGTTACTTCAAAATGAATGACGGAACGGGAAACGCTCTCTACGGCTTGGGCACCTTTCCCCTTCCTGCGGGGGGCACGGCCAGTCTCTGCAGAAAAGTCGGTTCGGCTTGGGTGCCAATACCTGTCCAGGACGGATCTTCGTCGGCGATATCGAGTGGTGTTGCATTCGCGGTGGCGGACTTTGGGGAAGGCGAGGCGATCTACATAGGAGGCGGAGGGAACACGTCTCACGTAAATCGATGGAACGGTCATTCGTGGAGTCAGGTGGGCGATCTCACAGGCAGTGTCCGAAGCCTTGCCTTGGGTAATCTTGGCTCAGGTCCACGCTTGTTCGCCGCCGGTTACGCCTTGCGCACCGACGATGGGGCGTATGGGGCACTGTTTCAATTCGACGGCCGCGCGTGGACTCCCGCAGTCGCGCCGCTCGACCGACCCTCCGACCCGGCGGGCAAGTTGATAGTCTTTGACGATGGCAATGGCGCGAAGTTGTATGTGGCCGGGCAGTTCCAAACTCCGGCCGGCCTCCACGTCAGTCTCATGGCCCGCCATGACGGAGCCCGATGGGAGGACATTTCTAACCCTTCCACCATGTACGCGACCCGTATCGAAGGATTCACGACGCTCGATCTTGGCGCCCGGCAGGAGCTGTACATTTTTGGATTCATCGCTACGTCCGGTGCATCGCTGCTGTCACGGTGGACCGGAGCCGAGTGGGAAAACGTTCCGCCGAGCTCCAGCCAGTATGACGAATGGGCGACGAGCGCCGTGGGCTTCCGCGATGCATCAGGCCCTGGAATCATGCTCACCGGTTCGTTCCGGCAGCCCGGCGGCATCCCCGCCGACCGCCTCGCTCTGTGGCGGCCCTGCGACGTCGCGTGCATCGGCGACTTCGACCACGACGGCGGAACCACCGGCGCCGACATCCAGGCCTTTTTCGACTCCTGGCAATCCGGCAGTCCCCTCGCCGACACCAACGCCGACGGCGGCGTCGACGGTGCCGATGTCGAGCAGTTCGTCGTTCACTGGCAGGAAGGGTGCTAACAGTCTTCAGCGGCGTAGCTTGGACGGTGCTTCGCGACCAACACGCCGCGGCCGTGCGCACAATCAGCGTCGTTCCAAACAAACCCAACGATCGCGGCGTTGCCGCGGCGTATCACTCTGCGCCGGACGCGAGGCTCCCTCGCGCCGGTTGTTCTTTGCCATCCGAATCAACGGATTACGGCCCTCCGCGGCTGGCGCACGCGACCAAAAGTTCATCTGCACTTGGACAAAGGCCGCGGACATGATTGCAGCACCGGGAACAGCACGAAACTCTCCATTCACGGCCGCACAACACCAAAAGTTCATCTGCACCGCTATCGACACTCTCGCTTCATTGTGGTTTGAGCCGTGGAGGACACCAAAAATTCATTCGCACCGCTGCCGACGCTCCCGTTTCATCGAGGTGCGAGCCGTGAAGGACACCAAAAGTTCATCAGCACCGCCGTCACCGCGCCAATCCCAATTCGGTCCTTTACAGTGGTCAATCGGCTATCCAACGTCCTCATAACCGATCTGACGCGCCGCGCGATCGCCACCAAAAGTTCATCAGCGCCCCGGCATGGAAGAACCGCGGCAGCATCACTCGGGAGAGGCCCCAACCCCCGACCCCCCTGGCCAGATCTTCATCGCCTCACTTCCATCCCCTAGCCCCTCGCCCCTCCTACAATCCCAACCACATCCCGCCCCCCGTAGGGCTGGTACCCCACAAATACCGCACGAACCCATCGTGCCGCACCCGCCCCGCGGCACGTCGCTCCTAGTCTGGCCATCCCATGACCGCCGCCACAGCCCCCGCCAAGCATTCCACCGCCACCAACGTTCCGCGGAACCCGACCATCCGCAACGTGGCGATCATCGCACACGTCGACCATGGCAAAACCACGCTCGTCGACAACCTGCTCAAGCAATCGGGCAACTTCCGCGTGGGCGAACTCGAGAAGCTCGAAGGCGGTCAGCACGGCCTCATCATGGATAGCAACCCGCTCGAACGCGAGCGCGGCATTACCATCCTCGCCAAGAACTGCGCCGTTCTGTACGGCGGCCTCGACGGCAAGGCCTACCGCATCAACATCCTCGATACCCCGGGCCACGCCGACTTCGGCGGCGAGGTTGAACGCGTGCTCCGCATGGCCGACGGCTGCTGCCTCCTCGTGGACTCCTCCGAGGGCGTGATGCCCCAGACCAAGTTCGTGCTCGGCAAGGCCCTGGAAGCCGGCCTCAAGCCCCTGGTCATCGTCAACAAGATCGACCGTCAGGACCAGCGCGTCCAGGAAGTCGTGAACGAAGTCTTCGACCTGCTCGTTGAACTGGGCGCCGAGGATTACGCCCTGGACTTCCCCATCGCCTACGCCGTCGGCCGCGACGGATGGGCCAGCCGCGAGTGGCCCCTGGCCGATCCCCGCCCCGACAACCTCCGCGACATCTTCGAGATGATCGTGAAGGAAGTTCCCGCCCCCCCGGCCGACACCAGCAAGCCCCTCCAGTTGCTGATCACGAACATCGATTACAACGAGTACGTCGGCCGCATCGGCATCGGCCGCGTCTTCAACGGCAAGGTCAAGGCCGGCCAGCAGGTCTGCGTCATCAAGCGAGACGGCAAGCAGGTCTTGACCAAGGTCGGCCAGTTGCTCCAGTTCGTCGGCCTCAAGCGGGCCGAGGTGGACGAGGTGGAAGCCGGCGATCTGTGCGCCATCGTCGGCCTTGAATCCGTAGACATCGGCGACACCATCGCCGACCCCGAGAAGCCCTCGGCCCTGCCGCCCGTCCGCGTCGAAGAGCCGACGATGACGATGCTCTTCCGCATCAACGACTCACCCTTCGCCGGTCAGGAAGGCGAGTACGTCACCAGCCGCCAGATCCGCGAGCGACTCTTCAAGGAACTGGAGCGCAACGTCGCGATGCGCATCGAACCCGGCCGCACCGCCGACGAGTTCATGGTCTCCGGCCGCGGCGTGCTCTCCCTGGGAATCCTCATCGAGACGATGCGCCGCGAAGGCTTCGAACTCTCCGTCGGCAAGCCCGAGGTCATCATCAAGGAGATCGACGGCGTCAAGTGCGAGCCCATCGAAGAGCTCGTCATCGACACCCCCAACGACACCGTCGGCTCCGTGATGGAGCTCATCGGCTGCCGCAAGGGTGAGGTGAAGAAGATGGAGCCCCGCGGCACCACCATGACGCACCTGAAGTTCGAGATTCCCAGCCGCTGCCTCATCGGCATGCGCAGCCGGGTGCTCACGGCCACACAGGGCCAGGCGATCATGCACCACAGTTTCCTGCGGTTTGATCCCATCAGCGGCGAGATCATCCACCGCAAGCTGGGTGTGCTCATCAGCCTCGAGACCAACCCCGTCACCGGTCACGCGGCGGAAGTCCTGGCCGACCGCGGCATCCTCTTTGTCGTCCCCGGCGACAAGGTCTACACCGGCCAGATCGTCGGCGAGCACAACCGCGACAACGACCTCACCATCAACATCACCCGCCTCAAGCACCTGACCAACATGCGGGCCGCGAGCAAGGAGCAGACCGTGGTCCTCAAGG
>JBGAMO010000152.1:0-11900 GCA_044222845.1 Phycisphaerales bacterium
AGCGCGGGGGCGTTGTTGTAGCAGTAACCGGCGATGACGGTCGCGTCGCGGTTCGTGCACAGGGCCAGTGAATGGATGGTTCCCGGCAGTGTCTGCCCGAACTGCAGCGTGCCGGACGCGGCCGTCCAGCGGAACGCGCGCTGTGTGCCGTTGGCGAGGTAGCCGTCGCCGACGATGACCGAGCCATCGAAGGAACTATCAAAGACAAACGCGGGTTGGCCGGGGGCCAGCGGCGGCAGAGCCACCTTGCCCGTCGCGGCGGTCCAGCGGTATCCGGTGTCGTACGCGCCGCCCGCATCACCGAAGACGACCAAGCCATCGCCGCTGACACCGTAGGCGTACGAGTGATCGCCGCCGGGCATCACCCCGAGATCGACTTTGCCGGTGGCCTGAGTCCAGCGCCAAGCGTGCGATGCGCCGCCGGTCACTTCGCCGTCACCGACGATGACCGAACCATCATCGCTGAGGTCGTTGACGAACACCCAGGTTCCGCCGGGAAGGCGGCCGAGATCGGTCACCGATTGGGCGGGGCTGAGGGCGGCGAGAAGTGCGGGGAGGAATAGAGCGGGCAGCGCAACACGGGAACGGATCATCGGCGGCGGTCTCCAGACACGGGGATGGGCCGCCGGTCTCACGACGATCGTGATTCCGAGTACGCGGACGCGGCGCGGCGACCTCAGGTGAGAGGAGTCGCGGGGCGGTTGGCAGATACGCGGGCGGACAGTAAACTATGACGACCGGGACGGAACTCGATTCGGCGAGGTGACGTTGCGACTCGGTCGCAGCGGTGCCTATTGCTTATCGGCCAGACCCTGCGCGAACCCCACCGTGTTGCCCGCGGGGTCGCGGACGTAGATTTCCTCCATGCCGTAGGGAGTCGTGCGGCGCGGCACCGCGATCGGAGCGCTCGAGACGGCGGAGATCGCCTCGTCGAGACTCGTCACGTCGAAGTACAGGCAGACGCGGCCGGGTTGCACGGATAAGTCCTTCGAATCGGCGCGGACGCTCGCGGTCGATTGGAACATGAGTTCCAGCGAGTCCTTGATGAGCATCACGAAGCCCAGGGTTCCCTCGAACGCCACCTCCGCGACCTTCGTGAACCCCAGCCCGTCCACGTAGAACGGCAGGAGCGGTTCGATCGCGTCGACGATCACGACGGGCGTCATTTTGGTCAGGGTGGGGCTTGACATCGCGGCGATCTCCTGATAGTCTCAATGAGACTAGTGGAGCGTAGCCATGAACGCACGGCGGATCAAGAAGGTCAGACGGCTGGAAGAGTTGGCGGGCGTGGGGCCGGCGACGATGGGGGACTTTGCACGGCTGGGCGTCCGGAGCGTCGCTCAACTCGCCAGGCGCAGCCCGCGGCGCATGTACGTCCGGCTGTGCGAGCTCACCCGCTCCCGTCAGGATCCGTGCGTGCTCGACGTGTTCGAGGCGGCGGTAGCGCAGGCCCGCAACCCGCGCCTGCCCAGGAACCAGTGCGAATGGTGGTATTGGTCCAAGAAGCGCAAGGCCGGCCCGAACGAGGGATGAAGATCAAACGCACCAAGGCCTCGGAGCGGCTGACGCTGGCTGACATGGTCGTGCTGGCGATGCTGACCGAGCGGCCCACGCACGGGTACGACCTGGTGGCGGAACTGGAACGACGCGAGGTGTCGGACTGGGCGGCCGTGTCACGGGCGCAGATCTACTACTCGCTCAAGAAGTTGGCGGGCTTGAAACTGGTGGTGGCGGCGGACGATCAGGGGCCCGCCGCCGGTCCGGAGCGAGAGCGGTACAGAGTGTCTGCGGCGGGCCGGCGCGCCATGGCCGCGGCGTTGGCGCGCGAGCAGTGGGCGTGCCAGCGTCCGCCGCTGCCGTTCCACACGTGGCTGGCGCTGGTGGCGATGGATGGTCCCGGCGACCGGCGGTCCGTGCTGGAGGCACGGGCCCGCTTCCTGGACGAACAGATCGAGAAAGAGATCCGCACGCTCGGGGCGATCCGCAACGACCCGGGACCAACACAGTCGATGGCGCTGGCCATTGTTTCGCACGCGATCGAGGGCTTCCGGCTTGAACGCGAACTGCTGGAGCGGGTGAAACCGCTGCTGGTGTGACGGCGCGTTTCCTGGCGGGGTTGAATCGGGGAATGTTCCCTGATGAACTCCACGTTCTGAAGCGGCATGATTGTCAATAGGCATTTCGCCGCTGTACGTGGGCGATCGTCGCCCGGGCGGTTGCTTCACGCCTGAGGAATTCAGCAGCCGGAGGTCGCCATGAATCGTCTCTTCCGATCGGTCCTTACAGCCGCGATGGCCGGTATGGCGGTGCACGCGGCGTCAGCCAGACAGGGGAGTTCCGCGTTCGCCTATCGAGGCGAGCTCGCTCAAGCGGGCGTCGCGGCCAGCGGTGCGTATGACATGCGGTTCCGGCTCTTTGATGCCGAGAGCGGCGGCACGCAGGTCGGGGCGACGTTGTGCGCGGACAATCTTGATGTGGTCAACGGACGGTTTACGGCGATGCTCGATTTCGGCGACGTGTTCGGCGACAACCAGCGGTACATCGAGGTTGAAGTGCGTGCGGACACCGGGCTGGGGTGCGGCGATCCGGCGGGCATGACGACGCTGACGCCCCGTCAGGCGATCACAGCGGTGCCCGTGGCGGGTTTCGCGAAGTCCGCGCACAGCGCCGGCGATTCGGCGGCGCTGAACGGTCTTCCCGCGGGATACTACACCAACGCGGGCAACCTGGGGGGGGTGTTGCCCGGTTCGGCGCTCCTGGGTGTGTACTCGGGGGTGATTCAACTCAGCAACGCGGGGAACATCTTCGTCGGCAGCGGGGCGGGCCTGACTCAGTTGAACGCGGCGAGCATTTCGACGGGATCGCTGGACTCGGCGCGCATGCCTACCAACTGGATGGCCGGTGGAGACCTCACCGGGGTGTACCCGAACCCGACGCTGCGTTCGGGCGCTGTGACCAACGAAAAGGTGACATCGGTCGATTGGAGCAAGGTCACTTCGTCGCCGATCGCCAACGCGCGTGCGGTCGTGGGCTGGGGCAGCAATAACGATGGACAGACGAACGTGCCGACGGGCGCGTTCACCGCGGTATCGGCGGGCTACCGGCACAGTTTGGCGATCCGCACCGACGGCACACTCGTGGGCTGGGGTGGCAACTCTGATGGCCAGATCAACACGCCCTCGGGCACTTTCAAGGCTGTCTCCGCAGGGTATCGGTTCAGCTTGGCGGTGCGGACGGATGGCACATTGGCGGGATGGGGGTACAACGGTGACGGACAGACAAATGTCCCATCCGGGACATTCACGGCGGTGTCGGCCGGTGTGTATCACGGTCTGGCGATCCGAACCAATGGCACGCTGGCGGGTTGGGGGGCGAACACCGGCGGCAACACGACGGTTCCGTCTGGGACCTTTATTGCCGTTGCCGCCGGTAGCCACCACAGCCTGGCGATCCGGACCGACGGCACGCTGGTGGGTTGGGGTGAAAACTGGGGCGGAGAAGCCACGGTGCCCACCGGCACGTTCACCGCAATCGCCGCGGGATATCAGCACAGTCTGGGTCTGCGTACGGACGGAACGCTCGTGGGGTGGGGCAACAACTCCAGTGGTCAGACGAGTGTGCCCGCGGGCACGTTCATCGCCGTGACGGCCGGCGACTACGACGGTCTGGCGATTCGGACCGATGGCACGCTCGTGGGATGGGGCTTCAACAGCCACGGGCAACTCACGGTTCCCGTGGGCACGTTCTCTGCGCTGTCCACGACCCGTTACCACTGTCTGGCGATCCGAGCGAACATGACGATCGCAGAGCCGCTGTACGCAACGACTTTCATCGGTAGCGGTGCGGGTGTCGCGGGCGTCAATGCAGCGCTGCTCTGCGGGCAGACCGCGGCGTACTTCACGGATGCGGGCAATATCTCAACGGGAACGCTCGCCGCGGGCCGCCTGCCCGCGAGCGCGAACTTCGCGGGCGTCGTCGGCATCGGCACGACATCGCCAGAGTACAGTCTGGACGTCGCGGGCAGCGCCCGGGTAACCGGCAACGTTCTGGGAGGCACGTTCTATGGAAGCGGGGCGGGCCTGAGCGGTGTGAATGCCGCGACAGCGCAGGAAGCCAACAACTCCATTTATCTGGGCGGTGTTCACGCATCGGAGTTTGCGCAACTTTTCGCGAACAATATCTTCGACCCGCCGGGGCCGTACCACATGACGAACTTCCTGGGTGCCGTTGGCGTCGGAACGATGGCTCCTTCGCCCTACACCCTGTATGTCGCGGGCGATGCGCGGGTGGCGGGGATCCTCTCCAAGGGCGGCGGCGCATTTGCGATCGATCATCCTCTGGACCCGGCGAACAAGTTTCTGTATCACTCGTTCGTCGAGTCTCCCGACATGAAAAATATCTACGACGGTATCGTTACCACCGACGAGTTCGGGTACGCGACGGTCACCATGCCAGAATGGTTTGATGCCCTCAACCGCGACTTCCGCTATCAACTGACGGTGCTCGACGAGACCGACAACGACTTCATTTTCGCCAAGGTCTATCGCAAAATCGGGGCGGAGGCTCCGCGTCAGTTCACCATCCGAACCTCCGCACCGAACATCGAAGTATCCTGGCTGGTCACGGGCATTCGTCAAGATGCCTTCGCGAACCAGCACCGCATCCCGGTCGAGGTTGAGAAGACAGATCACGACAAAGGCAAGTACCTGCATCCGAAAGCGTTCGGAAAGCCGGACAGCGACGCCATCTACGGAGTGACGCCTTCCGCGGCACGCAAATGAGGCCCTGCCGCGTGCGAACGCCCGGTCGAGCATGATGACGTTGCGCGTGCGATCAGGGAAATTTCCCCGTTGTCTTCCCGGGGGAATCCGGCCGATTATTTTCCATGATCGCGGTGAGCGCCAACCTGCAGGACGCGTTGGAGAGAACGTGCCCGGGGATTGCGTTCATGGGCTCCGCGCCGTTCGCTTCGCTCCTGGCGATGTTCACGGCGCGGGGCCTGCCTTGTTGCGGCGGCTTGCTCTGCGGGCAATCGCCGCTCCGGCGTGCCGCGGCAGCGAGGGCGCTGCGTGCGGGTATGCACTCCATTGGAAGCAGGAAGCGCCGGAGTCGTGGATGCGAGATTCCCGCGGCCCGTCAGGCGATCGTCGGTGGTGATTGCAGAGCCGCGGGCACGCCAGCGCCGGTACATAAGCCAACTTCCGCGACGGCTCGATAGCGTCGCGGCGTACAAAGCTCTGTCTCTCTTCAGCCCTCCTCCCGAAAGAGAGGGGGGTGCTTGTTTGATGGCGCCCCGGGTGTTCGGAGGGCCGCGGCGATCGACATAGAGGTTCATGAGAGGCCCTGGGACAGCGACATGTTGGCTCTGTCACCGGGGGGCATCCGGGGTTCGACGTCGGCCGAGTTGTGAGTCGCGTCGTCCGGTGACGGATTGGTCGATGAGGTTCGCGTGAGGGCCGATCATTTCACCGCGATGCTCCGAACCTGCACGCGGGCGCCGTCCGCGATCCGATCGCTTGGGAAGACAATGACGGTTTCTCCGACCTTGAGGCCGTTGAGAACCTGCGCTTCGCGGCTGGTCCGCTGGCCGATCTCGACGGGCCGCGTTCGGGCAAACCCGGCCTGAACCACGTACACCGCCCAACCTTCGCCGTGGCGGAAGAGGGCGCCCACCGGTACGCGGACGGTGTCGGGTGTCTCCCATACCGCGACGCGGGCCTCGACACGGAAGTTGTCGCCGAGCGTGGCGCGTGTCGCGGGCGGATCGAGGAAATCGACGATCACGTTGACGCGCTGCTCCTCCACGCCCAACGCGGAGACCTTCATGAATCCGGAGGGCTCGACCACGCGCACGATTCCCGCAAGGGGCCTCTCGCCGCCCCATCGCTCGAGCGACACGCGCTGGCCCGGCCGGACCTTCACGGCCTGGTCGGACAGCACATCGAGCTCAACCTCCAGATTGTCCGGGCTGCCCACCTCCAACAGTTCATCCCCCGGCGAAACGACGCCCGCGCTCTCGTGCATCACCCGCAGAACTCTGCCCGAGATAGGAGAGCGTATTTCGAACGCGGTGCCGCCGGTTGACTCATCGGTTCGCTGCATCAAGGCCGCCCGCGTCATCTCCACCTCGAACTTGGCCATCTGCAGCGCGAACCTCGCCGCGTCGCGGGCGTGCTCGCCCGAACGGACCATGATCATCTCGTCCTCGAGTTCGTGGACATTCGAGCCGCCCGCTTCCGCGGCGGAACGGACTCGCTTGCTTTCGGCCTCGAGGTGATCGAGTTCCTCCTGCGTTCTCGCCACCTCCGGTTCGGCCTTGAGCACCGCCGATTCCGCCGCGCGGAGCCGAGCCTCGGCCTGCGCTTTGGTCCGCTCGTCGAGCAGCGTCGGATCCGTTGGGGCGATGCGGGCGATCACGGTGTCGCCAGCGATGACAGCGTCGCCGGGCTTGAGCGTGATCCGTTCGGAACGTCCGGCGAGCGGAGCGGAGACGACGTAGCGGTCCTTGAGTCGCGTGCGGCCGTCCTCGTCAACCGTCACGAGCAGCGGGCCGTGATCGATCACGCTGATCTCGCACGGCGCCGCGGCGGGCCGCATCAGCCACCACACCCCGGCCCCCGCCGATGCGAGCACCAGGATCCATGCCAGCGTTGTAAGTGTTTTCGACTTCATCCGGCGTCCTTGAGTGTCGCCAGCAAGTCCAGCCGTGCGATGCCGCGGCGGACGAACCACGCCGAGCACGCCGCAGCGCCCAGCGTCACCAATGCGCTCAGACTGTACGTTCGCACCGAAATGATCAACGGGAATACGTAGCTCTCCGTCTCCAACGCTCTCACCAGCCACCACGCCAACGCCCGCCCCAGCGCCAGCCCCAGCGGGACACCGATCAGCGTGAGGAGCGCGATCTCGCTGAGCAGCATCCGGCCCACCTCTCCGCGGCCGAAGCCCAGCACCCGGAGCGTCGCCAACTCACGCTGCTGCTCGGCGAATGCGATGCGAGCGGTGTTGTACACGACGCCGAAGGCGATGACGCTCGCGAAGAGGGCGTGCAACAGCGTGATGCGTGTGATGTTCTCGGCGATCGTCGTTCGGAAGGCCTCCAGCATACCGCGCTTGCTGGTCGCCGCCGCGACGGTTGGCGTCTGCTTGAGGCGCTGGTACAACTCCTTGGCGTGCAGGGCATCTTCAAGCACGTACGCGCCGGTGATGGCGGGCCCCTCGCCCATTGCGCGGCACAGGGCGGTGCGGTCCATGTACGCCGTGAGGCCGAGATAACCGGTGAAAACGCCCGACACAGGAATATCCGTGGACCTGCGGCGGCCTTCGAGGAAGTCAACCCGCACTGTGCCCCCGGGCTTCACCCCGAGCACATCTGCGAGGCTCTGGGAGAGGAGCAGTCCGTCCGGGGGCACATCGACGGGCCGGGCGTCGGCGTCCAGAAGGCGGTGCAATGTCGATCCACGCTCGGAGCCCACAATACCCAAACGCCGCGAGCGTTGTTCGCAGCCCAGGCGGGCCGCCGCGACACGCACTGGTTCTGCCACCAGCATCGCATCGCCGGCCATCACGCCTCGCAGCGAGTGCACCCCGGAGTCGCTCACGGGCTCATTGAACGTGACCGCCAGGTCGTAACGCTGGCTCGCTGAGTACTCGCGATCGATCATGTGCTCGACGGCGTCGAGCGCGAAGTTGCTGAGCACCAGCACCGCGGCGGACATCGCGATGCCCAGCGCCCCCAGCGCCGAACGCCAAGGATGGCTCTCGATGCCGCGCATCGCCATCCGCCAGCGAACCGGAAGGCCGCGCACCCCCAACCGCTCGAGAACGGTGGGGCTGAACTCGGTGGGGGCTTCGGGGCGCATCGCCTCGGCGGGCGAGAGACGCAGGGCCCATCGCAGCGCGCCCAGCACACCGAGCACGCCCGATGCCGCGGCGACGGCGATGCCGGTGACTACCGACCCGGGATCGACCCGGAACGCCAGCGTCGGGAACCGAAAGACGTGCACGTACACCCCGGTGAGGTCGCGTCCGAGCGTCCAGCCGACAGCGATTCCCAGCAAGCAGCCCGCGAGGCAGACCGCCAGGGCCATCAGCACCACATGGCGGGCGAGGGCCGCGTTGGTGTAGCCGAACGCCTTGAGCGTGGCCAACTGCTCACGCTGGGTGCGGACCAGCCGCCCGAGCACGACGTTGACCAGGAACGCCGCGACGCTGAGAAAGATCGCGGGCGTGAGCGACCCCATGACTTTCAACTGATCAAACTCGTCGCGGAGGTAGCGGTCGGAGATGTGATCGGTGCGGTCGAACGCGCCCAGGCAGCCGTAGCGGTCCAGCAGGGCGTCCACGCCGAGGATCACGTCGCGTGCGGCGGACTGGTCGGCGAGGCGGATCGACACGTCGTTGAATGCGCCCTCCATGTCGAGCGCTTCGGCGAGCGTGGAGCGGCACATCCACAGCACCCCCGACCGCCGGTTGTCCGGCAGCATTTCGCCCGCACGCACGTAATACACGAACTCGGGCGCGAGCCCCACGCCCACGATCGTGAGGTCCTGCCACCGGCCGTTGATGACCGCGCCGAGCGTGCCGCCGGGGAGCAGGTGGTTGGCTTCGGCGAAGGGCTCGCTGACGAGCACCTCGCTCGCGCGGCCGGGCTCGGGCATCCTGCCCACGCGCAGGTACACCGCGTTGAGGGCCGGTTCGCCGGAATCCGGGATCGAGACCAGCCGCGCCGAGCCGGGCTCGGGCACGCCCGGGATCGTGAGGTTCACGTCGTGCACGACGCGCGTCTGGACAGAGGTCACGCCGGGGAGGGCGGCGATGCGATCAGCCACGGATTCGGGCGCGCGCTTGACCTGGGCGAAGACGTCGGCAAAGCGCTGGCGTTCGTAGTATGCGTCGCGGCTGCCGCGGAGCGAGGCGTTCATGGAGAACGCCATCACCATCGTCGCCACGCCCGCCGCCATCACCAGAGAGATCGCTCCCAGCGGCATCTTGAGCCGCCAGAGGTCCCGCAGGAGTTTGCGGTCAATGGCCCGCATGGGCACTCCGTTCGTGCCGGGATGGGTGGCACGGGGTTACCACGTGAGATCCTCCGGCGCGGCCCGTTGGGCGTTGCGCCGCTCGCCCGAGATTCTCCCGCCCGACATCGTCAGAACGCGGTCGGCCATGTCGGCGATCACGGCGTTGTGGGTGATGACCGCGGTGGTGGCGCCCAACTCCCGGTTCACGCGTTCCAACGCCCGGAGCACGGCCGAGCCGGTGCGGGCGTCCAGGGCGCCTGTGGGCTCGTCGCACAGCAGCACGTCCGGCCGCTTGGCCACGGCACGCGCGATCGCCACGCGCTGCTGCTCTCCGCCGGAGAGTTGCGACGGGAAGTGATCCATCCGATCCTCGAGGCCGACGAGCGAGAGCGCTTCTTCCGGTCGCAGCGGTTTGTCGGAGATCTCGGTCACGAGCGCCACGTTCTCGCGGGCGGTGAGGCTGGGGAGAAGGTTGTAGAACTGGAACACAAAGCCCACGTGCTCGCGCCGGTAGCGTGTGAGCGACGCGTCGTCATTCCTTGAAAGGTCGTGATCGAGAAACCAGACCGAACCGGTGGTGGGTGTGTCGAGCCCGCCCAGGATATTCAGGAGCGTCGATTTGCCGCTGCCCGACGGACCGAGCAGCACGACGAACTCGCCGGCGAAAAGATCCAGGTTCACGCCCCGCAGCGCGTGCACCTGCGTGCTTCCCACCTGGTAGACCTTGGTGAGTCCGCGGGCGCGGAACGTGGGCGTTGGCTGCGGGGGGGCGATCGCTTGGCGGGGTTCGGTACCGGGGTTGGCCGCGGAACTGGCCATCGGCAGATCCTCCTGCCCCGGTGCTCATCGCGGGATCAATTGTAAGCGGTGCGGCACTCGAGAGGCGCCGGACGATTGAGAATCAGCGTGAGATTAAGCCTCGGTCGCGTTGCGTCCCCGCGGTTCGCAGTTCCTTGCGGACCTGCTCGAGGAGGGCGCCGAGCCTGTTCAGTCCCGAGCCGTCCCCGCCGTCGGCCCAGTAGGAGTCCAAGTGCGTGTGCTCCACCAGCCGTGCCTGTCCCGTAGCCGCCAGGCGATGGGCCAGTTCCGCGTGCTGGGAGAACTTGGCCCGCAGTGCCCGCAGCATCACAGTTTCCTTCAGCGTCGCCCAGTCCGGTCGGACCAGATCGGGCCGGCGTTGCCCGAGCCGAGCGGCCTTCGCGGCCGAGCGAGCGGCGAAGATCTCTTCAACGTACCTTGCGTCGGTGAACTTCTGCGCCTGGTAGTAATGTTCGTTGGTGGGCCAGCTGCGTCCGTCGATCTCGATCGGGTAGCGAGCGAGGTTCGACAGGTAACCGTGCTGGTCGCGACAGAAGTAGAAGTGGATGACGGCCGGTTCGCTCATGGCTGCATCAACAATCCTTATTAAGGTGCGTTGGTGATCATCGTTGACATGTGGGGATTCATCGCTCACGCACACTGAAACTGGGGAGAATGGGCGGCTGTTTGCGAGAGTTTACCGGCGCAGGGTCATGCCATACGCACGGGTGAGTTCGTTGAACTTCCGGATGGATTGGATTGATTGATCACCCTTCGCCCACTTCCTTCGCCCACGACCGACGCAGGGCACCCACAAGCAGTGTTGAGTCCAAAAAGACACAGCGGCCCGGGGGAGGGCCGCCGTGCGCGGGCGGGGCACCCCAAAGGGGCGCCCCGGAAAGGAGGTCTAAAGAAAACCGCGGCTCAATCACTACTTGTACTGAATAAATCTATACCTCTGACACCTATAGGGAAGGCCGCGAGATCCCCATAGTCAAGGTAAAAAATGACATCTGGGTAAAAATCCTTAGGCCACCGACAGGTTCTGAGCCAACGGGCGGGCCTGGGTGAACACCACGTCAGAGATGGGCTGGTGGGTGTTCGTAACCTGGGCGGTGGGAGTAGGACGGATCTGGAAGTTCGGGGTGGTCGCGGCCGGAGGCTGCGAGAAGAGCAGCACGAGCTGAACGCGATTGTTCACATTCAGGGCGCTGTAGATGGCCTTGGTGTGGTCGTGCACAGTGTGACGGCTGCGACCGATCTTCTCCGCGATCTGCGGTTCGGTCAGGCCGGCGAGCAGGAACTCGAGAACGCGCTGCTGCGCGGTGCTGACCTTGGAGAGAAGGTCAGGGCGGCTCGCGGCGATGGTGGCGCCCGTGTTTTCGAAGCGGCCACCACCGGTCAGTGCTTCGCCGGACGCCGAGTTACTGTGAAGGGTCGTCATTGCTGTTCCTCTTGATCGGGGGTCGGCTCATGGCGGTTCTCGAAGTGAGAGTGCTTCGATCCCAAACCACCAGCACGCCGATCCGGCGTGCCTTCCCACCAATGGGCCGTTCCTGAACGCGGGAAGTATCGGTGGCCCCCAGCATCGGCGGCGATAGGTAGTTCTACCCCAATCGGGGACACCGGCGACCGTCGATTCGTAAGTCTCTGTCCATCAGCAACTTACGACAAGGACGGCGACTTGGCACTTCCCGAGGCAGGCCCGAGAAAAATCAGTTCACTCATCAAGGTGAGTGAAACCTGCGCTTCGCGACGCCTGAACTGGTGATTTCCGGCTCGTGCTCATGCTTCCGCGCCATCTGCGCGTCCCCTGATGAGGGAGCATGTCGCACATCATGATCGCCTTCAAAACAGGCACTCGGCGCTCGCTCGGCATGATTGTCGGGGATGACGCAACCAACGCCGCGGCGTGAATGCCACGATCAGAGGCTCGCGGGCAGCGCATTTGCATCGCTCGTTCCCAGATGCTGCGAAACAAATGCCCAGGTTCCGTCGGGGAGGGGTTCACCACGCAGCCGTTGCCACTGCTCGCCCGGCCAAGCGACATCAACGATGAACCCGCGCGGCGCGTCAAGCCGC
>JBGAMO010000153.1:0-11842 GCA_044222845.1 Phycisphaerales bacterium
GCAGGCGCAGGCCAAGTACATCGAACAGCTTGTCAGCCAGGGCGTCGACGGCATCTCGATCAGTTGCTCCGACGGCAACGTTCTCAAGGCCCCGATCGACGCCGCGGTCGCCAAGGGCGTCGTCGTCGTCACCTTCGACTCGGACTCTCCCCAGAGCAAGCGCATGGCTTACTACGGCATCGACGACATGGAAGCCGGTCGCGCCGTGATGCGCGAGCTGGCCAAGGCCATGGGCGGCAAGGGCGGGCCCATCGCCATTCTCGCCGGCAACCAGACCGCGCCGAACCTCCAGAATCGCGTCAAGGGCGTCAAGGAAGAGCTCGAGAAGATGAAGGACAAGGGCTTCACGCTCAAGTCCGTTTATTACCACAAGGAGACGCCCGCCGACGCCGCCGCCATGGTCCAGAGCGTCCAGAACGCCAACCCCGACATCGCCGGCTGGGCGATGGTGGGGGGCTGGCCCCTCTTCACCGAGAACGCCCTCAACGGCGTCTACGACAAGGCCAAGGTCGTCAGCGTCGATCACCTCCAGACCGAGCTCGGCTACGTCCGCAGCGGGCAGGTCCAGGCCCTCATCGGCCAGGACTGCTACGGCTGGGGGCACGAGACCGTGAAGATGCTCGTCAACAAGATCCACGCCAACAAGGCGCCCGCCAAGGTCATCAACACCTTCGAGCTGGCCGTGGTCACCAAGGAAAACGTCGACAAGTACGACGGCCTATGGAACAAGTGGCTGGGCAAGAAGGAAGTTGAGAAGAAGGACGGGAAGAAGTAAGCGGGAGCGAGATGAAAGGGTGAACAGATGATCGAGGATCGGCGCCTGCACGTCTGATCCGATCTCCTCTTCACCTCCTCTCCTGTTCCCCACATCACAGCTCACGCGCGCCGCATTCTCCCCGCACACCCCCGTGTCCGACCCCACCCCCATCCTCCTCGCCGCGAGCAACATCTCCAAGCGCTTCGGCATCACCCAGGCGCTCGACGATGTCTCGGTCTCGTTCCGCGCGGGCGAGGTCCACGCCCTGATGGGCGAGAATGGCGCGGGCAAGAGTACACTCGGCAAGGTGATCGCGGGCCTGCACAAGCAGGACTCGGGCACCGTCACGATCGGCGGCCGCGCCCTCAAGCCCGGCTCCATCGACGACGCATTCGCCGCGGGCATCCGCATCGTCCACCAGGAACTGGCCCAGTGCCCGAACCTGACCGTGGCCGAAAACCTCTGCCTCCACGACATCCCGACGCGGGCCGGCTTTGTCGACCGGCGTGCCATGGCCGATCGTGCCGCGCGCCTGGTCCACAAGCTCGACCCCGGCATCGACGTCAACGCTCCCCTGGGCCTGCTCGCCCCGGGGCGTCGGCAGATCTGCCAGATCGCCGCCAGCCTCGACGACCGGGCCGCCGAGGCCGGAAGCGCCCCAGGCGCGGCCTCACTCTCCGCCCGCGTCATCGTCCTCGACGAGCCCACCAGTTCGCTCTCGGTCGCCGAGGCCGACCGCCTCCTCGAGATCACCCGCCAGCTCGCGCGCGAAGGCCTGACGATCGTCTACGTCAGCCACCGAATGGGCGAGATCTTCCAAGTCTGCGACCGCGTCACCGTCCTCCGCGACGGCAGATTCGTCGCCACCAGCGAGATCAAGTCGATCGACGAGCCGACCCTCGTCGAGCAGATGATCGGCCGCCGCCTCCAGACGCCCACGGGCCGCACCCCCCGTTCCGCGGACCACGGCGACGCCGCCGAGGCCGCGGCGCTCAAGCAGATCATCAGCGGCGCCGCCGGCGAGCATCACGTCGCGACCGGCACCGCGCCCCTGCTCGAAGCCCGCGTGATCTCCTCTCCCGGCAAGCTCCGCGACGTCTCCCTCAAGGTCCGCCCCGGCGAGATCGTCGGCATCGGCGGACTCGTCGGCGCCGGCCGCTCCGAACTCCTCGACGCGCTCTTCGGCCTCGACAAGAAGTCCACCGGCACGGTCCTCGTCGAAGGCCGCGAGATCCCCCGCGCGTCCGCCTCCGCCTCGATCTCCGCCGGCGTCGGCTACGTCCCCGAAGACCGCCGCCTCCAGGGCCTCTTCTTCCAGCTGGGCATCGACGAGAACATCCTCGTCCCCTTCATGTCCCGCATCGCCGCGGCCTTGGGCATCCGTCGCCGCTCGCTCGAGAAATCGCTCGTCACCGAGAAGGTCAAGGAGTTCCAGGTCAAGACCGCCTCGCTCGCGTCCCTCCCCGGCGAACTCTCCGGCGGCAACCAGCAGAAGCTCCTCATCGCCCGCTGGATGGGCAAATCTACCAAGGTTCTTCTCCTCGACGAGCCCACCCGCGGCATCGACGTGGGCACCAAGAGCGAGGTCTACAAGCTCGTCCGCCACGCCGCCGACCAGGGCGCCGCCGTGCTGCTGGTCTCGAGCGAAATGCCCGAACTCCTGGCCCTCTCCGACCGCATCCTGGTGATGTGCGGCGGCCGCATCACCGGCGAACTCGCGGGCGACCAGATGACGCAGGCGAACATCCTGCGCCTGGCGACCGTTGATCACGCGGTTGCCAAGTCCGCGTGACTCTGCGCGTTCCTGGGCCGCTTCGCCCGGATAGGCAGCAAGCCGTGCCACGATGCTCGATGCTCAACGCGGAAACACTCCCCGCGTCGGCCTCGAATTCCTGAGCGCCTCGATGAGCGCGACCCCCTCGACCTCGAACATCACATCCGTCCTGTGATTCAGCCGCAGGAACGACTCACGCTCCACGTGATCAAGGAACACCATGAGCGAGTCGTAGTATCCGGCAGTGTTCAGGAGCCCCACCGGCTTGGAGTGAATCCCGAGCTGCGCCCACGCGAGGATCTCAAACAACTCGTCCAGCGTCCCCAGCCCGCCGGGCAGCGCGATGAACGCGTCCGCGAGTTCCGCCATCCGCGCCTTGCGCTCGTGCATCGACTCGGCGACCACCAGCTCGGTGATCTCCGTGTGCCCCAGTTCCTTGTCCTTCAGCAGCCGCGTGATCACGCCGATCACCTCGCCCCCGGCTTCGAGCGCCCCGTCGGCCACGCACCCCATGAGCCCGACGCGCCCGCCGCCGTACACCAGCCCGATGCCGCGCTCGGCCAGCGCACGCCCGAGCCCCCGCGCCGCCGCGGCATACTCCTCGCCGCGCCCCGCGCTCGCCCCGCAGAACACGCACACCCGGTTGATCGCACGCGCCATCCGATCCTCATCTCTTCCTATCGAGGCTCGTGGGGCAGGGGTCCCGCCTGCCTCTCCCCAGCGTTCCACTTCGGCAGCTTCCGAATCACCACATTGATCCACCCCGGCAGCAGCTTCACCACGACCTCCGCCTTGTCCCGCATCAATTCCGTCACATCCACCCGCCGCGCCGCGTTCCACGCGACAAACCGCACGCCCCCGTGCCCGCGATCCTCCCCGTCAAAGTTCCACGCGTGCATCCCCTCGTACCCCTGCTTCTCGCCTTCGTTCCGCGCGTGCGAAAGGTACACGCAACCGCCCGGCCTTGTCACTCCCAGCATCTGCCCGATCGCGCCCGGTGCATCGGGCGTGTGATCGATCGCGTTGCGCCCGTGCACCATGTCGAACCGGTCGCGCCCGAACTGGTCGATCAGCCCCATCGCGTCGCCGCGGATCGTGCGCACGGGGGGAGTAATGCCGCACTCTTTGAGCAGTTGGTCGTACTCATCCGCCAGCGGGTCCACCGCCGTGATCTTCACCGTGCGTCCCGCCCACACCTTCCCGACCGACGTCAGCGGCCCCGCGCCCACATCGAGAATCTCGACCGTGCTGCCCGCCGGCGCGCCGATCGCCTGCGCATGCTCCCAGTGCAGCGGCAGCGCCGGGTCCACCCGCTCTTCAAACTCCCGCGTCCACTCCCCACCCCGCGCGTGCAGCCACCCGCGCCAGAACGCGACCTCTTCCGCGTGCTCTGGCCCGATCACTTGGCGTGCATCTCCGAGAGCTTGATCGAGGTCGCCTCGCCGTCCTTGCCGCGGCTGGTCACCATCTTTCCGTCCGCGTAGATCACAAGGTTCACGTCCCGCGCCGGGCGTGCCATCTTCCCCTCGCTCTTGGCGGTCGCGACCGTGATCTCGTCGCCCTTGCGCTCGACCGTGTACGTCGTGAGCAGGTACTCGCCCTTCTTGAATCCCCACCCCTCGCCCGCGTCCTCGTACAGCGTGCCGGTGGCCTTCCCGTCCTTCCCGAGCGCGGCGTACAGCGTCAGGGGCTCGAGCTTCTTCTCCCCCGCGTACTGCTGCACGGGCCCGACCGGCACCACCGCGCCCTCCTTGAGATAGATGTCCGGCAGATCGGCGTTCTTGGTGTCGTTTGGCAGCGTGAACTTCACCCAACCGCTCCTGGGCAGCGCCGGCACGCGCGTCCGGTCCGGCACGCACTGGGCCACCACCATCATCCGATCCCCGAGCAGGAAGCCGTCGTCCTCGCTCCGCAGCGCCGGGTCCTTCGGGTCCGCGAAGAACAGCGGGCGTGCCACCGGCAGGCCCACCGTCGCAGCATCATGGAACAGCGTGTAGAGGTACGGCAGGAGCATGTACCGCCGCTCGATCGCCTCGCGGCACGTTTTCTCCGTCTCGGGCCCGAACGCCCACGGCTCCTTATCAATCGCCCCCTTCATGGTGTGCGCACGCGTGAACGGCAGCAGCGTCCCGATCCCCATCCAGCGCGCAAACATCGTCGCCCCCGCCGCGCCGCTCGGGCCGTCGCCGTTGAACCCGCCGATGTCCGGCCCGGTGAACGGCTGCCCCGAAAGCCCCATGTTCAGCACCATCGGGATCGACGATTCCAGGTGGTACCAGTCCGCCGAGTTGTCCCCTGTCCAGCTTGCCCCGTACCGCTGCCCGCCGATGTAGCTGGCCCGCGAGAGCACGAACGGCCGCTTCTCCGGGTTGGCCGTCATGATCCCTTCGCGGGTCGCCTTCACCATCAGCACGCCGTACACGTTGTGGAACCGCGCGTGCGGCCCCGGCCCGCCCAGGTCCGCGTCGGCACGGAACACGTTGTCCTCCGGCATCGTCTTGGACTTGTCCGGCGTGTTGAACACCGCCGGCTCGTTCATGTCGTTCCAGACCCCGTCCACGCCCGTCGCCATGAAGTCCTTGTACAGCCCCGCCCACCACGTGCGCACTTCCGCGCGAGTGAAATCAGGGAACGCGCACATCCCCGGCCACACCTCGCCGTTGTAGTCCGTCTTCCCGTCGGGCTTCTTCACCCACGCGTCCTTGGCGCTCCCCTGGTCGTAGACGAAGTACCCCTTCTCGGCCTTGATCCCCGGGTCGATCATCCACACCGTGTGAAAACCCTGCGCGTGCAGGTCGGCGTTGAGCTTCGTAGGGTTCGGGAAGTGCTTCTTGTCCCACGTGAAGCACCGGAACCCGTCCATGTAATCGATGTCGTGCCAGATCACGTCGCACGGGA
This sequence comes from Phycisphaerales bacterium, assembly GCA_044222845.1. GTDB lineage: Bacteria > Planctomycetota > Phycisphaerae > Phycisphaerales > UBA1924 > UBA2402. The sequence continues at coordinate 5,430 of JBGAMO010000153.1, forward strand.
TCTTCCGCGAGCGAAACCCCGCCGCGATCTCGCGCACCCGCGCCTCCGGGTAATACGAGTACCGGCACTGGTGATACCCCAGCGCCCAGATCGGCGGCATCTCGATCTTCCCCGTCAGTTCCGCCAGCGCGATCGATAATTCCTCCGGCGTCTTGCGGTCGATCGCGATGACCCCGAACCCCGGCCCATCGGCCCGGAACACGATCTCGCCGCTCCCCGTCCCCACGCCGCGAAGGTCGATCTCGCACCTGTACGTCGTGTCCGCCAGCACGCCGAAGCACGTCCCGTCCGCGCGAACGCAGAACACCCACGGGTGCGACTTGTACAGGCTCGGCGCATCATCGCCGTACCCGAACGCGTCCGTGTTCCAGCACACGATTCTCCGCCCGTTCCTCAGCAGCGGCCCCGCCGCCTCGCCCGTGCCGTACACGCTCGTCCCCGCCTCCACCGCGATCTGTACCACCTGCTTCCCGTTCTGGACCGAGAACTTCGGCGCTACCGGAAACCCCGCCGCCGCCGGACCCGTCCCCGCCAGCGGCTTGACCAGCGCCATTGACGGCAATGCCGCGCCGCGTGCCTTCTCGTCCGCGAAGAACCGCACCGTGCGATCGCCCACCGCCTCGGCCACGCCGGCCTGCGTCGCTTCGCTCCACGCGCTCTCCGTCGCCCCCGGCGCCGCCGCCGCGGACCGCACGCCGCCCAGGAACGCAACACCGCAAAGCCCGGCGATCAGGAGCAGGCGACGCGTCGTGTCGATGGTCATTCAAAATCTCCCGGAGGTGGTCCTCAGCGTAGGGGCCCGCCGCGAGCCCGCAGGCACGCAAGGTCCAACCGAACACCCGCCCCGACCGGATAGGGTACCTTCCCGGATTTCCTCCAATACCCTTCCGTGCCCGCTCCAGCGGCGTCATACTGAACAAACCGCGGCCAGCTTTCCGCGGGTGTGTTCGTGCGCACCGCGGGACCTCTCCCGCTCGGAGTCCTTGAATGCACATCCCCTGCTGCCGAACGCTCCCGATGCCGGCGATCTGCGTCTCCGCACTTCTCTCCCTCGCCGGTTCGTCGGCCGCGATGGCCTCCAACGACCCCCCCGTCATGCTCCAGTGGTTCGAGGTCCGCTGGGAATACGTCGAGCACCGTATGCCCGATTTCTTCCTCGCCGGCTACGGATCGACGTGGCTCCCCCCCGCGACCAAGTGCGGCTCAACCGGCAGCGCCGGCTACGACGTCTGGGATCGCTTCGACTTCGGCAAGCCGGGGGCCCAGACCGCCTACGGCACCGAGAGCTACTTCGACGGCATGGTTGCCGAGTTCCACCAGGCCAGCGGGCTGGTCTACCTCGACGCCGTGTTCAACCACTGCAATTCGCGCCAGACCAGCATCAGCTTCCAGTCCGCCGGCGGCTATCCCGGCTTCTGGATGGCGCCCTCGAGCCCGATCGTGGCCAAGACCCCGACCAGCAACTGGGGTGACTTCCACGCGGGAAACGCCTCGGGCTACCTCCAAAGCCACGATCCCAACGGCGCCAACTACAACCTGTACAACGGCGATCTCGTCAGCCTGATCGACATCTCCCACGAGACCAACTACATCTTCATCCGCCAGCCCGTCGCCGACGGCAACCCGCAGAACATCCCCGCGGGCACGACCTACAACAGGCCCGACCCGCTCAACACCCGCTGCTACCCGGACCTGCAACTGCCCGCGCAGCCCGTCAGCAACCCGGGCACGTACCGCAACCCGGGCGCCAACAACTTCACGTTTCACCCGTACAACAACGCCGACCAGTACCAGGGCGATCCCGTCGCCGACAACGGCACCGGCATGCTGATGCGCTGGGAGCAGTGGATGCTCGACCAGCGCAAGGTCGACGGCTTCCGCCTCGACGCCATCAAGCACGTCCCCTCCTGGTTCTGGGACACGTTCTTCGACGCCGTTGCCTATCAGCGCCGGGTCACGCCCGACGGTCGGCACGTCACGCCATACTCCTTCGGCGAGTCGGTCGAGAGCGCCTCCTGGACCTACGACAACTACATCCGCAAGCCCAACAACAACAGCAACCAGTCCTGGCGCGCCGGCGACACCTGGGGCAACCGCGACTGCATCGACATCAACGGCTCCGGCGAGCTCCGCAACCTCGTCAACGCCGGCGGGTTGGGCTCCTGGCAGACCGTCCTCAACGCCCACCTCGACAACGCCGACGGCTACAACGACGGCACCCTCGGCGTCAACCACACCTTCAGCCACGACAACGGCACCACCGGCGACGGGAACTCCGCGCCCCCCGACCCCACCGCCAAGCAGCAGGGCTGGTACACCTACGCCTACGTCCTCATGCGCCCGGGCCAGAGCGAGGTCTATCACAACGGCCGCGGCCTCAACCGCTCTTCCGGTTTCTGGCCCAAGCAGGGCGTCCCCGTCGCGCTGGGCCTCGACCCGGTCAGCAACACCGCCAACCCCGTCATCACCAACCTCGTCCAGCTCCACAATTTCTACGCCCGCGGCGAGTTCAACATCCTGAATTACTCCGACCCCGTCAACCAGTCGCTCGCCGATGTCCTGGTCTTCGAGCGCCGCAAAAACCTCGGCGCCGGCAGCTACTCGGCCAACGTGCTCGTCGGCGTCAGCGACAGCTACTCGAACGGCACCCAGTCGCGCAGCGTCCTCACCAGCTTCCCGTCCGGGACGCGTCTGCTCGAGATGACCGGCAACGCCGCCGACGCGACGGTCGACCCGACCGGCATCATCCCTGAGGTTCTGCCCGTCGACGCCTCCCAGCGCGTGCTCATCACGGTCCCCAACAACAAAAACGTGAACGGCGTCGAGCACAATAAGGGCTTCGTCGTGTACGGCCCCGCCGTACCCTCCGGGACCCTCTCGTTCACCAACATCTCGTCGACGCTCCCCGCCGACCTCACCGCCCTGGCCGCCTACCGCCGCCGGCTGGCCTCGATCCCCGTCATTACCGCCAACTCGTTCCAGATCCAGCTCACGACCACCAACGGCGACCCCGGCGCCGGGAACAACAACAACGCCGACGACAACGCCGTTTTCCGCATCGACCAGGGCTACCGCGACTTCAACGGCAACGGCGTCGTCGACATCGACTACACCAACGACGTCGTCCCCGGCTACGAGCAGTTTGTCACCGTCCACCAGCCCCTGGCCGGCACGAACAACACGACCGGCCAGTACGCCCAGACGATCGACGCGACGCAGCTCTCCGAGGGCTTCCACTACGTCTCTGTCGTCGCCTTCCGCAAGCGCAGCGCCACCGACGATTCCCTCTTCCGTGAGTTCCGCCAGGTCGTCTACATCGACCGCTCGGGCCCCCTCGTCACGCTCACCGCGCCCGCCGCGAACCAGCACATCACAGCCACCAGCTTCAAGTTCATTGCCGACGCCGCCGACCGCACCGCCACCAAGGTCCACATCATCTACGACCTGCCCATCGGCTCGGACCCCATCGCCGCCGCCGTGACCGGCAACCTCGCCACCAAGAACGACCGCTTCAACTGGGTCCGCACAGTCTCCGGCCTCACCCACGGCTGGCACCGCATCACCGTCGTTGCCTTCGAAGAAAGCGGCAACTCGGCCTACCAGGACAACGACGTCTTCGTCGACCTCTGCCCCTCGGACATCAACGACGACGGGTTCGTCAACGGCGACGACTTCGACACCTTCGTTGAGCTCTTTGAGCTCGGCGACATGGGAGCCGACTACGACGGCAACACGTTCGTCAACGGCGATGATTTCGACAGCTTCACGGCCGATTTCGAGGCGGGCTGCTGAGGAAAAGCCACAAAGGCAACCAGGCACGAAGGCACGCAGTGAAAAAAAAGGTTCTTCCGCGATTTGCGGGGTGACGGGCGGGCAGGCGGTTCCTGAGTAGCTTGGTGTTGGACGCATCAAGCACAAGGAGACCGCCGTGCCCGAGACCGAGTCTATCGGTCGGCTCGGAGGCTGGGAGGGGTACCGAGTCGGCACCGTGCAGAGGTTCGAGGCGGGGGACAAGGGCCCTCGCCCGCAGGTCTGGATCGAGCTCCACCCCGATCCGGGGCGTGTGAAGGTCTGCGATCATTGCGGCCGGGAGTGTCGCCACCTCCACGACGTGAGCGAGCGCTGGGTGCGGGACCTGGCGGTGTTCGACGCCGACACGCACCTGCTCGTGCACCGCTGCCGGGTGGAGTGTCCGGCGTGCGGTCCCTCGCTGGAGCGTCTGGCCTGGCTGGCGCCCTACGCGCGGGTGACGACGCGACTGGCCCAGAGCGTGGCCCGGCTGTGCGCGGTCCTGCCGATCAAGCACGCGGCCGAGCTCTTCGATCTGGGATGGGACGCGGTGAAGCGCATCGACCAGGCCCACCTGGAGCGGACGCTGGGCGAGCCGGACCTGGACGGCCTGACGCTCCTGGCGATGGACGAGTTCGCCATCCACAAGGGCCACCGCTACGCCACGGTGATCATCGACCCGACCTGCAAGCGTGTGCTGTGGGTGGGCAAGGGCCGCGACCGCGGGAGCCTGCGGCCGTTCTTCGAGACGCTGGGGCCGGAGCGGGGCGCGGCGATCCGTGCGGTGGCGATGGACATGAACAGCGCCCACGAGATGGAGGTGAAGGCCAACTGCCCCAACGCCGAGGTGGTCTTCGACCTCTTCCACGTCGTCGCCAAGTACGGGCGCGAGGTGATCGACCGCGTGCGGGTGGACGAGGCCAACCGGCTGCGTGCCGACAAGCCTTCACGCCAGGTGGTCAAGCGCGCCCGCTGGCTGCTGCTGCGCAACCGTGAGAACATCCCGCGCCCCGAGGACCGCGTGCGCCTGGACGAACTCCTGAAGGCCAACCGCGCGTTGATGACGGCGTACGTGCTGCGCGACGAGCTCAAGGAGCTGTGGCGTTTCCGCTCGCGCGGGCACGCCTACCGACACTGGAAGCAGTGGTACGGGCACGCCGTCCGCAGCCGCATCGACCCCTTGCGACGCTTCGCCAAACGGCTCAAGGTCTACCTGCACGGCATCCTGAGCCACTGCGCCTTCCCGCTCCACACCAGCCTGCTCGAAGGGATCAACAACAAGATCAAGGTGATCAAGCGGATGGCCTACGGCTTCCGCGACGACGCCTACTTCTTCCTCAAGATCCGCGCCGCCTTCCCGGGGTCACACCCCGGAAATCTGCTCGAAGGGATCAACAACAAGATCAAGGTGATCAAGCGGATGGCCTACGGCTTCCGCGACGACGCCTACTTCTTCCTCAAGATCCGCGCCGCCTTCCCGGGGTCACACCCCGGAAATGTCGGATGAACCTTTTTTTTGGAGCGATCTGTTCGTCGGCCGGGTTCAACGCGCCTTGCGCGGGTTCTCGGCCGGCTTGCCGTCGATGTAGCCCCACACGGTGACCTGCACCTTGCGCACGCCCCACTTGCGCGCGGCCTCGTGCGTCGGGAAGAGCACGTCCAGGCGCGCGCCCTTGATTGCGCCGCCGCAGTCGAGCACGGGAACCACGCGGTCGCTGTCGTAGCCGGGGACCGTGATCATCGAGCCGTACGGGAGGACCTTGGGGTCGGCCGCGACCAGGCGGAACCCGTTGGTCTCGACCGAGTGAAGCGTGGCGGTGACGCCGTCGGCCGAATCGCCGCAGGAGCGTGAATCGGGCGAATACGCCGTGACCACCATCGTGACGACCTTGACGGGCTTGATGGGGCGCCCGTTGAACCAGCGCACGTTGGGATCGGTCGCGAGCGGATCGATCACCGGCGGCGGTTCGGACGGGCCGACCTGAGTCGCCTCGTCCGCCGCTTCGTCCTCGGAGACGTCGTTCGACGCCGCCCCCGGTGTGGGCGCGGGCGACTCGGCGACCATGGCCGGCACGCCGGGCGCTGACACCAGATGAAGTTGCTCGTCGCTCTGGACCGCGCTCACGCTCGCCAGGGGCGGCGCCGAGCGGCCTTCCTTGGCCAAGACCGCCGAGTACGCCACCAGCGTCATGACCGCGGCGCCGGCGCCGAGCTTCACCGCCCGGCGCGCCATGAGGCGAACGGGTGAGAGCAGCGGAGCGTCCGGACCGATCTTCACTTGGCGACTCCCGTGTTCCCCGACGTTCGCTGGCCGGGACGGCTTGGCTTCAACTTCGGGTGCGCCTCGCCGACGCCCCGTGGTTTGACCTGCTATTCGGACCTGATGAGTCTTGGGTGCGCCGGCCCTTCCGACGCGTGTGCTTCGAGTCTACCTCACTCCGGGGACCCCCGCCGCCCGGGGCCGTTCCCCGGCCCAGGATTCGGCGTTCGCACGACGGTCTGTAGGGCCCGAATCAACGGCACCACCGGTTATCAGATGCGCCGATAGGATAATGCCGTCTGCGGGAGTCCATAGACTCGAATGTTTGGATTTTGATCGGTGATTTTCACCAGCGATCTTCATC
>JBGAMO010000154.1:0-11829 GCA_044222845.1 Phycisphaerales bacterium
AGTGCGGTATCCTTGCGGGACCCCATCCGAGCGGCGAATCAACATGGACAGACGCCTCATCCGCTATTACGACCGTGAACTCCGCCACCTGCAGACGGTGGCCAAGGAGTTCGCCCGCGAGTTCCCCAAGATCGCCGGGCGTCTGGCGATCGAGGACTTCCCGTGCGTCGATCCGTACGTCGAGCGCCTGCTGGAGGGCTTCGCGTTCCTCGCCGCCCGCGTGCAGCTCAAGATCGACGCCGAGTTCCCCCGCTTCACGCAGAATCTCCTCGAGGTCATCTACCCACACTACCTGGCGCCCACGCCCTCGATGGCCGTGGTGCAGTTCAATCATCTTCAGGGTGAATCCGGGCTCGCCGAGGGCTTCGCGATCCCCCGGGGAACGGTGCTGCGCTCCGCCACGATCCGCGACGCGGTGAGCTGCGAATACCGCACCACCCAGCCCGTCACGCTCTGGCCCATCACCATCGCCGAGGCACGGTACTTCACCCGCGACTCGGGCACGCTGGAACTGAACAAGACCTGGGGCGCGCCCGCCGATGCACAGCCCAAGCCGCTCTTCGGCGGCCCCGGCGCCGTCAAGGCCGCCATCCGCATCCGCCTTCGCGCCACCGCCGGCGTCAGCTTCAACAAGATGCTCGCCAAGGACCTGGTGCTGTACCTCCGCGGCAGCGACGCCACGCCCTACCGCATCTACGAGGCCCTGCTCGCCCACGCCAAGGGCGTGCTGGTGCGTCCGGTGCCTCCGCAGGGGCGGGCCGTGGGCACATGGCAGGAACACTTGGGGCCGCAGGACGTGCCCATCGGTTTCTCCCGCTTCGGGTACGCCGCGGCCGATGCGCTGCTGCCGTACGACGAGCGGAGTTTTCAGGGGTATCGCCTGCTCCGCGAGTACTTCGCGTTCCCGCAGCGGTTCCTGTTCCTCAAGGTCGGCGACCTGTCGCGGGCGTTCTCGCGCTGCGAGGGCGGGCACCTGGACCTGATCATCCCGCTCAGCCAGGAGAACCCGGACCTGGAGGGCGCGGTGGACGCGGAGAACTTCTCCCTGCACTGCGCCCCGGCGGTCAACGTCTTCCCCAAGCGGGCCGACCGCATCTTCGTGAGCGATTCGGCCAACGAGTTCCAGGTCATACCCGACCGCACCAAGCCGCTGGACTACGAGGTGTACCGCGTGACGAAGGTCACGGGCTTCGGCGCTTCGGCCGATGAACGCGTCTTCGGCCCCTTCTACTCCGCCACCGACGGCGACGAGGCCCAGGGCGGCGCCTCGGCGTTCTTCTCGGTGCACCGCGTGCCCCGGGCCCTGTCGGACCGCGAGAAGCGCGTGGGCGCCCGCAGCGGCTACACGGGCGGGGAGGTCTACGTGTCGCTCGTGGACGCCAAGGCAGCGCCGTTCTCGCCGGACATCCGCCAGTTGGGCGTTGAAACGCTCTGCACCAACCGCGACCTGCCGCTGCAGATGCCCGTGGGCAAGGGCAAGACCGACTTCACGATGGACATCGGCGCTCCGGTCGAGGCCGTCCGCATCGTGGCCGGCCCCACGCCGCCCCGCGCCAGCCACGCCGAGGGCGACGCCTCCTGGCGCCTCATCTCCCACCTTACGCTCAACTACCTCTCGATCACCGACGAGGATGTCGACGGCGACGGGCAGATCGCCACCGAAGAGCGTCAGGGGGCCGGGGCCCTGCGCGAACTGATGAAGCTGTACAGCGACATCGGCGACTCGGCCATCCGCCGGCAGATCGAGGGGCTCCGCGCCGTGGAGACCAAGCCCATCGTGCGCCGCATGCCCACCCCCGGCGTCGTGGCCTTCGCCCGGGGCCTGGAGGTCACCGTTTCATTCGATGAGAACCTGTTCGAGGGCACCGGCGTCTTCCTGCTGGGCTCGGTGCTCGAACAGTTCTTCGCCCGTCACGTGTCCATGAACTCATTCACCGAAACCGTCATCCGCGCGGAAGAGCGCGGGGAGGTCATGCGTTGGAGCGCCAGAGTCGGTCAACGCCCGATCATGTGAGCGGCCGCCCCAAGGGCAGCGCCGACCCGGGACGCACCGTCGACGACGACGATGCGCTCGACGCTCTGCTTGCGCGCCCCAGCGACGAGCCCGAGGACGCCGCGAAGGAGGTCCACCCCTTCGACCGCGAGCCCGATCGGCCCCCGCCGCCCGACGCCGCGTCGGTGCGGGCGATCCCCGCGGCGGAACGCGAGGAGTTCTGGTCCGCCCTGAGCGATCACCCCTGGGGCTTTGACTTCTTCGGCGCGGTCCGCCGCATGGAGGCGCTGTACCCCGAGCTCCCCGGCTTCGGCGCTTCCAACCGCGCTTCGGAAGATACCGTCCGCTTCTGCCAGCATCCCTCGCTCGCGTTCGCGCCGTGCACGCTCTCGGAACTCCGCCCCGCCACGGCGGTGGCGCCCTCCCGGATGTTCGTGAACTTCATGGGCATGCTGGGCCCCAACGGCCCGATGCCCCTGCACCTCACCGAGCACGCCCATCTGCGCGAGCTGCACCACAAGGACCGCACCTTCACGCGCTTCCTGGACGTGTTCAACCACCGGATGGTGAGCATGTTCTACCGCGCCTGGGCCGCGTGCCAGATGCCCGCGTCCTTCGACCGCACCCCGCCCGCCGCCCTGCGGGGCGATGTGGACTACCGCGACCGCCAGCGCATCCTCGCGGCCGAGAAAGACCGCTACCCGGTCTACATCGGCTCGCTCTTCGGCATGGGCATGGACAGCGTCCGCCACCGCGACGCCGTGCCCGACACCGCCAAGCTCTTCTTCGCGGGCCGTATCGTCGGCCCGCAGAACGGCCCCGAGGGCCTGCGGGCCATTCTCTCCGCATACTTCAAGGTGCCCGTCACGGTCGAGGAGTTCGCCGGCCGCTGGATGAAGCTCCCCAGCCAGTACTGGTCGCGATTGGGCGGCGGTCCGACGCCCGAGGCTCGCAGCGCCGCGACCCTGGGCACCGCCACCGGCGGCGCGATGACCATGGGCTCGCACGTGTGGGATTGCCAGGGCAAGTTCCGCGTCGTGCTGGGGCCCATGAGCCTGTCGACGTTCGTGACGTTCATCCCCGGCCAGCCCAGCGCCCGCCGGCTCTCGTCCTGGATCCGCAACTACTGCGGCGATGAGTTCGCGTGGGAGGCCGTGATCGTCCTGCGCAAAGAAGAGGTTCCCGGCACCAAGCTCGGCGGCGAGGGCATCGGCTCGCGCCTGGGCTGGACGACCTGGATGCACGGAGCCCCGGTCACCTCCGACCGCGCCGATCTGGCGATCCGCTCGCGCGAGTAGCTGGACAGCCGTGCCGCACCCACCCGAACAAGTGCTTATCGCCTTGCGTGTCCCAGAACATCACGGGGCCGCCAAGAATTGACACGCGGATTCCCCCGCGCTATCTTTTCCCCCGGCCTTGGTCGATACAGGGCCGTCACACGCGGGTGTAACTCAGTGGTAGAGTGCTACCTTGCCAAGGTAGATGTCGAGGGTTCAAGTCCCTTCACCCGCTTTGAAAGATGAACGCCGCCGCGGCCCGCCCGCAGCGGCGTTTTTCGTTTTTGAACCCCACCGGCCCGGGTTCAACTCCGCTCGGCCACCAACCCCTCCTGGTACGCCCGCACCAGATCATCCAGGGCCCCGATCGCCCGGCGGGTGCGTTCGCCCTCCATCGTGTCGCCGATCGTGCGAGCCTTGGGGTACTCCCGGATCGTCGTCACCCGCGGCACGATATCCGCATCTTCCCGGATCGCGGCCTCCACGCCCTTGAACGGCGCGTGCTCGGCCAGTTCGATGCGGTCGGGCTTGAGCACCAGCGTGTAGCCTCTGTCGCCGTACGCCTGCGAGAAGGCCCCGTCGATGGTGATGGCGTTGCCGCCGCGCTTGACCGGCTGCTCGCCCTTCTCGATCTTCACGGGCACGTGCCCGTTGACCACCAGCACATCATCGCCGCAGCCGAACATCGCGCCGATGCGCTTGATGAACGCCGCGTCGTGCATCAGGTCGAAGTAGGCGTTCTTGTGCTCCTTGTGCGCCGCCTTGTCGGCGATGAAGTACGTCTCGAAGGTGGCCAGCCTGTCCTTGCCGAAGAGCGGGCTCAGCGGCCCGCCCCACATGTACCAGAGCCAGTCGCCGTCGGTGTCGAGGTTGAACCAGCGCTTTCGCATGGCCCGGCGGACGATGCTGCCGAGCGCGTCCATCAGTTCGCGCCCGCTCACCTCGCGCCCGTCCACGTTCATCGACTGCGGCGTGCCCTGGGCGTCCACCGGCACGCACGCGTGGAAGAGCAGCACGTCGTCACGCCGCGTCCACATGCTTCCGCGCCGGACGATCCACTCCATGTGCTCGCGCAGCCGCATCGAGCGCGTCGCGCTGTCGCGCAGCAGATCGATGCACGCCTGCTCGGCCTCGTTGTAGGCGTACGGGTCCTTGGGGTTGATCGTCGGCAGGCGGCGGTCCAGCAGCGGGTAGGTCGTGCCGTCGATCTGCACCGTGCCCGCGGCGTGGTCGATGCGGTGCAGCAGCCGCCGGTGGTCCAGCTTCCACTCCGGGTGGCGTTCGATCATCCGGCCCTCGGCCTTGAACTGCATGATCGCCAGGGCCTTCTGCATCCGCGCCACCGTCAGCACGTCGCGGAAGCCCTCGCCCTTGGGGATGAACCGCTCGGCCGGGTCGTCGGCGTAGCAGTCACGCACCAGTTTCTCCAGCGGAGTGGTGAGAATGCCGTACCCCTCCTCCAACTGCGCCGCCCGCCGGTACCGCGCCTGGAAACGCAGCATCGTGAGCAGGCACGGCTCGTGCCCCAGGTGCGAGCCGATCCAGAGCATGTCGTGGTTGCCCCACAGCAGCGTCACCTTGGGCTGGCGCATCAGCGTGTCGATCACGCGGTCGATCCGCGGCCCGCGATCACCCAGGTCTCCCGCCACCAGCAGTTCCTCGCACGCCAGGTTGCGGATGAGCCGCGCTCCTGCCCGCACCGCGCCCCAGTCGCGGTCGTGCTGCGCCAGGCCGTCGATCATCTCCTCGATGTACTCGGGCCGCTGCCCGCTGCCCAGTTCGATGAACAACTCGCGGTACGCGCTGGGCAGCAGCCGCTCGAAGTGGTCCCGCCGGTACGCCCGCCGCAGCGCCCGCACGATCTCGAACTGCAGGGTGAGGGTGGTGTGCACCCATTCCAGCCGCTTGCCCGAGGCGACGATCTCGCGCGAGAGCGCGTTGATCGCCTCGCGCGGGTAGTACAGCACCGCGAGGAAGTGCGCCTGGTCCGCCGCGGAGAGCCGGCCCGCCAGCGTGCGCTCAACCAGCGTGCGCAGCGCCCCCGACGCGTTGTTGATCACGTGCCGGAGCTTGGCGTCCTCGCCGTGGATGTCGCTGATGACGTGCACCACGCCCATCGGCAGGGTGAGTTTGGCCCGCAATGCCGCGGCTTCGCTGATCGCCTGCTCCGCCGTGGGGAACTTGGCGGAGAGTGCGCGGAGCGTTTCAAGCCGGTCTTCGGGCAGCATGTAGGGCATCGGCAAGTGTACCTGTGGCCGGAGGGAACGTGAAACGGTTACATCATTCCCGGTCGGTTGAGCGGAGAGAAAACCGAGCCGCGAGGGCTCCCAAAGTGCCCCAAATCTCGCTCCGACCGACCCGCCCCGGGCGAAATTCGCGTTCTTTGGAATCCCACCCACCTACCATTCTCGAAAGCGATTTCTGCCCGTGAATCCAAGGACCTCCATGAGTAACACGTCCGCACTCGCCACGCTGCCTGATTTTTCCCGAACATTGCCTTCCCGCGAAGGCGACCGGGTCATCCAGTTCCGCGAAGCGCTGCGCGAAGCGATGAGCGAGGAGATGCGGCGCGACCTGAAGATCTTCCTCATGGGTGAAGAGGTCGCGCAGTACAACGGCGCGTACAAGATCAGCCAGGGCATGCTCGAGGAGTTCGGCCCCAAGCGGATCATCGACGCTCCGATCTCCGAGAACGGCTTCGCCGGCCTGGCGGTGGGCGCCGCGATGTACGGCCTCAAGCCCATCATCGAGTTCATGAGCTGGTCCTTCAGCCTGGTCGCGGCGGACCAGATCCTGAACAACGTCCCCAAGATGCTCTACATGTCCGGCGGCCAGTGGGGCTGCCCGGTGGTCTTCCGCGGCAACGACGGCGCGGGCGGCCAGTTGGGCTCAACGCACTCCTGGTGCGTCGAAGGCCTGTACAGCAACGTGCCCGGTGTCAAGATCGCCATCCCGTCGTGCCCTTACGACGCCAAAGGCCTGCTCAAGACCGCCATCCGCGAGGTGGACCCGGTCTTCTTCCTGGAATCCGAGCGCATGCTGGGCGACAAGGCCCACGTTCCGCCGGAGGAGTACTACATCCCCTTCGGCCAGGCCGCCCTTCTCCGCGAAGGTGACGCGTGCACGCTGGTGTCGTTCGGCCGTCCCGTGAACTTCTGTGTTGAAGCCGCGGACGAACTGGCCAAGGAAGGCATCATGGTTGATGTGCTGGACATGCGGACCATCCGTCCGCTCGACATCGACGCCATCATCGCCAGCGTCCGCAAGACCGGCCGCGTCGTGGTGGTCGACCAGTGCTGGCCCTTCGCCAGCGTCGCCAGCGAGGTCTGCACGCAGGTGATGGAGCGGGCGTTCGACTGGCTCGATCACCAGCCCATCCGCGTCAACACCGAAGACGTGCCCACGCCCTATTCCAAGGTGCTCGAGGCCGAGTACCTGCCCAACAAGAACAAGATCGTGAAGGCTGTCAAGAAAACGTTGGGTGTGTGAGTCGCAACTTCGTCCGATCCGCCGCTCCAGAGTGTCGCATGAATGATGCCACAGTGAATGTCGCATGCCGGCGCGAGTTTGCGCTTGTGTTGCGCCGATTCATGGCCGGGCGGATGACGACCGACCGATACGAGTCGGAGTACTTCCGATTAGTCCGCGAGCACGGCGATGATGCAGCCGTTCAGGCCGTATTCGATGCCGCGTGGTACATGTACGACGACATTTTTCCGCACCGCATGACGGGGCGACATCGGCTCACCAAAGAAGCCCGCACGCGGGTGGCCCGATGGATCCTGTTCCTTCGCACCGATGCGCCGTTCCTGCCAGGTGCATCTTCCGCTGATGCGACATCGACGCCGAAAGGGGAGCACCGGTTGAACTTGTGGCACTTCCTCGGAGGCATCGCACGCATCATCGCGTTCGTTCTATCCATGCTCGGCGCGTCGATGATCGGCGTGATCGGCGCGGTGGTTTCGTTCGTTGTCTGGCTCAGAAACGTTGTTGAGTTGGAAAATGGCGAGGGCCACGAAGCGTGGATTGATCCGGACAACTGCTGGCCCTTCCGTTCCGTTGCGGATCTCCACGCCGCGGCCTCCATGCCGACGTACCTTCATGGAGGCGATCCCGCCCTCTCAGTTTGCTGACAGTTCCTCGGAATTTTCTCATGCCAATCAAAGTCGAAATGCCCCGCCTATCGGACACCATGCAAGCCGGTACGGTCGTGAAGTGGAACGTCAAGGAGGGCCAGAAGGTCAAGTCCGGCGATGTGCTCGCGGACATCGAGACCGACAAGGCCACGATGGAACTGCAGTCGTTCGATGACGGCACGGTCGCCTCCGTGGCGGTGCCCGAGGGCCAGAGCGTGCCGATCGGAACGGTGATCCTGGTGCTGGCGGCGCAAGGCGAAGACCTCGCCGTCGCGAAGGCCGCGTCGGGCGGCGCTGTCGCTCCGGCCGCGAAGGCCGCTGCGGCGAGTCAGCAGACCGCTGCCCCCGTCGCCACCGCGGCCCCCGTTGGGGCCAAGGTTGAAATCGCCGCGTCCAACGGCCACGCGGCGGAAGCCCCGGCCTCCGGCCGCATCTTTGTGTCGCCCCTGGCCCGTAAGATCGCTCAGGAATCCGGCGTCGATCTCGCCGCGTTGAGCGGTACCGGCCCCGGCGGCCGTATCGTTCGCGCCGATGTCGAGGCCGCCCTGCGCGGCGCTCCCGCCGTCAATGAATCGCCGGCCGCGGCTCAGCCGGCACCCGCCCGCCCCGCGCTCAGCCCCGCAGCCACGACGCTCCAGGCCCGCAACGTTTCTCTCTCCAACATGCGCCGGATCATCGCGACGCGCCTGGTGGAGTCCAAGCAGACCATCCCTCACTACCAGGTCACCATCGAGGTCGACATGGACCCGTTGCTGACGCTCCGCAAGCAGCTCAACGAGCAGTTGGAATCGCAGGGCGTCAAGCTCAGTGTCAACGACTTCCTCGTGCGCGCCTGCGCCCTGGGCATGCACAACCACCCCTTCATCAACTCCCGCTGGAACACCAACGGGCCGTCGATCGATCTGGTGGCCGACGTCAACATCGGCATCGCCATCGCGCTCTCGGAGGAGAAGGGTGGGGGGCTGGTCGTCGCGACGCTCCGCAACGCCGACCAGATCGGCCTGCGGTCGATTTCCTCCCAGTCCAAGCAACTCGCCGAGAAGGCCCGCGGCAAGGGCCGTTCGCCGCAGGAACTCTCCGACTCCCCGTTCACGATCTCGAACCTGGGCATGTTCGGCGTGTCGCACTTCTCGGCGATCATCAACCCGCCCAACGCCGCGATCCTCGCGGTGGGCGCCGCGATCGAGCGGCCGGTGGTGAAGAACGGTCAGATCGTCGTGGGTCATGTGATGAGCATGACGCTCGCGTGCGACCACCGCATCGTGGACGGAGCGATGGCCGCGCAGTACCTCGCGACGGTCAAGTCTCTGCTGGAAAAGCCCGCCACCCTGCTGGTTTGATCGTGTTGTTACTTGCCGCTGCCGACCGCTTCGACGATCACATCGCCGGAGGCGGTTTCACGCACGACACCCAGCTCGCGCAGCGCCTGCAGGGCGGCGTCCTGCTCGGCTTTCTTCTTGGTCTGGCCCCAGGCCGGTTCGAAGCGGCGGGCCCCGACCTCCACGCAGATCTTGAAGCACTTGGCGTGGTCCGGGCCTTTTTCATCCAGGATGCGGTACGTGGGCGTGTGCCCCAGCGTCTGCTGCGCGTGCTGCTGCAGCACGCTCTTGAAGTTCTGCTGGTGCCCGCTCTGCGCCGCACGCTCGATCACGTCCTCGATCAGCGGCCGCACGAACGCCGCCGCGGCGTCGAAGCCACCGTCGAGATAGATCGCCCCGATCACCGCCTCCAACGCCGCCGCCGCGAGCGAAGACGGCAGCACGCCGTTGTTCAGCATGCCCTTGCCCAGCACCAGGTGCTGCTCCAGCCCCAGCCGCTCGGCGATGCGGGCGCACGTCTCGCGTGACACCGCGTGGCTCTTGATCTTGGTCATGTCCCCTTCGAGCAGCATCGGGAACCGGCGGAACGTGAGTTCCACCGTCACGAGCCCCAGCACCGCGTCGCCCAGGAACTCCAGACGCTCGTTGCTGTCCACCCGGTTTTCGGCGTTGCTGGCGTGCGAAAGAGCCAGCACGAGCAGCGAGGGCTCTCGGAATTGGTATCCGAGGGTCGACTCCAGTTGCTCGCGGACTTGATCTTCCATGCAGACCGTCTCGACAAAGCCCCTCTCCAACCCACCCACCTGTATCGGCGACACGGCCGACTTTCTCTGCAAAATCGCGGGGACGCGCAGGCCCTGTCGCCCAAGGTCAGCGTTCCGCCACGAAATTCCGTTGGAGCAGTTGGTCCAAGACAGACATCGCGGCAGGAACATCACCGCTCTGGTACCACCGATCATATCAAATCCATGCTCCAATTGAAACTCAAATAAGACCCTCAAACCCAATTTCGGGACCGAAAACGGCGACCCCGCCGACTCTTTCAGGGCCTCCGGTGGTCCCGCCGCGGCGGGGTGGCTATCGTTTAGGCCCGGAACCCCGCGTGGATTCGGGCTTTGTCTGGCATCGTATTTCGGAGTTGACTCATGCATTATCCACACCGCATCAGCCGCATCAAGCGCAAGCGCGCCATCGGGTTCCGCGCTCGCATGAAGTCCAAGGACGGCCGCAAGATGATGAACCGCAAGCGCGCCGCCGGCCGTTCTCTGAACGTCGCCGACAAGTAATCATCGCTCCCAACCAATGAAAGAAGCCGCGCCCCGGGCGCGGCTATTTCTGTTGGTGCATGCTGCCTGTCGATGCCGCGCCGTTGCGGTCACTTCTCTTGACCACGCACCGTTGCGACCAGCACGATGATTTCATCGCCCTTGAACCCGGAGACCACGCCCACCACCGTGGCTTTGCCCAGCGCAACGTCGATGGCGGAAGCGATCTCGCGCCTGTTCTGGTGCGGCAGGTCGAGCGTGAGCGAGCCCTCCACGCCCTTGCCCACCAGCGGTTGGAACGACTCGCGGTACGAGAACTCTGCGATGCAAGCGGTGAGTTGCAGGCTCGGCGCCGCCTGCGGCGCGTGCCCCGTCACCGTGACGCTCACCGACAGCCCGGACTCCGAACTGGCCGTCTGCGGGTCGTAGCCCATCGCCTGCGTGCCCACCACCGGCGTCCAATCGCTGATGAACCCGGTCGATTCGGTGGAGTCCAGTCGCGTTCGCGCGCCCTGCAGCACGCGCGTCGCCAGCCGGTGCAGCACGCGATCACCCGCGCCGGGCGCGTACGGCTTGCCGATGGCCGGCGCCGAAGACGCCGGCATCGCCACCGCCGTGACCTCGATCCCGAACGAGTCGGCGTACACCGCCCGCAACTGCGTCAGCAGTTCCGCCAACTGCGAGTGCTGTCCGCGCTCGCCCCGGATCAGGTACACCGCTTCACCCAGACGCTGATTGGAGAGCGACAACGCCGCGCACAACCCCTCGACGAGCACGTCGATGGACGAGGCCTGCGCCTTCGTCTCGGCCCGCTGATTCTGAAGTTCATTCGTTGGAGACGCGGCGATCGTTCCGACCGCCGGCCGGTCCTCTCTCGAGGCGTTCGCCGGCAGCAGCGACGCCAGGTCGCGCATGTCGTACACCTGCAAGACCTCAGCGGCGGCAGCCGCCTGAGCGTTCGCGGGCGGTTCTTCCGCACCGCGGGCGACCATCGGCAAGGTGACCAAGGCCGCGGCGAATGAAACGGTGGTGGCGCAAAGACGGTTCATAAGTGCTCCCAAAGCGTGAGTGCTCGGATCGATCGGTGCTGACGGAAAATTCTGTGTGCTCAGTGGCTACCAGCCCGGCGAGTTGGCTAGCGTGGGGACGAGTTGGTCCGGCCCCAGCGATCTCAAAGGCGGCCGAACGATCGGCCTCTCCTCGATCCTGGCCTTGGCCCGCAAGGCGTACGCCCGCAGCGGGCTCTGCACGATCATGCGATCAAGCTGCTCGGCCACCTCGCCGCGCATCGTGGGCGTCTGGCCCAGGGCCGCGATCCGCTCGAAGATCGCGGGCGTCTGGCGTCCCAGCGGCGCCCAGGCGATGCACGCCGCCAGTTGCTCCTGCTCGTTCATGTGCCTGAGCCGTTCGTCCAACTCCGTCGCCGACCGGGGTGGACCGCCGGCCGACGGCCGTGATGCGGGCCGCACGGGTGGTTCGATCACGGTCGGACGTTCCTTCGCGGCGGCCACGCGCCGAGCCGCGGGAACGTTGATCGCCAGGGGCTCGGCGAACACACAGCGGAAACCAGCCCGAGGGCCCGGGCCAGCCGCCGCGATGGTCGGCGCCATCGACGGCGTGGCGCGGGGACCGCCGCCGAACCACACCGCGGCCGAAATGGCCAGTACCGCCGCCGCGGCCCGGTCGGCTTGTGCAACTTCCGCCAACGAAGCCCGTAGGTCGCCATCGCTGCGCAAATCGGCCGCGAGCTGCGCCGCGTCGTCCGCCGGCATCTCGCCGTCGTGAAATGCTTCAAGATCGAGTGTCGTCCAGCGCCCGTTCATGGCAGTCCCTCCAGCG
>JBGAMO010000155.1:0-11872 GCA_044222845.1 Phycisphaerales bacterium
GTTTATCGATCTCTACGGCGGGGTTTTCTCCAACGACGGCGCGACCGTCGTCAACACCTCCGCCTCGAATAACGGTACCGCAATTCGCTTCCACTCCGTCAACCACATCATCGCCGCAGACCCCGGCGAGTTCGGCGAGCTGACGCTCAACGCCTACGGGCCGAACCTTGACAGCGCGTACCTCCAGTCGTTCGACGGAATCACGGTCACCAACGACGAGGACCACACCATCAACGGGTGCGGCAACATCTACGCGCGCATGAACAACCTCGGCCTGATCGAGGCCGACCAGGCCGCGCGAACCCTGCAGCTCCTGGGCGATCCAAAGACCAACGGCGGGATCATCGCCGCCCGCTCCGGCGCGGTCCTCTTGCTCAGCGGCGTCTCCCTCACGCAGGGCCCGCCCTTCGGCGTGCTCCTGGCCGACGACGGCAACGTCTCGATCGGAAGCTCCTCCATCACCGGCGGCGATCTCAACAGCTCCGGCGCCGGCGCCGTTCAGTTCACCGCCAACTCCACCATCACCGACCTCTCGGGCAACGCCTCGCCCTTCATCAATGCGGGCGTGCATGTCGCAACCAACGGCACGATCGTGCTGACCGGCACCACCACCGTCAACACGTCCGCCTCGAACAACAACTCCTACATCAACGCCGCCACCGACACCACCTGGGACGACGGCGTGATCCTGCTCAACGCCTACGCCCCCAACCTCGACTCCGCGTACATCCAGACTTCGGGCGGCGCGCTCTTTACGAACAACGCCACCGTCCGCGGGCGCGGGCGGATCCACGGCACCTTCCGCAACAACGGGCTCGTCGAGACCGGCGCGGGCTCGACACTGGAACTCCTGAGCACCACCAAGACCAACCGCGGCCTCATGCAGGCCGTCGCGGGCGGCAGCCTCTACGTCAGCAGCATCACGCTCAGCAACAACGCCGACTCCGTTGACGGCGAGCTGCGCGCCGACGCCGGAAACGTCTACTTCTTCGGCTGCACCATCTCTGATGGACTGATGAACGCCCTCAACGCCGGACGCTTCGTGGTCGGCAGCAGCTCCACGTTCACCGGCGGCGTGATGGGCTCCGGCCCCCTTGACCTCAACGCGGGACAGGTCCTGGTCGTCAATCAGCCCGCCTGGAGCCACGCCGGCACGCTCACCATCAACCCGGGCGCCAACAATGCCGGCACCTACCTCCGCGTCGACCAGCCCTGCTCCATCTCCAACCTCACGGTCAACCTCAACGCCTACGCCCCCAACCTCGACGCCGGATACATCCAGACCAGCGGCCCGGGCGTCGCCACCTTCGAGCCCTCCACCCTCATCACCGGGCGCGGGCGGATCCACGGCGTGACGGTCCACAACGGGCCGATCACCGTGACCGGCGGCGCGAACACCATTGAGCTCCTCGCCACGAACAAGACCAACAACGCCACCGCCAAGGCCGAAAACTCCGGGCTTCTTCGTGTCTCGAACATCACGCTCGCGCAGGGCGCGTCGGGTCAGCTCCTGGCCGACAACGCCGGCGTGTACATCAACAGCGCCACCATCAACGGCGGGCAGGTGAACGCGACCAACGCCGGCCGGACCACGGTCATCGCCAGTTCGACATTTGTCGGAGGCGTCTCGGGCTCCGGCCCGCTCGATCTCAACGCGGGCCAGGTGCTTGTGGTCAACCAACCCGCGTGGAACCACTCGGGAGAGGTGCTCGTCAACACCGGGGCCAGCAACAACGCCACGTATGTCCGCTTCGACCAGCCCTGCACCGTTTCCAACGCCACCCTCCGCCTCAACGCCTACGCGGCCAACCCCGACGCCGCCTACCTCCAGACCAGCGGCCCGGGCGTCATCACTCTGGGTTCATCCGCCCTCGTCACAGGACGCGGACGAATCTACGGCTCCATGGTCAACAACGGCACGATCCGCCCCGATCCCACGCGAACCATCGAACTCCTCTCCGCCGCCAAGTCCAACAACGCCCTCATCGAGGCCAGCGCCTCCGGCGTCGTGAACATTAGCAGCATCACTCTGACACAATCGCCAAGCGGCACGCTCCGCGCCGACAACGCCGTCGTCAACCTCACCTCCTCCACCATCAGCGGCGGGCAGATCGTCGCGCTCAACGCCGGCTCGACCGATGTCTACTCCAGCACCTTCGTCGGCGGCGCCTCGGGCTCCGGGCCTCTCAACGTCATCCAAGGTCAATACCTGTTGATCAACCAGCCGACGTGGAATCACAGCGGCGTGGTCACCATCAACCCCGGCTCGGCCAACTTTGGAACCTACCTCCGCGTCGATCAGAACTCCACCTTTAACGGCGTTACCATCCAGCTCAACCGCTACGCCCCCAACCTCGATTCCGCATACATCCAGGCCAACGGCTCGACCGGCACCTTCGGCTCAACCGCCACGCTCGCCGGCGGAGGCCGCGTCTACGGCCCGTGGAACATGGGCGGAACGTTCGCGCCCGGCCGTGATTCCGGCTCGCGCCACAACATCGACGTCGCGGGCTCCGTCACCTTCCAACCCTCGGGCGTCCTCAGCACCGACATCGGGAGCGCCTCGGCATTCGGCCAGATCACCGGCAGCGGCAGCGTCGCTGTGAACGGCACGCTCCGCGTCCGTCTCATCAATTCCTTCAACCCCACGCCGGGCCAGGCCTTCGACGTCGTCAGCGTCGGGACACGCAGCGGCGTCTTCACCGACACCGACATGGACCACTTCGCCGAAGGTACCGATCGGTTCTATGTCAGCTACCCCGCCGGCAAGGTCCGCCTCCACGCTCGCAAGTGTGCCGCCGACTGGAACGGTGACGGTTACGTCAATGGAAACGACTACGACGAGTTCGCCGCGATCTTTGAAACGGGCGATCCGGCGGCCGATTTCAACAACGATGGCTACACCAATGGAAACGACTACGACGCCTTCGCCAGCGGCTTCGAGAGCGGCTGCTAGCCGTACCACCCGCCACTCCGCCGACCTTCCTGGTCTCCTGAACACGGACCCGCCTTCGGGTCCGTGTTCGACCATGAGCGGCACGTCGCGCACCCCATCGCCTCTCACGACTTGCGTGGGTGCTGCAGCAGTGACGATTCCATTGCAGGACTACAGCATGTGTAAATAACAATATATCACGCTCCGATTTGTCCTTGCTCACGACCTCTTGGGAAGAGGTCCGGTCACGCAAATGTTAAGAATGCGCTTTGGATTTGCCACACCGACGTCGTATGCTGCGCTCATCGGTGGGCCTTGCTCGCGTCTTCCGCACGCGCCACGCGAGGCCGAATGATCTTCGCCCTGCTTTTCAAGGAGAGAGACATGGTGACCACGGCTGCGCTCCGCATTGCTGCCCGCGTGCTGGCGTTCGCGCCGGCGCTGGTGGTGTCCTCCGCTTCGGCCCAGGGTGTGCTAACGGCGTCCGATCAGATCGCTCAGGCCGACGCCCTGTATGAAATCGGTTCCTCGGCCTTCGGAAACTCGGGGCTGACGCGCGACTTGACCGGCGTTGATTTCCACGCCATCCAGGACCGCCGACATGTCGCCACATCCTTCGACGGCCGGGGCTTCGCCGAGCACGGCGCCACCTTTTTCCCGACCAGCCCGGGGATCAACGGCCCGTTCCTCGGCGCGGTCCTTGACGCGTGCACGTCCGCCGAGATCACACGCTCGTCCATCGGAGCACACTCGTACGAGGAGGCGTACGGCCTGGCCTCGGGCCTCATCGAGTTCACCATCGATACGCCTCACCTCTGGTCCTGGGCCGGCGCCTGGCAGGGCAACTCGTTTAATACCGGCGCGTACAACCTTGTCGACGCGGAAATCTCGTTCTCCGACACCGTCTCGGGCACGTCCTATGTGTACGACTATCTCGCCTCTCTCAACGGCGTGGGAGATTGGTCGCAGAACTTTGCCTATGGCGGAGTGATCGGGCCCGGGAGCTACCGCATCACATGGTGGCACCAATCCTACTGCGCCGGTGGAAACACGCCCTTCGGCTACTTCGCCACCGGGCATGGTGGCGGCCCGCTAATTTCATGCGTCGACAGCACGTTCTTGCTCACGCCACTTCCTTCCCCGGGTCCCACATCCTTGTTGATGCTGGCGCTCCCGGCGGCGCGCCGCCGCTCGACCCGCCGCGGCGCGTGACTCTGCGCGACGTCCATCGCTTCACGATGGAGTTTCCGCCAAGATGTTGTTCCGCGAGGAGTTGCCATGAAGACCCGCCTGGTTCTTGCCGCAGTCCTGATCGTGTGCGCCGATGACGCGTCCGCCAAGCCGCCGCTGCAGGTGATTGACGCCGCAACCGCCATCCAAGTCGAACCTCTCCGTGTCGCGACGGCGTCCGTCGTTGACGGGAAGATCGTCGTGGGTGATTGGTGGGACTACGCGGGCGACACCCATCGCTCGCCGGTGTGGTGCGGGTGGGACGCGTTCGGCCGCGACTGGGGCGTCGGCTCGACCGCCAACGCCATTTATGGCAACTACTGCAGCATGGGCAGCCCGAGCGACCGGCACTTCTACGGCTGGGGGTACAACTGCCCTCTCTTCGTCGACGACATGGTCAACGTCTCCCAACCCGGCGCCCTGATCGATGAAATCAACTTTTCTTGGACCTGGGAGGGCGCCGGAAACTGCGACATCCTCATCATGCTCTCCGACGTCCCGAACATGTGCGTAAACGGAGATCCCCTGCACTACCCGTACTACGCCGGCCTGGTCTTCTCGTTCGGCCCGCTCGCGGGCGCCCCGGGCACGCTTTACACCTCGAACTTCACCGGGCTCGTCGCCGCCGGTTTCGCTCCCCCGCTTCAGTTGAGCGGCTACGGCTCTTATCTCGTCGGCATCGGCGAATTCAACCCCGTCTTGGGCGTCCTGCAAATGCAGCCCTGGCCAACCCAGTCTCTCCTCTGGGGCTCCAAGAGCATGATGACCCCGCCCTTCAACACGGCACCCTACATCGAAGGCGCCGGCACCCACGACCACCAAACGTGGGACGACGACAACCCCCCCGACCTCCAGTTCTTCGGCAACGAGTGCTACCTGGCCAATTTCGGCGCGTGCCCCGACCCCCTGAACCACATGATCGCCTTCGGCATCGGCTCAGCCCCCGTGCCCGCCCTGCCCCACCGTCACCGTGACCAAGTACCAGAGACTCGGGCCGGCCAACGGGACACCCCCCCTGGACCTGGGGCATCGCCGAATCCCCGTTCGGCGGCCCGCTGAGCGCCCACGGCACAAACACCGGCGTCACCGGCACCGTCTGTAACCTTGCCGGCGCCCTGGAACGACATCAACACCTACTCCGCCCAGAATCTCTGCTCTCCCACCACGCTCCAGCTTCGCTGGTGTCGTGCAACCTTCGTCAAGAACCGTGCCCAGTCCGCATCGATGCCCCCTTGCGTCCTCTTCGATCTCAGCACCGGGAACGGAAACGTCGATCCCACCTGCCTGGTCCCCACCTGGCCCATGCCCTGAACGCATCTTCAACCCCGAGATCGTCGAGATCGTTCCCGGCGGGCAAGACTGCAACGACAACGGACGAGGACGATATGTTCGACATCGCCGACGGCATCAGCGACGTGAACAACGACGGCGTGCCCGACGAATGCCAGTGCCCCGGCGATCACAACGGCGACGGATACGTCAACGGAAACGACTACGATTACTTCGTCCTGCTCTTTGAGGCCGGCGACCAGGCCGCCGACGCCAACGCCGACGGGTATGTGAACGGCAACGACTACGACCAGTTCGCCGAGCACTTCGAGGTCGGCTGCTGACGCTGCGACTTCCATCAACTCGCCTACGAAAGGGGCCGGCCCGAGAACCGGCCCTCTTTTGTTGGATTCACGCGGCCGTTTTCAGCGGGCCCGAATCCCGCCGCCCGGGAAATCCCAGCCCTGGAGCGCGTTCCGCGTCCAACGCAACCGCCCGTAGACAACGTCCCCGCTCTGTCCGCTCAACGTCGGGGGCTCGTAATACATCGGTTGGTACAGATATGCCATCGCAAGGTTGTTGTTTGGCTGGTTGGGATTCCAGCCCGGATCGCTGGTCGCCATGTCGCGCCGCAGCACCGCGCCGTCCGCCGTCAGCACCACGATCTTCGCCTGCGAATAGGCAAAGTACGGCTGCTTGCCCGTGGCGTGCCGCTCGTAGCGATCCCAGCGCAGCGCCTTTCGACTCGGAAACACCACCGAACTGAGTTGATTCCCGCCGAACTTGCAGTTGCCGGGAATGAAGTAGATGTTGTGCGTCTGGGCCTGGCTTATCGCATCACTCCCGCGATCGGGCGATGAATAGAACGCCGGCCCACTCTCGTACGAACTCCAGAACGGCGCCCTCGCGTGCGGCGCGTTGTTCTGCTGCCAGTTGACCGGGTCCCGGGCCCACTTCATCTGGAACACGTCCAGTTTCGACACGAACCTCAGATTCGGGAGCGGCTGGTCGAGGTAATCCGCGAACACCAGGTGTCCGGTCAGCACCTGCGGGACCCAGTTGGCAACCTTCTGGAACGTCGGCATGTTCGCACGCCGCCGGATGATGTCCACCGCCTGGTTCGCCGCCGCCTCAAGGTCCGTCGCCGCAAAGCGAAGGTCGGGGTATTGGCTCTGGCTCTGGCCCGCCTTCCACGAGAATGTCGCAAACTTGTCCTGGTTATCCGCTGCATACCAGCCCTGCACCCGCGCAAACCACTCGAGTTGGTCCATCTCGCTCTGGTCGTCGGCCGATCGGCGACTCTCTCTCGCCATGGGCACGAGCACCGCCGCCGCCAGCGCGATCAGCACCAACACCATGACCAGGTCCGCGATCGCAAACCCGCCGCGTGCCGCGTCGAGACACCCACCCCGCCCGTGCATTTCCCGCGTGTTCATGCGCGTGCTCCCATGAAAGCCGCGGGCGAGCGCCCGGGCGGTCAAGAGGTCATACCCCGATACCTCCCTCCGGTTCCCGAGGGTCGCAACAATTGCAAATCAACGCATGCGGAAACCTCGGGCTTTCGCAAGGACTCGTGCGTGCGAAATGACGCTCCCGACCCCCGCCTACCGCCCCGCCCACTCGCGCAGCCACTCGCCGCGAACCTGCCGCGTCACCTCGCCCACCTCGCCCGTCCCGATCGCCTGGCTCTCCACCCGCGTGACGGGCAGCACGCCCCAGCTCGAGTTGGTCAGGAACACCTCGTCGGCGCTCAGGATCTCGTGGATCGTGATCATCCGCCGGCGCACCTCAATCCCGATCTCGCCCGCCAGGCGCGTCACGATCTTCCGCGTCACGCCCGGGAGCACCGGGCTCGGGATCGGCACGCCGTTCCCGCCGCTCCGCGTCGCCTCCTGTTCTTCCTCGCCGCGCGCGATCGGCGTGTGAATCACGCCGTCCTTCACGATCATCGCGTTGCTCACGCACCCGCCCGCCAGGTGATTGGTGATCGTGAACACCAGCGCCTCACCCGCGCGCTTGGCGGCCGCCGCCTGCAGCTCGCGCAGCCTCGCCCAGTACGACAGCGTCTTGTGCCCCTCCAGCGGGTTGAACGGATTGACGCGCAGGTCCGCCAGCGTCACCAAAACGCCGCGCTCGAACATCGCCTCGGGATACTCCGTCGCTCGCTGCGCGTGGATCAAGAGCGTCGGGTTGTGCTCAACCCCCCCACCACTCGCGTGCGAATCGCCCGCGCCGGATTCCGCTCCTGATTCAGCCCCAGATTCAACCGCCGCCCGCCGCGCCCTCGACAGCATGTTGAGATCGCCGCCCGTGATCGACAGGCGCACGCGCAATCGCGTCTCGCCCCCCCCATTCCCCGCGCCGGTTCCGTTGCCATTCCCCGCGCCGCCCCCCGGGCCGTTCATCTCGCGGGCCGCACGCTCCGCCGTCTCGACGACCGCATCGCCCAGGGGATCGCGACGAAGAGAGTCCGAGAGCCCCAGCGCCCGCGCCGATTCGACCAGGCGATCGAGGTGATCGCCCAGGAACGGCACGCGCGCCTCCCCGCCGCTCACGCTCGCCAGCATCGTCTCGAACAACCCGACGCCGTGCTGAAACCCGGCGTCAAACGCCGACACCGTCGCCGCGTCCGCGGCACAGAACCGACCATTCAGGAAGACCGTGGGCATGGGGAAGGATAGGTGACAACCCGCCGCGCTCACTCGTCATGGCTCTTCCCGTCCTCGTTCTTCACGATGCCCGACAACCCGACGACGAACAGCGTGCTCAGCATCCACCCTGCCGCGATGTGGAACCAGAGATACCAGCGCAGGAACCGTCCAGCATCCGGGAAGGGGTAGCCGAAGACTGTGCCGCGATCTAGATTGGCGATTGCTCTCCATCGATCCGGATCCGGGTCGCGCTTGGGAAGCCAGAATCGCTCCTGATGCAAGTCAATGAAAGGAAGCATCGCATCAGCCGAGTACGTCCACACGTTCATCGGTTGGTAGTCCGTCGGAATTCTGCGGCCGGGGTCGCGCTGGTACTCAGAAGTCGTGAGCACCTGATCGCTGGCTGGGACCATGAGGCCCTGTCGATTGGCAGCCTGGAACACAAGCCCTCCGACGAGCCACAGCACGAACATCGCGTACAGCGGCCCGAGCCGGTTGTAACCACAACCGAGCAGCCAGATCACGAGCCACCGCCACCAGTATTTGACTCCGCGTCCCAGATCCCAGAAAGAGCGAGGCTTGTCGTATGTGCGACGGGCCGTGTACTGCGCCTGACGCACCTTGACAGACTCGTCGCCATGCCCCATCTGCGCAAGAACATGCGCCATATCCCGGTATGGCTGCGGACTGAATCCTCCCGCGAGCCCCCGTTCAATCAGTCGAACCCGAAGCGCCGCGTCGCAAGGAGCCTCGCTCGACAACGAGCGCACGTGACATCCGAGCAGGCGAACTTCGTTGACCCTTTCCCATGCGTCAGGCCGATCGTCAAGGCTGGCGATGTCGGCCCCGGATAGATCGAGCACCCCCCGAATAGTCGTGTCCCCAGAAAGCGTCAACCTCCTCTCGATTGCAGCCGAGCGAAGCGACACCGAGCCATCAACCCGAATGCCATTCAGTTCAAGCTCGGCAAGCCGAGCGGACGCAACATCTATCAGACCTGCCGCGTCTAGGCCATGGCCGAGCTGGAGCGTTCCCGCGACAACCATATCAGTCGCATCGAGCGCTATCCTGATATTCTCCCGGAGAGTTCCGGCAATTCTCGCGTTGCGACCGATCCGGACGCTTCGGATTGATACGGTGCCCCTCGCCGATAGAACGAGATGCAAACCGCCATCAACCCTCAAGTCCGTTGCGTCAAAGGCGATGTCCCGGTCTCCGTCAATGCTACCAATGATCTCGAATGAGCCCGCAACACGCGCCCCACGAGCCTGCACCTCGCCATTGGCGGCCAACCGGGAAAAGCGCAGGGAGCCGTCGACCCGAGAATCCGAAAGCAGGACGGAGCAATCGCCCTTGTGGTGAATACTGGTTTCAGCGCAGCGGAGATCTCCACCAATCTGCGCGCCGCGGAGGTCGAGCGCGCCAAACACATCAGTCGACGATTCGTCGCTTGCGGATTCTTCTTCGCGAACCCGACCGATGACAACGTGCCGACTTACCCGGATGCCGGAGCCGTTGATTGCGACGCCGCACGAGGTAGAACCGTATTGTCTTCCGCACAACTCAAGGCCGCCACGGATCGCCGCGTCGCGCAAGGACACCGGGGCATTCGCGTTGAACGACCCTCCCAACGCCACGTTTCCTTCCACGATCGCGCCGTCGAGTACCAACGCCGGCTCTGATCGATATTCATCGATCATTGAGAACGACGCGCCGTCACATCTCACATCACTCCCGACTCTCGCACCCCGAAGATTGACCGCGCCATGCAGCCGGCATCGATACCCAAGGCGGACGCTTCCTTCAACCACGATCGACTCGGCGTCGATCGCGGTTCGTACCCCTCGAACACCAAACTCCGATGCTCCCAGATCAAGGTCGCCTTCAATCCTCGCGTTGCTGACATCCAGCGTGGAGTCAACGCGAGCCAATCGCCTCAGCAGGAACCCCCCGCGGCAGCGCACGTCCCGCGCATCAACACTGAATACGAAGCACCCGAACAAACCAACCACACCAATGTTGGCTTCACGCAGGATCACCCCTTCGGGAATCGCGCAAGCGTGAAGTCGCACTCCGAACGGAATATGCGCGCCGGCCAAGTCAAGTTTGCCCCAAAAATGTCCGTGACGAACCCAGAGGCCAGACCGATGCACCATCGAGGTAGCAGTTGCCTCAACGCACAGCCATCGGAACAGCGAGCTGCGAATAGTCCGGTGTCCCCCCCATTGCTCCCACACGCCCCAAGCAACGCCGGACCCAAGAACCTTCTCCGCGCTCGGACCTTTTCGAATGAGCCGGCGTTCGTCCGAGCTGTACCAGCCTTCCGACGCACACTCGGCGCCGATGTTCTCGCCATCGGCACACGCGGTCAGGTCTGCCGCTCGCCCCTCCGCCGCGGCGCGCAGCATCTTCGCCTCCGCCGGCCAGAGATTGCCGAACCGCTCCATCGCCAGCCGTATCAGTTCTCTCGCGGGGTCGGGCATGTCACCCAGAGTATCCGCGTGATAACGCGAGGAATCGCCAAGCACGCACCGAATATTCCGGCACGCTGCGCCCGCTGAACGCCAATTCAGCGCTGCTCGATGCCCTGTTTTCCGCATGGTCGGCCATCACTCCAGTGTCGTCGCGGGACTTGGGGCGCGCCCGTCCTCGCGGCGGCCTCGTGAGAAGAGGAGAGCCATCATGATTTCGCGTTCGCTTCGCCCAGTTCCTGTCCCCGGCTCCCCTCAGTACCCCGCCTCCACATCCACGCAATTGAGCAACGCCTCGCCCGCGCCGAACCGACGCACGTTTTCCTTATACAACGCCCACCAGCGCTGGTCGGTCAGCTCGCCGTCCGCCGCCACGTGCGGCGTGATCACCACGTTCTTCAACCCCCACAGCTCGTGCCCCGTGGGCAACGGCTCGGGGTCGGTCACGTCCAGCCCCGCGCCCGCCAACCGCCCGTCCTTCAACGCCGCCACCAGCGCCGGCGTGTCCACGATCTTCCCGCGCGCGATGTTGATCAGGTACGACCCTCGCTTCATCGCGCCGATCATCTTCTCAGCAAACAACCGTTCCGTTTCCTTCGTCAAGGGCACGCAGATCGCGACCACGTCCGCCCCGGGCAGCATCGCCGCAAGCTCGTCCGGCTTGCCCACGTGCTCCACAAACTCCGGCGAGGGTGCGTCGCTCCGTCGCGTCGCGATGACGTGCATGTCAAAGCCATGCGCGCGCTTGGCGATCTCGGTCCCGATCCCGCCGATCCCGACCACGAGCATCGTCTTGCCCGCCAGCGCCACGCCGCGCGTCGGCGGCTCGTCGCGCGTCCACGTTCCCTTCTCCTGCGCGTCGGCGTACCAGGGCAACTGCCGCGTCAGCGAGAGCAGCATCGCCATCGCGTGATCGGCGATCGCCGGACCGTGCACGCCCCGCGCATTCGTCACGACCAGCGATGCATTCTCGCGCAGGCCCGGGATCGTCACCAGCCGATCCACGCCCGCGCTGGGCGAGTGGATCCACGACAGCTTCTTCGCTTTGCCCAGGAACTCCGCGCTCACCCAGCGTCCGTCCACCCCGTCCGCCTCGGGCGCGAGCTTCATCGCCTCGTCGCGCCCCGTGGCACGCACGATCTTCACGTTGGGCGCGACCTCGCCCAGTTCCTTCACCTGCTCGTCGCTCAAATCGCCCGCGATCAGCGTGAGCGAGACCTTCGCCCGCTCCCCCGCTTCCGCCGGGAGCACCCGCGCCACGCGCGAGCCCCGCGTCGAGCCGGGGAGGTCGCTCTTGTCCTGCCGCGCCGCCGAAA
>JBGAMO010000156.1:0-11638 GCA_044222845.1 Phycisphaerales bacterium
GATCGAGATGGTGTTCGCGAAAGTGAAGCAACTGCTCCGCTCGCTGGAATGCCGCACGCCGCACGCACTTTGGAGCGCCATGCAAACCGTGCTGGATGCCGTCAGCTCTACAGACGCCGCCAACTGCTTCCGTCACTGTGAATACTCGCTACGCGTGGACTGAGAACGCTCTAGTGCGCCTGCTCGACCTCGGCCATCTGCCGCGTCGCGGGCGCCTGCCGCACCCACACATACCCCTTGTGACGCATCGCCAGGCCTGCGCCAGCGCCGTCTGACGCGGCGGGATTCCACCCGTTCTCCGTGCGTGTCGGGCCCCAGGCGCGCGGAGGCTCGGTCGCGCACCCCGCGGCGAGCGAGAGGATCGCGCCGGCGAGCATGAGAACTGCGTGTCGAGAGGTGTTGGCGGAACGTTTCATGGGTGTCTCCACTGGGTCACTGCCGCCGTGCATCGGCGGAATCTGCGCTCCGGACAACCCATGAATCCTCGCTTATGGCGGCGCGTTTCGATCCAATCCGCACCGACCGCACATCTGGTCCGGCCGCTGCTCCGCGGGCCACCCAGGCCACAGATTCTGGGCCCCCGCTCAAACCTCACAGGCCGCACGGGTGGAACGTCTCACGCCCCTCGGGGATCGCCGCTATTGTCATAGATGCGCCCCAACGCCTGTCTGCTGGCCGCCTCGATCTTGACCGCGACCTCCCTCGCGCAGCCCACCTCCTCCTCTCCCCTGGCCCCCCCGGCGAATGGCCCGAGACGAGCCGACCCCACGTGGGTCGCCCTCGCGGGTTGCACGCTGCACCCCAAGCCCGGTGAAGTCGTTGAAGGAGCCACGGTCGTCTTCCGCGATGGCCTAATCACGGCGATTCTTCCGGGCGAACCAGGGGAAGGCGGGAAGTTCAAACCAGCCCGGCTGCCGCTCGGACCGCGTGTCATCGATTGCAAGGGACTGCACGTCTACGCCGCGTTCATCGACGCGTGCGTCGAGGTTGACGCCCCCGCCCCGCACGGCGACGAATCGCAGTTGCACTGGAACAAGCGAGTGACGCCCCAGCGATCCGCGCTCGATGGCGGCGGGATTGACGAGGGCACCGCGTCTTCGCTCCGCAAGATCGGCTTTGGCGCCGCGATCATCACGCCCAAGGGAGGGATCTTCCGCGGGCGGGCCGCGGCGGTCTCGCTGGCGAAGTCTGCCGACGATACCAGCGCCGGCAAGCCCCTGGTCTACAAGGATGATGTCTACCAGTCCGTCGCCCTTGACACGAGCGGGGGCGGATACCCCGACTCACAGATGGGCGCGATCGCGGTCGTTCGGCAGACCTTTGGCGATGCGGATTGGCAGGCCCAGTCACGCGTCTCGGGCGCGCTCACCGGCCCATGGACAGCCGTTGATTTCCTCGCCCCCGCCGGCGCTGCGACCGACAAGGCGCCGCCCCACCCCGCGACGTACCTGTTCAACACCGACAATGAACTCGACGCCTTCCGTGTCCACAAGATCGCCGCGGAGTTCTCACGACCGATCATCCTGCTGGGTTGCGGCACCGAGTTCCGCAGGCTCGAGGCTCTGAAGAAGGACAACGACCGCTTCATACTCCCCCTGAACTTTCCCAAAGCCCCCGACGTTGGGACGATCGCCAAGCAGGAGGCCGCCGAACTCAGGGACATGATGACATGGGAACAGGCCCCAACCAACCTCCGCCGCGTGCGTGACGCGGGCTTGGCCTTCGCGCTGACCACGGCCAAACTCCGTGACCGCGGGGAGTTCCTCAAGAACGTCCGGACGGCGATCAAGCACGGCCTCAAGGAGGACGAAGCCCTTGCCGCCCTGACAACCACTCCCGCCACGTGGTTCCTTTCAACTGGTAGTACGCCGGTCGGCGTCGTGGCTGTCGGCGCCCGGGCCAATCTGCTCGTCACCGACGGCCCGGTCTTCGGCAAGACGTCCGACAACAAAGAGAGCAAGATCCGATCCGTTTGGATCGACGGCACGTTCAACGAGATAACAGCGCCGTCGGTGTCGTATGAAGGCACTTGGGATGTCAGCATCCCCGCCGACGATCGTCCGGTCAAGCGGCGGTTCGAGATCGGCAAGGACAATGAGATCGAGGTCTACCGCGACGACAAGCACGTCAAGTCCACGAAGGTCGATGCCGCCCCCGGGCGTCTTACCTTTGTCTTCGACCACGATGCGCTCGACAGCAAGGAAGGTCTCTGCACAATCGCCGCGTTGGTGAGCAACGCCGACAACGGCGAACCGGCGACGATGACCGGCATCGGCATTACCGGCACGGGTCGCCGCTTTGATCTGATCGCGACGAAACGCCCCAAGTCCCTCGCGGGCATCTGGCCCGCTACATCCAACCAACCCGACCAAGCCACGGCGGTCCTGGTGTTCAACAAGGATGGTCAACTCACGATCCGAGGCGTCCAAGCGCCTCAAGGAGCGGAGCCCAAAGCGATAGCGCCACAGAACCTGGCTTGGGACGGCTCGCACCTCCGCTATGAGATCGACCAGACCAAGATCGGCGGTCAAGGCATCACCACCGTTGAGGCCACGGTCGATTGGGCCAAGACGCCCCCAGAAATGTCAGGCGTTTCCAAGGCCGCGGACGGCAAACAAACTGCTTGGAAGGCGCTTCGCCGCGACGGGAATCCGTTCGTGGGGTCCTGGCGAGTCACCGAGGCCGACGGCGTTGCCAAGGACGCCGCGGCCAAGGAACAACTTACCATCAAAGTCGGATCCGATTCTGTCACCCTGACCTTCGCCAAGGCCGAGGGCGACCCCACAGTGATCAAGTGCGACGATGTGAAATTCGCGGGCCTTCCGCAAGGCGACGACTTCAAAGACGCCCCCGAGCTGGCGCTCACGTTTACGCACGACCTGACCAAACTCGGCGGCCAGGGCAAGAGCAGCGACGTCGTCAAAATCAACTTCTCCGCCGAGTCTGGCGACAAAGACTCCCTCACCGGTGTCGGCACGCTCCCGGACGCGAGCCGGCACACGTACAGAGCCGAACACCCCGATGGCAAGAAGTCCAAGGACGATGACGACGCGCCTACCGACGTGCCCGAGAAACTCAACCTCCCGTTCGGTCCCTACGGGCTGGACGAGGCTCCCGAACAGCCCGCCAACCTGATCATCTCGAACGCCACCATCTGGACGAACGGCAAAGCTGGCAAGATTGACAACGGTTTTGTCTACGTCCGCGCGGGGAAGATCGTTCAGGTGGGAGCGGGCGCTCCCAACGTCGCCGTACCCCAGGGTGAAAAGAGCTCGTACGTCGACGCCAAGGGCAAGCATGTCACTGCGGGCATCATCGATTGCCACAGCCACACGGGCATCTCCGGGGGCGTCAACGAAGGCGGGCAGGCGGTGACCGCCGAGTGCCGCATCGAAGACGTCACCAATCCGGACGCCATCGGCTGGTATCAGCAACTCGCCGGCGGCGTGACCATGGTGAACAACCTGCACGGGTCGGCGAACGCCATCGGAGGTCAATCCCAGACCAACAAGGTCCGCTGGGGCTGCCTCCACCCCGACGACATGCATTTCGAGCATGCTGTCCCCGGCATCAAGTTCGCGCTGGGTGAGAACCCCCGCCGCGCCAATCGGGGCCCGCAGCGGGACTTTGGAGGCGGCGAGGAAGGCCGGTACCCCGCCTCACGCATGGGTGTGGAGATGCTCATCCGCGACCGATTCACCGCCGCGAAGGAGTATGCCGCGGCGAAATCGACCGGCGTCGCTCCCCGGCGAGATCTGGAACTCGAACCCCTCGCGGAAATCCTCGCGGGCAAGCGTCTGGTCCACTGCCACAGCTACCGGCAGGACGAGATGCTGATGCTCGCGATGGTGGCCAAGGACTGCGGCTTCAAGATCGGCACCTACCAGCACGCTCTGGAGGGGTAC
The DNA here is from genome assembly GCA_044222845.1 of Phycisphaerales bacterium. GTDB lineage: Bacteria > Planctomycetota > Phycisphaerae > Phycisphaerales > UBA1924 > UBA2402. The sequence continues at coordinate 3,906 of JBGAMO010000156.1, forward strand.
AAGGTCGCTGATTACGTACGTGATTACAGCGGGGGCGCCAGCGGCTTCTCGGATTGGTGGGCCTACAAGGTCGAGGTGCAGGACGCCATCCCGCTGGCCTTCCCGATCATGCACGAACAAGGTGTGGTGGTCTCCTTCAACTCCGACAGCAACGAGCTTGCACGCCGGCTCAACACCGAGGCCGCCAAGGCCGTCAAGTATGGCAACGTTCCCGAGCAGGAAGCCCTCAAGTTCGTCACGCTGAACCCTGCCCGTCAACTCAAGGTGGATTCCTTCGTCGGCTCGATCGAAGAGGGCAAGGATGCCGACCTGGTGATCTGGTCGGGTACTCCGCTCTCGGCGTTCAGTCGGTGCGAGGCCACCTTTGTCGACGGCCGCCGCCTGTTCTCCCTTGAAACTGACGCTGCTGCGCGCGAGAAGATCCGCACCGAGCGATCCCGCTTGATCCAGAAGCTCCTGAACGACGGCAAGAAAAAGACCGACGTCAAGGATGCCGACAAACCCAAGGACGGCGCGGAGCCCCGGTCAGAGGATCGCCCCGCCGGACGTCGCCGCCGTCCGCCCAACTCGGAAGAGGAAATCCAGGCGCAGGCCGTGCGCGAGTACTTCATCCAGTTGCACAACAGCGGCATCTGGCACGAGCAGGGTGTCTGCGGGTGCTACGACATCGGCGCCGCCCGCGAGTAACGCCACTCCATGCCCAAACCGTTGCTCATCGCGTTCGAAGACGCGCCCGCCGTACTGACTTCGCTGTGCATCCGGCGTGGTCAGCCCGTCGTCGTCGTGGGCATCACGGGCCCCGTGGGCGCGGGAAAGAGTCTTCTTGCCCGCGACATCTCTCCCTGCGTGGTCTCGACGGATTCGTACCTTCCCAACTACGACGAACTGCCCTATGAGGAGCGAGACCTTCCCCATCGCGCGGACTTCCAGCGGCTCGCCCGCGACCTGCGCTTTCTGAAAGAGGGTCGCGACGCGAACGTGCCGATCTGGTCGTTCCATTCTCACCGCCGCGAAGGCTTCAAGCTAGTCCGGCCGCACCCGATCATCGTCTGTGAGGGCATCCACGCCCTGTACGAGCCCGTCCGCCCGGTGCTGGACGTCTGCGTCTTCGTCGAAGCCTCGGCTTCGACTCGTCTGGATCGCTGGCAGCGCATGGCCGCGGCGGGAGAGCGCGGATGGGGCGTGGAGGAGACCACCGCTTTCTTTCACGACGTCGCGGAACCGACCTTTGCCGCCACCGCTTACGGATACCGCGGACTCGCAGATGTGCTCGTGCAGAACGATCGGGACCTCAAGATTCCGGGGCCGCGGGCCGGCGGCACCACTCCTACGAACGGGGACTGAAAACCACCGCGGCGAGAGCGTCAGAGTCCGCGCAGTAGTTCCCGCGACTGTCCCGGCCGGATCGGTGATTCCGGCGTGCTGCCCGCGCCGGTTGGATCTTCGGGCAACTGCATCTCGCCGCGTCTGGCGGTGATGATCGGCAGATACGCGGCGACGGTTGCGTGCGACAACGCCGCGGGCGGGGGCGTGGGGCGGACCGATTCCGTCTTTTCAACCGCGGAGATCACCGGCTGACGTTTCGCGCCGAACGGACTTGAGACGATCGTGATGCCCAAGCCGAGGGACGCCGCGACCGCGAGCGCTGCGCCGGCACGCGTCGCCAGTACTCTTCGCCGCCTCGTGCGCAGCGCCGCCACCAATCCTGGTGACATCGGCGATGGGCCGCAATCTGCCAGCACGGCTTCGTCCAGCAGTTCATCCAACGTCGCTCTGTTTTCCGGATGATCATGCATGGCGATGCTCCACAGCCCCGAGCGGAGCTGCAGCGAACTGTAGTTCCTTGCTGACGGACGATGGTCCGCGTTCGGACTCGCACTGTTCCACCGGCGCTCGCGTTTCTCGCCCTGCGCCTGGCTGATGGTCTTCCATCTGAAGCCCCCCCACCGACGCGCGGATCGCCTCGACCCCCGCCCGGTAGCGTGCGGCGACGGTGTTGCGGTTCTGACCAAGTGCCAAGGCGATCTGGTCGAATGTGAGCCCCGAAGCGTGCCGGAGCGCAATCACCTCCCGCTGCCTGCGGGGCAACCGCTCCAACTCGGAACGTACATTAGTAGCTGCGTCTTCCGGGCGGTTGGCGGGCACGAGTTCCTCGCGAGTCGCGAGCAGATTCCTGCGATCTCGGCGTCGCATCGACCGAAGCTGCGAGATCGCCTCACGCCGCGTGAGCTGAGCGAGCCACGCGAGCGGGTCCGCGACCGATTCTATCTGCTCACGACGCAGCCCGAGCACTCGCAGCATGACGGACTGCACCACATCCTCTGCCGCCTGCCTTTGGCGAACTACCGCCCGCGCGAAGGCCGCGAGCGGAGCCGCGTACCGCTCCCACAGAAGCCGAGCCGACGGCTCGTGCCCCCTGTGCATGCGGATCAGAAGTTGGCGGTCCTCGTTGCGCATCCGGTGGCACCGTTACTTGCTCTCAACTTCCGTCGCCAGTGTCGCTTTGTCCAGAGTATCCTTGCACTCTGTCAGCGACTTCTCGAAGATAGTGGCCGTCTTTCGGACCTTGCTCACGGCCGGACAGAGCACCATCGCCAGCGTGCCGAACTCCCCCTTGGAGATCCGCCCCGCGGTGGCGGTGCATGCCTCGACCGGATCGGCCGCGTCCCAAGCTTCCAGCATCGCGGCGTACGCCTCGCGGCTCTGCTCGATCTCGCGGGCCAGCCCTTTCTCATCCAAGGACGCGATCATCTTGCGGTGCACCTCCTCCATCGGGTCCTCGGGGTTGCCGCTCAACGCAAAGAGCAGTTCCGAGAGCTTGGCGCCCGCGTCCTGGCCCGAACTGTGGGCGCCGATCCATTCGAGCATGACAGTCTGCTCGCCCACGATCGAGGCCCGCATGCGCATCGGGTCCTTGGGATCGATTTCTTCGATCGCCGCGCGGATCGTGTCACGGGCCGCCGCGGTCATCTTCCCGCTCTCGGCCAGGACTCGGGTTTCGTCGATCGCCATCGTCCCCATCGCGACGGCGACCAGGCTGGAGATCAGGAATCCATCCCCGGAGACGTGATTGCCCATCCGGACGATCGCCGCGAGTTCGGTCGCGGCATCGTCCGGCCGCCCCTCGATCAGGTCGCGTCTCGCATCGAAACGCAGCAACCTTGCCCCGGATCGGACTTTGCTCAGGTGCGAGAGCAGGGCCATGACCCCAGCCTCGTACTTTACTTCGAAGTCGCATTTCCTGTACTGCGAGGCTTCGATCCAAAGCCCCGGGTTGTAATCGGCCGTGATCTTGGCGGCGGCCTGGTACGCGGCGTTGTCCTTCACCGCTTCCGCGGTGATTCCCAGATGCTCGTAGTTCACTTCGGACAGTTTGGCTGCGATTTCAGAAGACAGGCTGACCGATGCCTCCCAGTATTTGAGCGCCGCGTTCCGGTCTTGCGGCGCGACCCGGTGCAAAGGCTGGGTCTCAACCGCCCAAGCGAGGCACGGTTCGGCGAAAGAGATCCCGCAGAGGGCGATGAGGAAAATCGGCTTCAACATGGCGTACATCCTGTTCAATGAGTGGGTCAGTTGGGAGCCGCAGCCAGTCGCTGAGGGGGCCCGCAACTGGGCAAGGCCAGGCGGTGGCGTGTACCCGACACCAAATAGACGCCCTCGGGCGAGATTCGTGTGTCACCAATCGCAATTCCTGCGGTGAATTGCTTAGATGTCACGCCGAGGCGGAAATAGTCCGATAACACTATGACCCTTCTGCAGAGCCAATAACCCAGCCGGGCATCGCAACGGCAGATTCGAACGCCAGACAACCTGTCAGTGATGACGCACTGAGAAGAGTTGCTGCCTTGAAGAGGGGGTGACTTCTCACGGAAGTTTGCCGGTGAGTACTCGCGGACACGGATATCTTTATTTTTGGGGGTGCATTTTTCATACTGAGGCAACAATTGCCTTTCTCGGGCGTAGCAATTCTGGTACAATGGAACGACTCCTAGTTGAGTCAAGAGAGAGGCGTTATGCGGACATCAATCCAACCGTCAAACACCCGGTCGCGAGTCGAGACGTTGCGTATCTCAGCAACGGCTGCGGTAGCGTTGGCGACGTTGGTGACCTCCGCGCACGCCGGATTCACATTCGAGACTCGCAACAAGTTTGTCATTGCTCCGCGGGTGAGCGGAGTCGCAGCGGTGGGGAACGATTTCCTGACCGACGGATTGGGTGATTTTTTCAACTACCACCAGGATTCGACCACGGATCCGTACATCCACCCGCTGGACCTCCAGTACTACAAGTACTCGTTCCTGGGAGAGGTGGTGGCTTCGAGCGGTCCCAGTGTCGTGTACGCGGGCGAGTATCAGATTTCGTACGATGTCGTGCCCTTTGGAATTCCCGATGTTCCGCTCTCGATCGGGAGTTTTCTGATCACGGCGACCTATCAGGACCCCATGCACGCGACGCTCGAAGGTTCGCTGGTCCAGTACCCCAGTTTTGTGGTCGAGGACCCTAACTTCTTTGACTTCTCGTATGGCGGCAACCCGATGTCGTACGAGGGGAGTTTCACGGCGCAGGCTGCTTCGTACGATCAGGGCGGTCAAATTCATGGTGTGATCCGCCAAACTGCCCCTGCCCCCGGGGTGATTGTGACGTTGGGAGCATCGCTTCTGCTTGCGTCGCGTCGCAGGCGGTAACTGGGTTTCCGATAACCGATTCTCTGCCGACCGGCTCGCGACTGCGGAGCTTTTGTTGTCGTTTGCACAGAATTGGGCAGTTATGCCAGATTTTGTCTGTCCATCCTTCGGCGGATGACGCATTGCACCCCGTCGGGACGATTCGCGCTTTGGGACAGGCCCAGAGGACGGCGGTAACCGCCCGGCGGTAGACCAGATCGCTAGGGAGAAACTCATCCATGATGATTTCACTTTACGGAGCGGCGAGGAATTCCTTGCTGCTGGGCCTTGGATGCTGTCTGATGACCGGCGTTTCTCACGCACAGTGCCAGACGAGCAAGTTTGTCGCGAACGACCCCGCAGACTTTGACCTATTCGGCACGTCGGTGGGCGTTTCCGGTGACTTCGCGATCGTCGGCGCCCGCGGCGATGACTCGCCGGGCGCCACGGACGCCGGTGCGGCGTATATCTTCGCCCGTTCCGGCCTGACGTGGGCTCAGGTCGCGAAGCTGACTGCGTCCGACCGCGCCGCCGGCGACAACTTCGGCCAGGCGGTCGCGATTGAAGGCGATTACGCGGCGGTGGGTTCGCCCAATGACGGCTACTCAGGCTTCAATGCACTTGGTTCCGTCTACATTTTCCACCGGATCAATGGCGTCTGGACCCAGGAGTTCAATATTTTGGCGCCGGCCAGCGGCATGCGTGCGAACAACAACCGGTTCGGCAACAGCGTCAAACTCAGCGGCAACACCATCGCCATCGCCGCGCAGTACGAGGACAGCAGCCGCGGCGCGGCGTACGTTTTCGTCCGTTCCGGAACTACGTGGTCGCTCCAGCAGCGGTTCCAGCCCGCGGGCATGCCTGGTTCGGCCTTCTTTGGCAGCGAGGTCGGCCTCGACGGCGATTCGCTTGTCGTCGGCGCTCAGGGTGACAACACCGGCAACGGCTTCGCCACCGGTTCGGCGTACGTCTTCGGCCGCTCTGGCACGGTCTGGTCTCAGCAGGCGAAGTTGGTGGGCACCAACACGACCAGCAGCGATCAGTTTGGCCGATATGTCGGTCTGGGCGGAGATCGATGTGTCATCTGCTCGCCGCTCGAGACCGCGTCGGGCGTTTCGTACGTGTACCGCAAGGTCGGCGCGAGCTGGGTACAGGAGCAGCGCCTGCTTCCTGCGGTCCCGGCGAGTTCTTCCTACTACGGAATGTCTCTGGCCATTTCTCATGACGCGACCCGGATGATCGTCGGCTTTGATCACGCCGGACCCGGCATCGACGGCTCGGTCGACGTCCTGACCCGTTCGGGCACCACCTGGACGCGCCTCACCACGCTGCGCTCGGCGGATGCGAGCAACGCCCACAACTTCGCGATCTCCGCGGCGCTCGACGCCGACACGGTCATTGTCGGGGATGAAGAGAACGACTTCGGCGGATTCGCCAGCCCCGGGGCCGCGTACGCGTTCATGCCTTTCACGAACGGCACCGACTTGTGCGCCACAACCCCGTCTGTGACCGCCGGCACCTACGTCGGCTGTACCTCCGGCATGGGCGCCAACGGCTCAGCCAGCTGCGGCAACAGCAGCACCACCGAAGATGTGTTCTATGCCTACACGGCATCCTGCACGCAAACCGTGAGCTTTAACACCGCGGGGTCGGAGTACGACACGGTGCTGTCGATTCACTCGGGCTGCCCCGCGACGATCGCCAATCAACTCGAGTGCAACGACGACGTCGCCCCGGGCACACTCTCCTCCAGCATCTCGATGCAGTTGAGCAAGGGTCAGACGGTCGTGATCCGGGTCAGCGGTTTCAACGGTCGCAACGGGGTGTTCCAGTTGAACATCTCCGACTCCGCCCTGCCCAACGACCGCTGCAGTGCCGCGGTGCACGCCGACATCGGCCAGACTCCGTTCGGCAACTGCCAGGCCACCACCGACGGCCAGGCCTTCGTCGGCGCTTGCTTCATCACCAACGTGTTCAATGATCTGTGGTACCTCTTCGATTCGGGCTGCAACGGCACCGCGGTCGTCGATACCTGCGACCCGGCCACCGATTTCGACACAACTCTCGCCGTCTACGACACCGATACCTGCGCTCTCGCCGACTCGGCTCACCTGATCGGCTGCAGCGACGACGCCTGTTCGGCCACCCGCTCTCGCATCGAGTTCGACGCCGCCGCCGGCCACACGTACTTGATCCGCGTCGGCGGATTCGCCAGCTCCTCCCGCGGCAGCGGCATCCTCAACATCGACTTCACCTCACGCTGTCCGGCCGACTACAACCTTGACGGCGGCATCGATGGCTCCGACCCGCAGGCCTTCTTCGCCGACTGGACCATGGGCAGCCCCAACGCCGACGTGAACTGCGACGGCGGCGTGGACGGCAGCGACGTTCAGTTCTTCTTCGACAAGTGGGAAGCCGGCGGCTGCTTCTAATCGCACGCACCGGCTGATGATTCCGCACACTTGAAGGCCCCGCGCTGCTCGCGCGGGGCTTTTTTCATTCGTGCTCAGTGACCGCCCCCGCCGTGCTCCTCTGACGCGGGCTTCTTCGCCGGGGGCTTCTTGGATGCCTTCGCGGGCGTCTTCTTCCTGGTCGGCTTGGCGGCGCCGTGCTCGCCTTCCTTGGCTTGCGCATGGCCCTCCGCGGCGGGCGCGTTCGCCTGTTCGGCTTCATCGTGATCTTCGGACGTGGGTGGCTGAGGCAGACCGTCTTTCTTGAAATCGAAGCCGTGCTCCGGGGCCGCGACGGATGCAGTCGGCTTCGCGAAGGCCAGGAATCCCCACGATCCGACGGCGAGCACCAGAGACTGCACCGCCAAGAGGCTCACACCGATCCGGACCGCTTTGCCGCTTGAGATCAGGGGCCGGGAGAGCGGAGCCAGTGCCTTCAGAGCGAGCCCGTTGAGCACCGGCATGGTGCGCTTCAGGCTGTTGACAATGGGCTTGAGCGGCTCACGCCTGGGTTTGGCTTGCGGTGCCGGCTCGGGGGGCGATTTCGCCGCGGCCGCGGACGCCGATGGAACTTCAGTCGGGGCAGCGGACGCGACGGCGGGTGGGGCCGGGGCATGAG
>JBGAMO010000157.1:0-11615 GCA_044222845.1 Phycisphaerales bacterium
GGCGTACAGTCCGATTCTTGGCCCATCCGAATGAGAGGCACGCGCTTTCGCGCAAAGCCTCCCACGTAGACTCGCCTGCCAGGTGTGGGTGCCGGCGGCGTACAGTCTGTTCTTCGGCCAATCCGAATGAGAGGCACACGCTTTCGCGCGAAGCCTCCCACGTAGACTCGCCTGCCAGGTGTGGGTGCCGGCGGCGTACAGTCCGATCCTCGGCCGTGTCGGGCGTCTGCTCCTGTTCGAGCAGCCTCAACACCCCATCGCGGCCATCATCCAAATCCCGCCTTCGGGCCTCGCGACCGTCGCCACGCGCTCGTTCTATCCAAGCCGGCGCTGCTCGCGGTCGCTGTCAATCATCGCGGTCAAATCAGAAGCTCCGATTTTCGGCGGAGCCCCTGAAGGCCATCCCGGAGACGTAAACGGGAAAGGCGCGTGTGTGTTGTTACCGAGCCGAAGGCTTGGGCGACCCGCCCGCGGCCTTCGCAACCCGTTGCCATGCGTCGCGTGACGCCGCCTTGGCCTGATCCCAGCTCAGGTGAGAAGCGCCCTTGGCCTTCTCCCAACCGCGGCTCATCTCGTTCTCAATGGCCTCGAACGTGCCGGCCTGGTTGCCGCGCCGGCTGTAGGACTCCCAGCCGTAGCGGTACGCGGGCGCGAACTCTTCATAGGTGTGATTGATGCTCGCGTACGGCCGGGTGGAGTAGGCATCCTGCCAGTACTTGTTCTCGATGGTGGGGTTGATCGACTCGGCGACCGAGTTGCCGGCCAATCCGCCGACCACCGCACCGACCGCAGCGCCCGCGACCGCGCCCACCGGGCCGGCGATCGCGCCGCCCGCGGCACCGGCCGCAGCACCGGCGCCGACGGCGCCCAGAGTCGTGCCCACCGGGTGCGCGCCCAGCACGCCCGGCTTCTGATCCTTGTTCGCGTCACGATCAATGGGCTTCGTGGCGTTTGTGTTCTGCTCGTTCATGTGTAAAACTCCTGAATATGGCCAGTTCCACTGACTTGGTCCTGGCCGGGCTTGACGGTTCCGAGTCAGCCATCCCGTTTCGAAATCGCTCGTTCCATCAACACACCGGGGATCATGCTCCCCGGCCGGTCATTCACGGCTGGGACCACACCGGAGCGTTATTTCCATCGATCATCACCACGCGGCCGTCCTTGCAGTCGATCGACCGCGCGATCCAGTACTTGCGTCCGTCGATCATCGTGCGGCACGCGTTCACCTTCACCGCGTCGCCCGCCTGGCAGAAGGTCTTCTGGTTCGCCATGTAGCTCACAGGGCCGAGCAGAATGACCTCCTCCGCGCCCCCGTCGCCGGGCATCTTGATCTTCATCGCCCGCGCCGGTGTCACGTCCTTGCCGAACTTCACGTCGGAGATATCCACGACCTTGCCCTCGAACGTCGTGGCCGAGTTGGCTTCCATCGCCGTCACGACCGGCCCGCGGGCATTCCAGGCTCCTTCGCTGCTCGGCGTCACGGACGAGGCAGCGTGAGGAGCGGTAAACTTGGGTGCGGGCACGCCGAAGGCCTTGTACACCCGCTCGGCCTGCGTGCCGCTGTTCAGCAGCGCCAGGTCCGACGGCGTCTCGGGACTCGCCAGCACCATCTCTTTCGAGGCGTCGATCCGCACGATGCCGTCGTAGGTCACCGTCGCCACAGACCACGGGATCAACCGCTTGGTATCGCTGATGCCCAGGAAGTTCTGGTTGGGGTCGATGGACAGGAAGCCGATCTCGCCCGACTGCCGGTCGATGATCACGTCGTACACCTTGCCGCATTCGTTGCCGCGGCAATCCACCTTCATCCCCGGCAGGTGGCTCAGCAGCAGGTACCGCGAGAAGGGCGTGCTGTACGTCTGGCCGTCGGCCACGACGGACTTGAGCGCCCACGCCGGTGTGCCGTCGCTGTCACGCAGGTGCAGCTCGTGGCCCGCCGTCTTGAGATGCGTGCCCGCCACCAGCTCGTTGGGGTCCCGCGGCAACGCCAGCGTGTCGACCTCCACCTTGTCGCCGCGCATCGGCGCCGCCGAAGCCCCGTTCACATACCACGACGGCCCCAGCGCGACCCGCTTGGTCGCGCCGTCCGTGGTCTTGACCGTGATCTCGATCTGCTCGCCGAACGTGCTCGTCCGCACGCGCTCCACGCTCATGATCTCGCCGGAGATGTGCGTCTTGGAGGCCGGGTTCAGATTCCCGGCGTACGGATCGGAAGACGCCTGCGCATCGGCCGCGAGCCGGTGACGCAGCGCGTTCTTGTCGTCCGTCGATGCGTCCTTGAGCGCCTTCCAGTCGTCGGGCGTGTACTCGGGGTACTGCTTGAGCTGCTCCGCCGTGGACGCCAGGACGAACCGGTCCTTGCCGCCCAACTCCCAGCGGAACGAGCCGTACGGGATCGCCACCGCGCGCCCGCCCAGGCCGAACGTCGTGCCCGTCTTGATCACCACGTACTCGATCCGGCCCGCGCCGCGGTCCAGGATCAGGTCCGAGACCTTCGCGATCTCTTCGCCGTTGTTGTTGACCACCGTCCGGTCGATCAGCACCTTGGAGGACTGAAAGTCAACCGCCGACGCCGCCACGCCCGACGCGCTCGTGAGCACCGGGGGAGACTGCGCCCAGGCGGCGCAAACGCCGCCCGCCGCGAGCGTGACCGACGCGGCGGTCAGAATGAGAATGTGATACCTGGAGTTCATGGTGAACCTTCTTTCGTGTAAGCGGACAAACCGTGTTTTCTGTTCCGCCGTGCGGCGGGCGTCTTCGTCGCCCCGCACGCGGGGCCGGTGACGCAAGTGGGTACATCATCGCACCCCCGTCACCCCGCGACTACAGCGAAAAAATGCTACATCCGTAGGCCCTCTTCAGGCCATCGCCAGCCCCTCGCGGATCGCGAAGCGGATCAGATCAGCCCGCGCCTCGATCCCCAGTTTCCTCATCATCCGGCCCTGGTGCGCATCGATCGTCTTGACGCTGCGGCACAACTGCGCGGCGATCTGGTGACGCGACATGCCCTTGCCCACCAGCCGCAGGATCTCATCCTCCCGGGCCGTCAGCGAGTTGAGCAGCGTCTTGGGGTCGCCCGTGCGTGCGTCGGTCTCGGCCGGCCCCTGCGGCGTCGGGCTGCACCGTTCGCGCACCTTGGGCCCCAGCAGGAACGAGCCGTTGCGGCTGCGGGACACCTCGAATATGCCCTTCACGATGTCGTCCAGATCATCGGACTTCGCGAAGTACGCGCTCACGCCCGCCCTGAACGAAGCGGAGATGAACGAGTCGCGGATGTGGGCGCTCAGCACGATGATCCGCACCTCCGGGAACTTGCGCCGCGTGCGGTCGGCCATCTCGAACGCGTCGGGCCCGGGCATCTCGATGTCGAGCATCACCACGTTGGGCTTGAGCCGCGCCACCTCGTCCGCCAGGCTCGCCGCGGTGGCCATGCGGCCCACGACCTCGATGTCGCCCTTGATCGAGAAGTGCGCCTTGAGCCCCTCCACCAGCACCACGTGATCGTCCACGCACAGCAAGCGCAGCGGCGCGCGGCCGTTGGCCTCCGGCCTGGGTTTGGGCATGACGCCACCACCCGCCGCCGGCGGCTTGCCGACCCCGGCGCGCGGCGACCCCGCCGCAACCGGCGCCGACGGTGTTTCACGCGTGTTTCGCCGCACCATGAGAGGTCTCCTGCAGCCCTTGCACGCATTGGCCGATGGAATGCCGTATCGCCTCGAAATCGTCCGGGGTCTCGATGCACGTCGCCCCCACCGACGCCCACGCCGACTCTGTTCTGGCCGAGGGTTTGCCCAGCAGAATGATGCACCGATCGCTGCACTTCTTCCGCGATGACGCCGCCGCCAACGCCGCGGCGGTCGGCTCCGTGATCCACAGGTCCGACTTGCCGGGCCGGCCCGCCGGCGCCGCCCGCGGCGTGAACCCCGACTGCGACAGCACCTGCGACACCAGCGCCGCCGCCCGATGGTCGCGCACCGTCACCGACGCCGAACGTTTCGCCGGGATCGGGATCTTGGTTCCGTTGCCGCGGATCGCCGGCAGCAGCAGCAGCACCGTGGTCCCCTTGCCCGGCTCGGACTTGATCCCGATGTCGCCCCCGGCCCGCACCGCGACCTTCCGCGCCAGCGGCAGACCCAGCCCCGTGCCCATGCTCCGCGCCTTGGTCGTGAAGAACAGGTCCAGCGCCCGCCGCTGCACCGCGCGCGTCATCCCCCGCCCATTGTCCGTCACGCCCAGCCGCACCGTCGTCCCGTCGTCGGATGTGTCGGCCCAGATGTGAACCCGCGCCACGCTCCGGCCCTCGGGGATCGCCTCGCCCGCGTTCACGATCAGGTTGAGCATCGCCTGCGTCAACCAGTGCGGGGCGATCTTTACGCTCGGCAACCCCAGCGGGATCGAGACCCGCATCTTGACCCGCGCAGGCACGGCCTTGCGCAGCAGCACGCCCACGTGATTCCACCAACTGACCAGGTCCGTCGTGCCCGCCCCGTCCTTGGCGATCCCGGGTCCTTCAGGATCGATCGCCAGGAAATGCAGCCCGTCGCTCAGATGCTGGAGGTACGCCACCGACCTCCGCACCGCCCTGACGTGGTTCAGCGCCGTCGGCGTGATCCCCGCGTGCTCGATCGCGTTCAGCCGCGCCCGCACAGGCAGCAGCACGTTGTTCATGTCGTGCCCCAGCCCCGCGGCCAGCGTCCCGATCGAGGCCAGCCGGTCCGCGAGCTGCAGCCTCAGGTTCGCCGTCGCCAGCGCCCGCGTCTGCTCGGTGATGAGCTGCTGCATGCGCGAATGTTCTTGCACCGTCTCGGCGCCCACCTCGATGCGGTGGCTCACGTCCCGGATGATCCCGATGAAGTACGGCGCCCCGTGCACCGGCAGGTCCGCCCGCGACACCGACAGCTCGATCTGGAACGCCGTCCCGTCCTTGCGCACCGCGTCGAACAGGCGCGACCGCTGCAGCGTGCCCTTCTTGTCCGCGTGCCGATACCGGTCCAGGTACCGGTCCAGGTCCGAACGCCGCGGCTCGGGAATGAGCACCTTGACGTTGCGCCCGAACAGTTCCGTCGGCGTCCACCCGAACACCTGCTCGATCGAGTCGCTCGCGGACTGAATGTCCCCGCCCGCGTTCATCGTGATGATCGGGTCCAGGATGGGTGTTTTCGCCGCCCGACCCCGCGCCCCGCGTGCCGCGGCATGCACGGCGGCGGCTGGCTTGCGGGTTCGGTTGCGGACGGCCATGCCGAACTTTATGGGCCGCGGCTCCCTCGCACGCCCCGGCGAACTCCTCATTGAAAAGATAGAGAAACTTTCCCCCATGGCCGCAAACGCCCCGATCGGCTCATTATTACACGTGCAAAATGCCGGCCGCGAGCGATGCTCCGCAATACCGGAGAAAGGTGTCGGTCGCGCCCGATCTGACGCGGACCAGAATCCACCGAGCCGCAGTACCCGGACCGACCGGTTCATTCACCTCTGATCCTCGCCCAACTTCACAAACGCGGAACGAAATGGAGCCCCTTTGATGAGAGAAAATCCGCCAAACCCGCCCACGCGCGCCGGGTTCGTCGCGTCGGAGACTCCGGTCCCCGCCCGTGAAGACGAACGCCCGAGCGTGCGGCCATCACCCAGCGCATCAGAGAGCGTCGCCCCGGCGCACGAGCAGACGCCCACGCACCCCACGCTCGATTCCGGTGAACACGGGCAATCCGACCGCGCCCGATCCCTGGAACACGTCGCCGCCGGCGCCGCGCACGACATGGCACGCTTCCTGGGCGTGCTCGAAAGCAACCTCGACCTGCTCTCCGACGAGTGGATCTCTACCGACGGCGCCGACACCGTCCGCTCGCTGCGGGCCGTGACGAAATACCTCCGCGGCGTCGCCGGCGACCTGCGGACCGCCGCCGCGGGCAACCACGCCCGCCCCACCTGCCGCGAACTGCGCCTCACCGCCTGGTGGCGCGACATGGGCATGCTCCTCCGCGCTGTCCACGGCGATGAAGTCATCATCCACGCCGACATCCCCCGAGGCCTGCCCCGGGTCCGCATCGACCATCACCATCTCACCCGCGTCGTCTACATGCTCATCCGCAACGCCTCACACGCGATCGCCGCGGGCGTCTACGGCAACGACGGCGACGCCCCGAGCAAACGGGGCGAGGTCGAAATCTCCGCACGCCTCGCCGCCAACGGCCGCGCCGTCGCCCTCGCCATCGCTGACAACGGCGCCGGCGCACGGGCGCTCGTCCGCGGCCTCACACACACGCAATCTCGCACCTCAACCGCCCGACCCGGCCGCGGCGAAGAACTCGCCCTGGCCCGCCAACTGATCGACGACGCCGGCGCCAACGTGCGCCTCAGCTCCGTCGCCGGAACAGGCACCACCGTCACCATCGAACTCCCCACCTCCACCCAACGCCCGTCAAACTCGACGGAGTAGTAATCACTCGGAACCGATCGGATTGCGACAAGCGTCGTGCGCGGCAGGAACGGAAGGAATGGCGTGAACGAATCCCGCCGGCAGAGAGAGCAGAGAACCCCCAGAGGAAGGCCACCATGATCGGCACAGTCCTACTAATCGTCCTCGTCCTGCTCCTGATCGGCGGCCTGCCCTTGTACCGCTACAACCGCAAATGGGGCTACGGCCCCGGCGGCGTCATCGGCGTGCTTTTGGTCATACTCATCGTCCTCATGATCATGGGACGCATCTAAACAACTCCGCACATCCGGCGCGCCGATTCCCGAATCCCGATTCCCATCCACACAACCCGTCCGGTCGGGGAGACTTAGGCGGTTCGTGCCCGGCGGTTGCAACACGCAGCCGCCGGGTTTCGTTTTGCATCTCCGCTCCGCGGCCGCCCCTCGCCGCGACCTCAGCACACCGACCATTGGACCGTGCGATGAGCTTCGACGATGCCCCAAGCCCCGGGCAGCAGCGAGGATCGCGTCCCCGAATGCCCGATCCCTGCTGCCTGATGCCTACTGCCTTCTGCCTGATGCCTGATGCCTGATGCCTTCCGAAGTCAACAGCCCTCTTCCCAGTGCTTGAAGAAGTCCTGCACATCCGTCCCGTCGATGCCGCCGTCCTGATTGAAATCCGCCGGGCACGGCACGGGATTCCCGTGCAGTGCGATGGCATCGATCTCTTCCCACCCCCCAGTGGGTTCGGTGTTGGTATTGATGTAGACCTTGATGCCCTTGACCGAGTAGGGCGTCGCCGGCCAGGTCAGCAGGTTGTCCACCGGCGTGCCCTGAGGGCTCGGATCGGTTCCCGCCCAGACCGTGTGCAGGACATCGTCCGTGTCCAGCACATCCACCTGATAGACCATGCCGTTGCCAAAGGTCTCGCGGATCGTCGCGCCGGTGGCATACACCGGCGTTGGGAACCCAACCGTGATGAACTCCTGCATGCCGTTCGGCTCACGCGGAGCCCACGCCGTCCCGCAGTCGCAGTATGTCAATGTGTCCGGCGCTCCCAATGCCTGTGCCGCGGCCCAATCCGTCGGGCTGTACTCGCTGCTGAACCCGATCACATACGAGGCCCACTGGCTGACCGGTGGCGTGCCGACGATCGACAGTGTCGCAGCGCTACTGAGCGTTCCGGTGCCGCCGCAGGAGTTGGTGACGAGGCAGTCGTATGAGCCGACATCCGCGGCGAGTACGTTGGTGATCGAGAGGGCGGGTGTGGCGGCGGAGGGATTGGCGGCCGCGTTGATCGCCTGGCCGTCTTTGCGCCACGCGTACGTGGCCGTGCCGTTTCCGCTGGCGCCGGGGATCGTGACCGCGAAGAGCGCCGTGCCGAAGGGAGCGGTGACCACGTGCCGCGGCTGGCCGATGATGTTCGGCTCAGAGTTGACGCGGGCGAGGCGAGTCGCCGCCACCCCTCCGGCCGAAGTGAAGTTCCCGCCCAGAATCAGATCCCCGCCGGGCACGACCGCGATGGCGCTGACATTCCCGTCCGTCCCCGCTCCCAGCGCGGTCCAGACGCCCGTGGCCGGGTTGTAGCGGACGATGCCGCTGGCCGCGATGCCCCCGGCGGCGGTGAAGGCCCCGCCCACGAGCACCTCCCCGCTGGGCAGGGCCGAAAGGGAACTGACGGTGCCGTTGGTACCCAATCCCACCGCCGACCAGGTGATTGTGGAGGGGTTGTAGCGGGCGATGCCGCCGGCCGCGAGGCCCCCGGCGGTGGTGAATTCCCCGCCCACCAGCACATCGCCGCCCGGCAGGACCGCAAGGCACCGCACAGCGCCATTCATCCCCAAGCCGAGCGAGTTCCACTGGCCGTTGTTGTAGCGGGCAATGTTGCTCCTGAAGTTCCCGACCGACCCGGCGCTGGCGAAACTCCCTCCCACAATCACTTCCCCGCCCGGCAAGACGGCGAGGGCATAGATGGGGCCGTCGGTCGTTATTCCCAGTGCGGACCAGACGCCCGAGGTCGGGCTATAGCGGACCATGTTCGAAAAGAACGTGCCATTCGAGAACTGCCCGCCGACGAGCAGATCTCCATTCGGCAGGAGCGCCAGGGCGTTGACAGAGCCCCCCGTGACATTCAATCCCAGCGACGACCAGTTGTTGTTGGTTGGGTTCAGGCGAGCGATGTTGCTCGCCGTCACGCCCCCGGCCGCTGTGAACTGGCCCGCGACGACCACATCCCCACCCGGCAGGACCGCGAGGGCGTTGACCGAGCCTCCAGTGATGCCCGATCCCAGCGCGGACCATTGGTTCCCGGTTGGGATATAGCGAGCGATGCGGCTCGGCACGCCACCAGTGTTCAAGAATGACCCGCCGACGATCAGATCACCGCCCGCCGTGACCGCGAAGGCGTTGACGTTGCCGTTCGCACCCGGCGTCCCGATCCCCGGCACCCACGCCGCGGGGCACTGCGCTCGGGCGGGCGCCGCCAGCACAAAGGTCAGCAGCAGCCCGCAGGCGACGGCGGTGCAGCGGCCCAAGGGCCACGACGATGGCGAAAACAACGAGCGCATGACAAACGGCTCCAAAAGAAAGGGTCCAAACTCGCCACCACATACCCAGGCACAAAGACTGGTCACCACCGGCGACCGCGTCCGGCACATCCGAGAAGGAACACGGGCAGAGTGTACATGATGATCTCGGGACACACAAGCAGAATCGTCGCTGCGCACCCGCATCCCAAATAACCCAGCGTCCCAATACGCGCTTCCCGACCCCCCGCCAGCCTTCGCCCAGGGCTTTCGGATCGTCGAAGATGTGCGCCCGCGGCCGGATTCGCTGGCTGTCAATCGACCAACGGACTCAGCAGCCGTCCCCCCAGCGTGCGAAGAAGCCCCTCACATCCGTCCCGCCAACGCCGCGTGTGCCCGTCGAGGTCGCCGCCGATCACAGAGTCGCGGAACCTCTCCCGCGCCATCGCTGACCCCCGGCCGTTGCATCCACCGTGGCTGGGTCAGGTCAAACATCCTCATGCGCTTCTCGCAAACACCCTTGGTGGCGTCGCGGGAAGGTCACGATCGAGAATTATCCCTGACCTCGCCGGTCGACGATTCTGTCCATCGTCGCTGGGTCAGTTCAATTGCCAGCGGGTCAACAGCCGCCGTTCTCCCATTGAGAGAAGAACACACCGACGTCATCACCGTCCACGCCGCCATCTTGGTTCACGTCGCCGTCGCAGCTACCGTCTTCCCATGCGTTGAAGAAAGCGTTCATGTCTTCGCCGTCAACACCTCCATCCTCGTTGAAATCGGCCGAACAAGCTAGGCAGAGGCAGAACGATAGCGTTACCGGTTCGGTTGTTGTGCTTCTGCACGAGTTCGTGACCACGCACCGGAATCGCAACGGCGGCGACCCAGATTGCACATCTAGATTCAATTGCAGACGATCCGTTGTCACGCCATCCGCCACGATCGCGCCGAAGGCATAAGGGAGAGGTCCGTTGCCGGTGTCCACCCAGTTGTTGACCGCCGTCTCGTGCTGCCATCGGTAGGTAAACGGTCCCATTCCTGAGGCTACTACGTTGAATGAAGAAGTGCCGAGCCGGCAGGCGAAGACAGGCGCTGGCCCGGTGCGGATCGCTGGTGCGGCAACTGGCGGTGTGAAGAGTTCAATGGGGGTAAATGCAACCTCGTCGACGTTGGCGATCTCGCCCGGAATGCACCCGCCATCGCGAACGACGCGAATCGTGACTTGGCTCACGCCGTTTGGAATCGTCACGGGCTCGTACACAAACTGCCAACCGCTCACGCCGATATCGGCGAGCATGCCGAGCCGGATGCTTGGCCGGAACGGCGCTGGCGGTCCGGGTTCCCAGGCAACGTCGTTAAGATCGAGATACAGGAATCCGCCCGCCAACTGTCCCGTGTTGAAATACCCGCTCATGACGTATGTTCTGCCCGGAGTAACAGGGACATTTCGAATGATCGCATATCCCGGCCCAGAAACGGTGGCAATCGTGTGAGTCTGCGCGCCGCTCGCGCCAACCAGCCCGGCTCCGAGAGCGAAGTTCCCGAACTGTCCTGCCGCTTGCCAACCGCTCAGTCCGGATTCAAAGCCTCCATTCGCAACAAGGTTGTACGTTCCCACTGTGCAAAACGGCTCGCGGATCACAACTCGTTGCGCCAAGGCTGGCATTGCACCAAACATCATCGTTGTGAGGATGAGGATCAGCCGAGTCAAGTTCACGCCGCCAGCATGTGGCCGACACCTCGTACTCGTCGCTCCCAGTATTGCAGTGTCCGAGTGAAAGACATCGCTTTCATGCAGTTCGATCAACTGTCGGCGCGAATCAGAGTCCAGTGCTGTCCCCCTTACGCACTCTGCCTCGGTTCCATGCTTCATGATGGATGATCTCCGCAATAGGCAGGCTAGTGCTGCCTTCGTCAGCAATCGACCCCTGCGAGGGCGCGTCGAATTGTCAAGCCCGTCGCACCTGTTACCGAAATCTTAGCGACGAATCGCGGATGTTTCTGCTGCTAGTCACTAGCAGCCCAGCGCCATGTGGTTGGATTCGCCAACAGGGCTCGCTGCGGCTCCCTTCCAAAGCGCATCGCGTGCAACTTTGCCCAGATTCACACCCTGCCCCACTCCGAAGGCCCAATTCCCTTCACCACGAACGAGAGGCGATACTTCTCCAAGCGATCGAGAGAACACTCTGCCTGTCCGCCTCCAACGGCGCCACCAAATCCCCCCACGACCAACCACCCTCGTGCGCTCAATCACCGCCACTCCGCTTAATCTCCCGCTCCATCCCCGTCCGCCCGCGTACCACCTGAATCCGCTCTTTGAAAACCCAATCGCCCGATCATCCCCAGCCCGGGCCAGCATGCCCCAGCGCCTCTTCAGCGCGCACGCGCAACCAAAAGTTCATGCGCGCCCACACCGCCCAGCGCCCCGTCGCACGGCCGCAACGTCGCAATAACTCCACGCTGCCGCCCACGCCACCAAAACTTCATTGCCACCACCCCGCGCCGCCCCCAGCATCTCCAGAACCGCTCCCACCACCGCACACGCCACCAAAACTTCATCACCACCACCCCGCGCCGCCCCAGCATCTCCAGAACCGCCTCCCACCACCGCGCACACCACCAAAACTTCATCGCCGCCGCCCCGCCCACCCCCGGCATCTCCAAAACCGCCTCCCACCA
>JBGAMO010000158.1:0-11609 GCA_044222845.1 Phycisphaerales bacterium
CGGGATCGGCGCGAGCGTGCGTGCGTACAGCTTGGTGGTGCGCACCAGTTCGCAGGCCATGACCCACTTCGCTCCCGCCTTGAACATGACCGAGCCGGGAAAGATGTTGAACTTCAGGCCCCGCGCCCCCAGGTACTCTCCCTGCTCACCCTTGAACCCGATGTTCGAGAGCAGGCCCGGCAGCAGAGCGCGATGGATGGCCTCCGGAGACGCCTTGGTCTGATTGGCGTGATACCCCATGCCGCCCGCCAGATCGGCGAGCTGGTGGTGCATCTCCTCCCACTCCCTCAAGCGCACAAACGACAGGAAGTGCTCCTTGCACCACCGGCGCAGCTTGCTCGAAGAAAGATGCCGCTTCTGCGTGCGGTAGGCGTTCCAGAGAATGAGGTGCGAAAGAAAGTCCGATCGTTCATCGCGGAAGGGCGCGTGGGCCTCGTCCGCTTCGTCCTGCTTCTCGAAGGGCCGGTGCCGCGGATCCTGGATCGAGAGCGCCGACGCGATGATGAGCACCTCGGTCAGGCAGTTCTCGGCGTTGGCCGCCAGGATCATGCGCCCGATCCTGGGATCAATGGGCAGCTTCGCCAGGTCGCGGCCCAGCGGCGTCAGTTCGCCCGCTTCCGTCACCGCGCCCAGCTCGATCAGTGTGTCGTAGCCGTCCTTCACCAGCCGCGAATCCGGTGGATCAAGGAACGGGAAGTCCTCCACCCGCCCCAGCCGCAGCGCCGCCATCTGCAGGATCACCGCCGCGAGGTTCGTCCGCACGATCTCCGGGTCGGTGTACTGCGGACGGGTGGTGAAGTCCTCCTCCGAATACAGCCGGATGCACACGCCCGGCCCCACGCGGCCGCAGCGGCCCTTGCGCTGATCCGCCGAGGCCTTGGAGATCGCCTCCACTTCCAACCGCTGCACCTTGGTGCGGGCCGAGTATCTATTGATGCGTGCGACGCCCGTATCAATGACATACCGGATCCCGGGGACCGTGAGCGAGGTCTCCGCGACGTTGGTGGCCAGGATGATCCGGCGCGTCTCGTGCTGGTCGTGGGGCTCAAAGACGCGCTGCTGCTCGTCGTTCGAGAGCTTCGCGAACAGCGGCAGGATCGTGGCCCGCGGCGCCCCCGGCACGTGGTGCTTGTGCAGCACCTCCGCCGCCTCGCGGATCTCCCGCTCGCCGCTGAAGAACGCGAGAATGTCCCCGTCCCCGTAGCTCGCGGCCTCGTCCACCGCCTGCACCAGCGCCCGATCAAAGTCGCTGTCGCGCTCGTCTTCATCTCCCCCGAGAGGAGAGCGGTACAGCACCTCCACCGGGTAGGTGCGTCCGCTCACGCTGATGATCGGGCAGTCGTTGAAGTGCCGGCTGAACCGCTCCGGGTCGATCGTTGCGGAAGTCACGATGACCTTGAGGTCCTTGCGCCGAGGCAGGAGCGTCTTGAGATACCCCAGGAGAAAATCAATATTCAGGCTGCGCTCGTGCGCCTCGTCGACGATGATCGTGTCGTAGCGTGAGAGCGCCCGGTCGCCCTGCGTCTCGGCCAGCAGAATGCCGTCGGTCATCAGCTTGACGACCGTGTCCGGCCCCGTGGCATCCCCGAAGCGCACCTTGTACCCCACGAGTTCCGGCCGGCCCAGTTCATCGGCGATGCGCCGGGCCACGTTGCGGGCCGCGATCCGCCGCGGCTGCGTGTGCCCGATCATCCCGAACACGCCGCGCCCCAGCTCCAGGCAGATCTTGGGAAGCTGCGTGGTCTTGCCCGAGCCGGTCTCGCCGCAGACGACGATTACCTGGTGCTGGGCGATCGCCCGCGCGATCTCGTCCTTGCGCTGGCTGACGGGCAACTCAGGCGGAAAGACCGGGCGCGGAATGCGGGCCTTGCGGGCCGCCACGCGTGCCTCGGCCTGCAGCAGGCCCCGCACGATCGCCGCGGGGTCGCTCCGGGCGTCACGAACGCCGCGAGTCAGGCGATGCAGCTGCGCGAGCAGGCGAGTGCGGTCCGCGTGAAAACAGCCTTCAATACGCTTGATCAGATCCTGTGCATCAACCGACACGGGCAAGGGTAGCGTGCGGGCACGCCGACACCGGCGTGCCGCGCCCGGCCCCGATTCAGCACCCGCCCTGCCAGGCGACGAAGAAGGTCTCGATATCGCCGCCGTCGATGCCCCCGTCCTGATTGATGTCGGCGAGCGGGTTCGAGTCCTGCCACGCCAGGAAGAAGGCCTCGACATCCGCCCCGTCCACACCGCCATCGCGGTTGAAGTCGCCGGTGCACGACGGCGCCGCCCCGGGGGTGATGGCAAAGGTCCTGTCACCGCCCGAAGAGGACGTCTGGAACCTCAGGTCCCGCGCCACCACCCGGACTCGAACGGCCGCGATGCCCGTGCTGGACGGCAGCCGCCAGAAGTAGCCCCGATCGCTGCCGGCCAGATTGTCGGCGATGGTGTGCCAGGTGCGTCCGTCGTCGTAACTCGCGTGGATCTCGAATGATCTCAGGCTCTCGTCGTCAGAAGCGGTCCAGAGTATCGGCACGCCCGTGCCGCCCGCGAACGACTCACCCGCCCTTGGCGAGGTCATCGTCACGCTCGGGGGCGCATCGCCGATCGCCGAATCCGGCCGCACCGAAAAGTAATTCGAGAACTCGTACAAGTCGCGACCCCCCGCCCCGCCGCGCCACACGATGACGCGGGCCAGATCGGTGCTGATCGGCGGCGCCGCCGACGTACCCGAGAGGCAGTTGGTCGTCGTGCCGCCCAGGGAATACGTCTGCCCATCGCCATCGAGCGACATCATCGCGTCAAAGTACGCCTGCCCCGGGGCGAGGCACACGGTCATCGGTTCGCCGGGGCGCACCAGCGCGGGCATCGGACCCGCCGCGATCCGCTCGGGCACGTCGTGCAACCAGGGCGTTCGGAAGATCATGTCGTCAAATCCTTCCTGCCCCGCGTCATCAATCGCAACGACGCGGAACGCGGAGGGGTCGGGGTAGTTGCTCGCGGGTGGAGCTTCGGGGACCGTAATTTCCCAAGAGCGCGCCGTCCCGGGAATGTCCGCCTCGAAGATCTGCAAGCCCGGGTTGTCGCCGTGGGCACTGTACCAGATCTGAAAGCCGGCGATCGCGTGGTCATCGCTGGCGTCCCAGTGCAGGATCACCTTGTGCCCCTCTTCGAGAAGGAAGGAGTGCTTCTTGAGGCGAACCACTGGCGGCGTGTCGGCCGTGTCGGGCGCCGTCGCGAGGAACGGCATGATGTAGTTCGCCCCCGGCGTGGCCTGCCCGCGTCCCGAAGGGTTCGCCGGATCGGTCGGCCCCGAAGCATCACCCCAGTAACAGTTGCGCGCATCGTCAAAGTCTGAGAGCGGGTTGAGCGTCTCAAGCCCCGTCGCGTTGCCCTCGAACCAGTTGGGTGTGTTGGACGGGCCCCCGTTCGCATCCAGCCAGCCGTGGAAGAAGCCGCTGGCGGGCGAGCCGTACGAGGACTGCGCCCCCACCGAGTTTCCGAAGAACCGCGACTTGCGGATGATCCCCTCGCCGGAGTTGCGTGCGTTGACGCCGATGTGATTGCCTTCGAACCGGCACGAATCAACCCGCAGAATCGACTCGTCCGCATCCACGCCCCTGTCAGCGCCCCGAAACACGCAGTGCTCCACCCGAGGCCGCACATGGCTCACCGCGAACCAGATGGTCGTCCACGGCTGCGCCGGATCGAGCCGCTCGAACGTGATCGGTGATTCAGGCAGACCCTTGAGCCGCAGTTCAGAGCCGAAGGACGCTGGGATGTACGCGCCGGGCCCCATCTTCACGGTCACGCCGGGCTCCACGAAGATCGATCCACCCATGTTGTCCGGCATGCTGTCGTCGCGATCAATGCGATACGGCAGGCCCGCGTTGGCGAACGTGCATGCACCAACCGCCGTGCCGATGCCGCCGTGGATCAGGTTGTTGGTATTGCCCGAAGCCGGCAGCGTGCTGCCCGGCGCAATTCCCCCTCCAAGCAGATGCACCGGGAAGCCGTTGCCCGCGATGGTGTTGCCGGGCCCGAAGAAGTGGTCGTAGCCGGTCAGGCGAAAGCAGGAATCCGGGCTGTTGCGCGCCACCAGGTTGTTGAGATAGACAGTGTGCCCGCCCCGGTATCGCTGCGTCCAGATCTGCGCGTTGTCAAAGGTGCAGCGGTCGACCAGCAGGTATCCGCCGCCCATGTTGATCCACGCTCCGTTGGAAAGAACGCTGTCGCGCACGGCGATCGTGCCGCCCGTGGTATAGATCAGCCCGCTGGTGAAGAAGCCTGTGTACAAGCCGTCCGCGGTGATGTGATCCGCCACGACAACCCCCGAGTTCATCGCCGAGAATGTCGAACGAAGCGTGACGTAACTCGCGGTGATCTTCCCTCCCGGCATCGCGCCCAGACGTTCTGTAGTCGCCGCCCAATCACGCGCCCCGCCGATGATCGAAACCGGGCTCGCGGGCGTTCCCGTGAACGACGCCGTGCCGTACACGTTCACCTCCGAGGCCGGGAACGTTGTCGCGGGAATGTTGAATGTCGCGCCCTCGCGTACATCAAGCGTGCCGCGAACATCCAGGCGATACCCCGATGCGACATTCACGCGCACGCCCGGATCGACGATGATCGTGCCCCCCGCCACGATCTCGGTGTGCTGCTGCGGAAGCGTGACGGGGCTCTGCGCCAGCGTCCAGTGCACCGTCTGCCCCGCCGCGGGGAACGCCACGCCGCCCGTCGCTGTTCCCACGCGCAGTGAATCCACCATGAAGTTGGTCGCGTAGTCCGACGACGAGGTGCTCGCCGGCTGGTACACGCGCAGCGCCAGCCGGCCCGTCCCGGGGACAACCGTCTGTACGCGCGTCCACGGCTGGCCCGCCGACAATCCCGGCAGCGTCACCAGCACCTGCGTGAAGTTGCCCACGTCCGTCGCGGTGCTCCCGGTGCCGATGCTGCCGGTGGGCGAGTAGCGCAGCTCCAATCGCCCCGTGGGCGTGGAGAACGTGCCGTACGCCTGCGAGATCCAGAACGTCACCGGGTCACCGGCCTGCTGGCCGGGCACCGCGGGCAGAATCGCCCAGCCGCTGCCCGAACCACCCACCTGCGTCACCGACGAATCAACCGAAAGGCACCCCGCCCCCTCGTACGACCACCCCTGCCCGAACGTGCGCCATGTCCCCGTCCCCTGCGGGCTCGACTGCCGGCGAAAAGTCCAGCCGCGTGTGATCAGGTTCGACGGACCAAGTTGCGAGCCGACAACATCGCCCGCGGCGTCAAACGTCTCCGCGAAGTTCGCCTGGGCGAACCCGGGCGACGCGAGGCACGCTGCAATGAGGGCGGCAGGACTGAGCTTGAGAGCATGGCATTTCATGACGATCTGAGCCTTTCGTTCTGTGCAGTGACACCCCGCTGACATGCGTCAACCGGCGCCGACCCTTGGCAGGAATTCCCATGGAATCGCATGCCCGAGTTCTGCGACGGCCCTTCCCGTCGTTTGCGTGCCGTTCGCGTCGAGTTGTCCCGTGAAAACTCGAGGCTCACACCCTTGAAGTCACCCTCGCCGCATCCTCGGCATCCAATGGTCAACTGATGGCGGCGCGGGCGAATCGGATGCGCCGCCGCGTACGAAATGACGGGTATGCCCGCCACAAACGACCTACAATCCCAACCGAAGGCCGACCAAAACGGTTCGGCCGTTTTTCACCCCGCGCGGGGCCGCGAGAATTCCGCGGAAACAACGCAGGAGTCCGCGACGATCATGACAACGCCGAATATCAAGACCGGGATTGGCTCCGGGGCAATGCCCGACGTGCAGGCCAAGCACGACAAGCGTCGGGTGGCGATCGATCGCGTGGGCGTGAAGGACATCACCTACCCCATCCGCCTGCGCACCAAGGACGGCGGCGAGCAGACCACGGTGGCCAGCGTGAACATGTACGTGGCCCTGCCCCACTACCAGAAGGGCACGCACATGAGCCGGTTCCTGGAGGTGCTCAACGAGCACACCTGCGAGCCGCTCACGCCCGACAAGATCCCCGGCCTCGCCCGCGCCATCTGCAAGCGCCTGGACGCCGAGGTCGCCCACTTCGAGTGCTCCTTCACCTACTTCATCAAGAAACAGGCCCCGGTCACCAAGATGCCGGGCCTCATGGACTACCGCGTGAGCTTTGAGTGCACCGCCAACGGCGCCGACGAGTTCATCATGTCCGTCGCCGCGCCCGCCGCGAGCCTCTGCCCCTGCAGCAAGGAGATCAGCGAGTACGGCGCACACAACCAGCGCTGCCGCATCGAAGCCAAGGTGAAGTTCGACCGGATGCTCTGGATCGAGGACCTGGTCGCCCTGCTCGAAGAGGCCGCGTCCTGCCCCGTCTTCGCGGTGCTCAAGCGTCCGGACGAGAAATGGGTCACAGAGCGCGCGTACGAGAATCCCAAGTTCGTGGAAGACATCGTCCGCGACTTGGCGCTCTCGCTTGAATCCGACGACCGCATCACCTGGTATTCGATCAACTCGGAGAACTTCGAGTCGATCCACAATCACAACGCGTACGCACAAATCACCCGCGACAAACGCGCCGGCTGACGCGTCCGGGCTTTCTTCCATCCTGCAACCATCAAATGCTTCTCCGGCGACCAGAGATCGCCGGAGTTTTCTTTGCAGCTCGCAGGCGAGCCTTCAAAGACGGGCCCAAGCACCCCGACTTTAACAATTCACCCCGGCCCGGGGCATTCCTGAGGTAGAAACCCGGGATTGCCCCCCCTTCAAAGCAAAGTTTGCCGCGCCGCCGTCCGATTACTCGCGGAACCGCCCGCCGGGCGACCGCAATGTCGGACCCCCCACGAAAAGAGGGCCTTGCTCATTGCGCGTGCGTTTCGGCGGGAGTATCGCACGCCCACGGGGGCCCAATGACTCGCAGGTTGGTAGACACGCGCCCTTGTTCCGAACTCTCCGGCAAGGACACTCAGAGGAATCGCCCATGACCAAGACGAACTCGCGTTCTGGCTCCGCCTCCTTCCCGCTCTTTTCGTCCCCGGTGAAGCGCGGTTCCGCCGGCCCACTCGAAGCGCTCGAATCCCGCCAGTTGCTCAGCAGCGACATCTCCGGCGGATCGCTCGTGTTCATCTCCAGCGATGTCAAGAACGCCGACGAACTCGCCAGGGCATTCCCCGCCAGCGAAGTCGTGATGCTCGACGCCAAGCGCGACGGCATCGACACGATCTCCAACATCCTCTCCCAGCGCAGCAACCTTGAATCGGTCAACTTCCTCACCCACGGCAGCTCCGGCCGCCTCCAGCTCGGCGCCACCAACCTCGACGGCTCGGCCCTCTCCGCCGTCGCCGGCAAAGTCGCGGGCTGGGGCAAGGCCCTCTCCGCCACCGGCGACATCCTCCTGTGGGGCTGCTCCGTCGGCGAAGGCCAGGCCGGCGCCGCCTTCGTGAAGCGCCTCGCCACCCTCACCGGGGCCGACGTCGCCGCCTCCAACAACATCAGCGGCGGCGTCCGCGGCGACTGGAAGCTTGAAGTCCGCGTCGGCCGCGTCTCCTCCTCGCTCCCCATCCTGCCCGCCGGGTACCAGTTCACGCTCGCCGCCCCCACCATCACGGGCACCGTGGCGTCTCAGCCCGTGCAGGACAGCAGCACCATCAGCCCCTTCAGCGGCGTCACCATTGGCGACACCGACAACGACCTGCTCAGCGTCCAGATCCAGCTCGACAACCCCAACAAGGGCGTCTTCACTTCCGCCTCGCTCACCGCCAGCGGCTTCAGCGATGAGGGTTCCGGCCGTTACCTGTTCTTCGGCACTCCCAGCGAGTCCACCACCGCCATCCGCCTGCTCTCGTACAACCCCACCGACAACCGCGTCCCCGTCGGCTTCACCGAGACCTCGCGCTTCGCCGTCACCGTCGACGATGCCACCAGCGAACCAACCGTTGACGCCGTCACCTCCGTGCGCTCCACCTCTTCCAACGACGCCCCGTCCATCGGCGGCTTCACCACGACGACGACCATCAACGACACGGCGACCACCTCGCCCTTCTCCTCGCTCACCATCACCGACGCCGACCCCCTCCAGACGCTGACGATGTCGATCACGCTCGACGACGCCGCCAAGGGCGTCTTCACCCCCGCCAGCCTCACCGCCACCGGCTTCTCGACCTCCGGCGGCGGCGTGTACACCTTGAGCGCCCGCGCCGGCGCGCTGCGCGACGCCGCCCGCGCCCTGGTCTTTGACCCCACCAACGACCGCGTCGCCGTCGCCAGCACCGAGACTACCACCTTCAGCGTCCAGGTGCACGACGGGTACACCAGCGCGTTCGACTCCACCACCACCGTGACGTCCACCAGCGTCAACGACGCGCCGATCATCTCCGGCACCAGCGCCGGCCACGCCGTCGAAGACAACGCGACCACATCGCCCTTCCCCGCCGTCACGATCACCGACCCCGACCCCAGCCAGACGCTCACCGCCACCGTCACCGTCGACACCGCGGTCAAGGGCGTCTTCACCCCCGGCAGCCTCACCACCTCGGGATTCACCGACTCCGGCGGCGGCGTCTACACCCGCACCGGCTCGGCCTCCGCGCTCACCACCGCCCTGCGCGCCCTGGTCTTCGCACCCACCGAGAACCGCGTCGCCGTCGGCTCCACCGAAACCACGACCTTCACGCTCGACATCGATGACGGCGTCGCCGCCGTTGCCAGCGACAGCACCGCCACGGTGATCTCTACGCCGCACAACGACGCCTCGGTCATCTCCGGCACCGCCTCCAACCAGGCCGTCAACGACAACGCCACCGTCTCGCCCTTCTCCGGCGTCACCATCGCCGACGCCGACAGCCCGGCGCAGACCCTCTCCATCTCAGTCACGCTCGACGCCGCGGCCAAAGGCACCTTCACCGGCGCCAGCCTCACCGCCAGCGGCTTCTCCGCCGCGGGCGGCGGCGTGTACACGTTCTCCGGCACCGCATCGGCCGCGACCACGGCCATCCGCCAGCTCGTCTTCATGCCCACCGAGAACCGCGTCATGGTCGGTTCCAGCGAGACCACGACCTTCGCCATCTCCGTCTCCGATGGCCTGATCGCCGCCACCACCAACTCCGCCACCACCGTCGTGTCGTCGCCCTTCAACGACGCCGCGTCGATCGGCGGCGCCTCCGCCGGCCAGGCCGTCAACGACAACGCCACCCTCTCGCCCTTCTCCTCCATCACCGTCACCGACGCCGACGTGCCCGCCCAGACGTTCACCGTCACCGTCGCGCTCGACGCGGCCGCGAAGGGCGCGTTCACCGCCGGCAGCCTCACCACCAGCGGCTTCGCCAGCGCGGGCGGCGGCTCGTACACGTTCTCCGGCACAGCCGCGCAGGCCCAGACCGCGCTGCGGGCCCTGGTCTTTGATCCCACCGACAACCGCGTCGCCGCGGGCATGACCGAGACCACCACGTTCACGATCACCGTCTCCGACGGCGTCGCCGCCGAGGTGACCGACAGCACCACCACGGTCGTCTCCACCTCCGTCAACGTCGCCCCGAGCATTACCGGCGCGACCGCAGGCCAGGCGGTGCTCGACAACGCGACCGTGCAGCCCTTCTCCGGCGTCACCATCGCCGACGTCGACGGCGACACCCTCTCCATTTCCGTCTCCCTCGACACCGCCGCCAAGGGCACATTCACCGGCGGCAGCCTCACCGCCAGCGGCTTCGTCAGCGCCGGCGGCGGCGTCTACACCTTCACGGGCACCGCCGCCGCGGCGACCACCGCCATCCGCCAGCTCGTCTTCGCCCCCACCGAGAACCGCGCCGCCATCGGCTCCACCGAAACCACGACCTTCACCATCTCCGCCGACGACTCGATCGCCGCCGCAACCACCGACTCAACGACCACCGCCGTCTCGACGCCCTTCAACGACCTCACGACGATCACCGGCGCCTCCGCCGCGCAGGCCGTCAACGACAACGCCACCCTCACGCCCTTCTCCGGCGTCACCATCGGCGATGTCGACAGCCCCGCGCAGACGCTGTCCATCTCTGTGACTCTCGACGCTTCCGCCAAGGGCGTCTTCACCGCCGGCAGCCTCGCCGCCAGCGGCTTCACCGACGCCGGCTCGGGCGTCTACACCTTCTCCGGCACCGCCGCCGCGGCGACTACCGCCATCCGCCAACTCGTCTTCAACCCCACCGACAACCGCGTCGCCGTGGGCTCCACCGAGACGACCACCTTTACCATCGACTCCTCCGACAGCCTCAACGCCGACGTCACCAACGCCACCACCACCGTCGTCTCCACGTCCATGAACGACGCCCCGAGCGTCACCGGCACCACCGCCGGCCAGGCCGTGAACGACACCGCGACCATCACGCCCTTCTCCGGCGTCACCATCGCCGACGTCGACCCCTTCACCACCATCTCCCTGACGGTGACGCTCGACGCCGCCGCCAAGGGCGCCTTCACCGCCGGCAGCCTCACCGCCAGCGGCTTCACCGACGCCGGCTCGGGCGTTTACACCTTCTCCGGCACCGCCGCCGCGGCGACCACCGCCATCCGCGCCCTGGTCTTTGACCCCAGCGACAACCGCGTGACGCCCGGCTCCACCGAAACCACGACGTTCACCATCGACGCGGGCGACGGCACGACCACCACGTCCGACACGACCACCACCGCCATCTCCACGTCCGTCAACGACGCCCCAACCATCACCGGCGCATCCGCCGCGCAGGCCGTCAACGACAACGACACCCTCACGCCCTTCGCAGGCGTCACCATCGGCGACGTCGACAGCCCCGCCCAGACGCTGTCCATCTCCGTCACGCTCGACGCCTCCGCCAAGGGCGTCTTCACCGCCGGCAGCCTCACCGCCAGCGGCTTCGTCAGCGCGGGCGGCGGCGTCTACACCTTCTCGGGCACCGCCGCCGATGCCACCACGGCCATCCGCCAGCTCGTCTTCAACCCCACCAACGACCGCGTCAACGTCGGCAGCACCGAGACCACCACGTTCACCATCTCCGCCGATGACGGGGTCGCCTCGGCCGTCACCGACAACACCACCACCGCCGTTTCGACCTCCATCAACGATGCCCCCAGCATCACCGGCACCTCAGCCGGCCAGGCGGTGAACGACAACGCCACCATCTCGCCCTTCTCCGGCGTCACCATCGCCGACGCCGACCCCGGCCAGACGCTCTCCGTCAGCGTCTCGCTCGACTCGGCGGCCAAGGGCGCCTTCACGCCCGGCAGCCTCGCCACCAGCGGCTTCGTCAGCGCGGGCGGCGGCGTCTACAACTTCTCAGGAACCGCCTCCGCCGCCACCGCGGGCATCCGCGCCCTGGTCTTCGCACCCACCGAGAACCGCGTCGCCGCAACGACCACCGAAACTACAACCTTCACGATCACCGCGAACGATGCAGTCGCCCCCGACGTGACCGACTCAACGACCACCGCCGTCAGCACGTCCGTCAATGACGCGCCCAGCATCACCGGCGCGTCCGCCGGTCAGGCCGTCAACGACAACGCCACCCTTTCGCCCTTCTCCGGCGTCACCATCGCGGACGCCGACACCGGCCACTCACTCTCCATCACCGTCTCGCTGGATACCGCCGCCAAGGGCGCGTTCACCGCCGACAGCCTCACC
>JBGAMO010000159.1:0-11578 GCA_044222845.1 Phycisphaerales bacterium
CGTATCTATTGACGGCATCGAAGCCTAACCTTCGTGCGGATGCCCACGCATTGTGCATCCGACTGGGTCGCAGGCCGAAAAAGGGATAGACAATCACGGCCCTGAGGCATGCCAACGTGCCCGGAGGACCGACATCGCGGGAGCGCGACGCACAATCGCGCCCCGCCCATCAGGACGCTCATGCGCATCGACTACGTTCAGACATCAGGCGGGTCGGAGGGTGAGGATTCAACGAACACCGCCGCGGCGATCGGCGCCGAAGCGATCGTGCGGGCTGCCTCGCGCGATACCGGCGGCGACGACGCCAAGGCCAAGGGCCGCAAAAAGCCCGAATCCCCCCAGCGCCGCCCCGGTGAGAGCGGGCCCGGCAACGACAAGAAGGCCCCCGGTCAGACACCCCCGCCCAGCCGCGGCATGTTCGGCGCGGTCTCGCTGCTCCTGCTGGGCTTGATCATCTTCATGATGGTCAACTCCCCCGGCAGCGGGCGCAAGATCACCCTGGACGAGTTCAAGAGCCTGTACAACAGCCAGCAACTGCTCGACGGCAGCGTGGTCATCCGCGAGGACGCCGTGATGGCCAAGCGCGTGCAGGGGCCCGATTCGCCGACCATGTCGGTGGTGTCGATCCCGCTCAACAGCCCCGCGGGCAAGGCGGTCGCGGAAGAAGTCATCAAGATCACCGGCGGCAAGGCCTCGGTGCAGCGGGCCAGCGAGTGGACGCAGTTCCTGCTCTTCTTCGGCCCCTTCATCCTCCTCATCGCCTTCGTCTGGTTCGTCATCTCCCGCGCCATGCGCGGCGGCGGCCCGGGCGCCGGCATGCTGGGCTCCTTCGGCAAGTCCCGCCACCGCACGCTCAACAAGGAGATGACCGGCGTCACCTTCGCCGATGTCGCAGGCATAGACGAGGCCAAGGACGAAGTCCAGGAAATCATCGAGTTCCTCAAGAACCCCAAGAAGTTCGCCCGCCTGGGCGGCCGCATCCCCCGCGGCGTGCTCCTCATCGGCGAGCCCGGCTGCGGCAAGACGCTGCTGGCCAAGGCCATCGCCGGCGAGGCCGACGTGCCCTTCTTCTCGATCTCCGGCTCCGACTTCGTCGAGATGTTCGTGGGCGTTGGCGCCTCGCGCGTCCGCGACCTGTTCAAGCAGGCCAAGGACTCCTCCCCCTGCATCATCTTCCTCGACGAGATCGACGCCGTCGGCCGCCGCCGCGGCAGCGGTTTCACCACCGGCGGCCACGACGAGCGCGAGCAGACGCTCAACGCGATCCTGGTGGAGATGGACGGCTTCACTCCCAGCGACGGCGTGATCGTGATCGCCGCGACCAACCGCGCCGACGTGCTCGACCCCGCGCTCATCCGCCCGGGCCGCTTTGACCGCCAGGTGACGGTGCCCCTGCCCGACGTGGCCGGACGCTTGGAGATCCTGCGCGTGCACGCCAAGAAGGTGAAGCTGGGCGATGACGTGAACCTCGAGAAGATCGCCCGAGGCACGCCGATGTTCAGCGGCGCCGACCTGGCCGCGATCATCAACGAGGCCGCGATCTCCGCGACGATGCAGAACAAGGACTGCGTCGAGCACGTCGACATGGAAGAGGCCCGCGACAAGGTGAAGTTCGGCCGCAGCAAGAAGAGCCGCGTCCGCGACAAGGAAGAAAGCCGCCTCGTGGCCTATCACGAAGCCGGCCACGCCGTGCTCCAGGCGATGCTCCCCGACGCCGACCCGCTGCACAAGGTCACGATCATCCCCCGCGGCGGCACGGGCGGTGCCACCTTCGGCCTGCCCGAGAAGGACCGCATGGGGTACAGCGTCAAGTGGCTCATCGCGCAGATGAAGATCTGCTGCGGCGGCCGCATCGCCGAAGAGAAGGCCGTGGGCGATGTCTCCAGCGGCGCATCGATGGACATCGCGCAGGTCACGCGGATCGCCCGTTCGATGGTCGAGGAGTGGGGCATGAGCCCCAAGCTCGGCTTCGTGCGGTACGCCGGCAGCGACACGCGCGAGATGTACATGCCCGAGAAGGACTACAGCGACGAGACCGCCTCGACGATCGACGACGAGGTCCGCCGCCTGGCCGAAGAGGCGTACACAGAGGCCCGCCGCCTGCTCGAAGAGAACTGGGAGAAGGTCGTCGCCGTCGCCGAGGCGCTGCTCAAGTATGAAACGCTCACGGGCGAAGAGGTCGAGCGGCTGATGCGGGGCGAGCAGCTCACGCGCCCCGTGCTCACCGAAGACCTCAAGGCCCAGGCCCGCCGCAACGCCGCGAAGGAAGTCGTGCAGCGCCTGGACGCTGCGGACTCTCCCGACCTGCCCCCCGGCGCGCTGCCGCGGCCGGCATGATCGTGGTAATCAAGTAATCCCGGCGATCAGTCCGGCCGCGGGCCGCATGCTCAGAGTTCAAACGCTCGCGATCACTCCGCCGCTCGCAGTCACTCCGCAACGACCGCCCGCATCACGGGCTCCATCGCACGCGCCGGCCAGGCCAGCGGCCCCTGCACCGCCTCGCGGATCTGGACCAGCGGCACGCGTGCCAGCAGGTCACGGTCCGCCGCGGAGGTGGGCAGCAGCGACATCATCTTCTTGAGCTGGGCGTTCTCGTTCGCGGCCCCGACCGCGCTGAGAAGCGAAGAGAGCGAGCCCCACGAAGAGCCCACGCCCGCCGTCGCGGCGATGTTGACCAGCCACGAGCGGTCGCAAATCGAATCAAGCACGAGCGTCTGCCCCTCGCGGTACGCCACGCTCACGCTGGGCTTCACGCCCGCGATCAGATCGTTGTACATCGGCGTGACCATGCCCGGATCGCGCTTGGGGTCAAACGGCGAGCGCATCGCGTTGGAGACCGCCATCCCGAACGCCGCGGCGATGCCGTAGCCGTCCCGGATGTTGCGTGCGGGATCAGAGAACGAAACGCTGATGACTTCCTGCTTGTTGAGGTCGAGCAGACGCCAGTCGGGACGCGAGAGAATGTCCTTTCCGCCCTTGCCCGTCGCCTGCCGCACCGCCGCGGTGAGCGCCTGGGGCGAGAGCGCGATGATGGCCCACTTGTCGGTGATGGCCGAGGAGATCTCCAGCGGGATCGGCACGCCGGGGAAGGTCATGGTCATCGCGGGCACGCCCTCCACCTGCCAGGCGCGCGGGCGGATGTACCGGGCCCAGGCGTGGTCCGGGCCCTTGTCGGCCTCCTGCCCGAGCAGATCGGTGATGGAGGAAGCGATCTTGGCCCGCGCCGAGATCAGTTTCGCCGAGTCCTTCACGCCCAGCAGCACCACGGTCGAGAGCAGCCCGCCCCCGCCGGTCACCTCGCTCGAGTAGATCGCGCTCACGCCGCCGACCTGCTTGAGAATGTCCTTCTCAAAGTCCACGCCTGTGAACTTGGTGAACTGCCCGAGGTACTCATCCACCGGCAGCTTCTGCGCCCGCAGGCCGTCGATCAGCTTCTGGATTGCCTCCAGGTTGAGCAGGCCCACCGAGGCGGTGTTCGCGTCCGCGGGGATCGCCGCGAAATCGTCCTTGCCCAGCCGTCCCTTGTCGATGCCCAGCACGCCCAGGGCGGGAATCGCGTTCTGCACCCGCACCCGCGAGCGCATCGCGTCGGCGGTGTGGCCGAACTCGAACGTCCCTTTCATCGCCTTGTCGCCCACGACGCCCACCGAGGCGAAGTTGTCGACCACGTTCTCCTGCGGGACCTCGCCCTCCGCGGCCTTCTGGTTCAGCGCCATCTGCCCGAAGTTGGCGATGGGAGTCAGCGCGCCGAAATCAAACGTGCCGGAGATGAACGGCGTCAACCCCGCGATCGAGGGCTCTGGGATCGCCGCGAACGGCCCGTCGGCGTCGGTCACGGTACCGAAGCGGACCTCGTAGCCGGTGCCCGGCTCAAACTTTCGCGGCCCGAACATCACCTTGCCGCCCGGCGTGCGCATCTCGCGCATCCCGGGCTCCTCGCGGCTGCGCTTGGGCAGTTGCTCGCCGCTCTGCGCGATCCCGCCCTCTACCAGCCCTTGCAGCCGGTCGGCGTCCCCTTCCGCGGCGAACATGGTCGTGAGCACCACGCCATACCCGAACGCGCCTCCCGCGTTGCTGCTGGGGTTGAACACGATCGAGAATCGCGCCGGCGAAGCGAGCGCCGAGACCAGCACCTCCATGCCGTCGAACGCCTCGTGCGGCGCATCGGGCGGCAACTCGCGGGGAAGCTCCTTGAGCCGCAGATCGATCATCCCCAACGCCGCCTTGAGCGCCGCGTCCTTGGGGTCCGGTGCCCATTGAGCCAGCGCGGCCTTGCGGAACGCGATCAGCGGCTGGGGCGGCAGACCCTTCTCGGCCGGGGCGTCCTGGGCGAGAGCGGGAGCGGAAAAGGCGAGCAGAGCGAGGGTGAGGGGAGTTTTCATAGTGGGTTGTCTTCTTGAAGAACTCTTGCGAGTGCGTCTTTGATTGGGAAATCCGGGCGGTCGTTTCGGGCGATCCGGCGATCGGCGGCACGCCCTCATGCTCGCCCGCGTTCAGTTATAGGCGATTGATCGGGTCACTCGGCCCGTACATACGGGACTACGCCCGTGGATTCTTGCACCGGCCGGTCTGCATTCGAGCCCACGCGTCGGCTCGTTCCGGGGATCTTTGGAGATGCGGGGCCTGAAGTGCGACCGCCGCCCCGCCCATCACCGCCTCAGTCGCACACGCCTGTTTCCCACGCGTCAAAGAAGTCGCTCGAATCCGAGCCGTCAACTCCGCCGTCGGCATTCACATCCGCCACCGCGTCTCCCGCCTCCCACGCCGTAAAGAACGCCTCAACGTCCGCCCCGTCCACGCCGCCATCCTGATTGAAATCCGCGAAGCACGGCGTGCCGTACAACCCGAAGTAAGCCGATACCTCGTCATTGATGTTCCAGAACCTCCCGCCCACCGCCAGGCTTCGGCTCCCCGCCAGGAGCGTGGTGACCGGCCGGTCGATGGAGTCCGCCATCGGTTGCCATCGGGTCCCATCCCACGCCGCGAGGTTTGTCGCGTGAACAAGGTGCAGGGAACTGAAGCTGCCGCCGGCGATCAAGCGCCCTTGCCACTCCGCGAGCACGGTCACCGAGTCGGCGCTGCCGAGCAAGCCGATGAGCGTGGCCGCCCCGCCGTTCCAGTGCCACACGCCCTGCCGCATGTCGTTGGGCAGGCTGCCTGCAAGTACCAGGCTATCGCCGAACGTGCCCAGCGCCGCTACCGCCGTTGGGCTGAGACCCGGTACCGCTTCCCATGCCGTGCCCGTCCAACGAACAAGGTTGGTCGCGGGTACGCCGCCGAAGGAGGTGAAACGACCGCCAACATACAACTGATCGCCGAGCGTCGAGAGCCGGTACAGGCTCGTCTGGTCCTGGGTTGAAGCGGGCTCCGCGAGCGTCCGCCACGACGCCCCGTTCCACGCGAACACGCCCTTGCCCACGAGCACGATCTCATCGCGCACAACGATGGCGCGGAAGCTCTGCGCCGACGCGATCGGGGCTCCCGCGACGGCCTGCAGCCGAGCACCCTGGACGCTCGCAAGGCTCGTGGTCACGCCGTCCGGTCGAAGCTCGCCGCAGAGGAACAACTGACCCCGGTAGATCACCAGGTTCGAGAATGAGCCAAAATCCTGGGTCAGGTCCGTCTGCCATCCGGCCGCGCCCAGGTGGTGCAGTTGATTCACTTGAGTGCGAGTGTCGCGCAGGGTTTGAGTGGTGGCGTACACGACGCCGCCCGCGCGTTCCAGCGACCCGGGCGCGGCGCTCAGGCCCGGCCACAGACGCTCCCACGAACTCACGCCTCGGATCACGGCCCCGCTGGCCGGCACCCGATCCGCAGTGTCCATGGCCCCGGCCGCCACCAGCCGCCCGCGGTAGGAGCCCATGGTGAGCACCGAGCCCGTGAACTCTCCCAGCGGACCCGACGGCCCGCCGGAAACACGATCCACCAATCCCTCCGCGCCGCCGCCCTGAAAATACTGCAGCCGGGGCTGCGCAAAGTACGATTCGGAACCCAACGTCAGGATCGAACTGACGCGGCTCAGGTACGAGTTCATGGACACGAAGCCCGCTCCGTTGTACCGCCATTTTTGTGTGTAGATGTTCCCCGCGCCCTGGTCGTTGTGCACCGCCATCAACATCCCGCCCGACACGCCCAGAACGTGCTCAAGCGTCCACACGGTGTTCGCATCCCGCGGCGTGATGTCCAGCCAGGCGGGCGTCGCGTACTGAAACACGCCGCGGCAGTGGGAGAGGTACAAACGCCCGTTGTACACCTGCATCTCATTGCAGGGGCACGTGAGCCCCGCCCCGCCCATGCTCTGCCACTGGCTCCCGTTCCACGCCGCGATGTAGCCCTCGGCCAACGTGCCCGCAGCGCTGAAGTTGCCCGACACTACCAACCTGTCGCCGAAGACCACCATCTTCGTGACCGAAGGTGCCGAGGTGAAGATCCCCGTCAATCCGCCGCCCACGGCCTCCCACGCCGAGCCCGTCCACCGCGCGACGCCCGGCGCAGCGCCCGCGTTGTTGATCGTGAAGCTCCCGCCAGCGTACAGCGAGCCGCGGTACACCGCGAGCGAGCGAACCGTTCCGAACAACTCCACGGGCATCGGCCTGAACTGATTCCCATCCCACGTCACCACGTTGCGTGCGTGCACGGTGCCCGCTTCAGCAAACTGCCCGCCCAACACCAGCACCGTCCCCAGCGGCCCCGATCCATCCGGGTCCCACTCGGCGACGGCATAGACCAGACCGTTCACCCCGGCGAACGCCCGGCCCGGCGAAGGCAGCCAGTCGGGCGTCTGTGCAAAGCAATTGCCAACGAATGAGGCAACCACGGTGGCGATCGCGCCAACGAGCTGTGAGTAGTTCATGTGTTGTTCCTTGAAGTAGCCGGAGCGGTCGTCAGCACCCCCGCGTGCAGCGGCGGAACCAGCCGTTCGCGTCGCCAGCGTGCAGAATTATACACGCCTGCGCGGCACTGCCGAGCCATCATCAGGCCCTTCCGCGGACTGTGCCGCAGTCCGACCGAAGGTGTGTGCGTTCCGCTGTTCGCCCCCGGTATCATCCCGCTCATGGCCAAGCCGCGCAAAGTGTTCGTCTGCCGCGAGTGCGGATCCGCTCAGAGCCGTTGGCTGGGCAAGTGCCCGGACTGCGGGCAGTGGGATTCGCTCGAGGAGTCCACGTTCGACCCCGCGCAGGAGAAGGACCCGCAGAAGGGGCTGGTAGCGGGCTGGCAGGAGTTGGGCGACCACACCGCCGCGGATGCCGGCGTCGCCTCCGGCGCGATCACCATCGGCGAAGTGGACTCGGCTTCCGGGCCCGCGGTGCGTCTGGCGAGCGGGATCGGTGAGTTGGATCGGGTGCTCGGCGGCGGCCTGGTGGCTGGCAGCGCGGTACTGATGGGCGGCGAGCCGGGCATCGGCAAGTCCACGCTGTTGCTGCAGGCCGCGTTCGCGTGGGCCGGCGGCGGCCGCAAAGTGCTGTACGTATCGAGCGAAGAGTCGGCGCAGCAGGTGGGCCTGCGTGCCAGGCGGCTGAGCCCCGGCAGCGCGGGAGACAAGAACCTCTTCGTGCTCGCCGAGACCAACCTTGCCCGCATCGTTGAGCAGGCCCGCAAGGTGCAGCCCGCGGCGATCATCATCGACTCCATCCAGATGATCTACAAGAGCGACCTGCCCGCCTCGCCCGGCAGCGTGACCCAGTTGCGACGCTGCTGCGCGGACCTGGTCTACCTCGCCAAGATGAGCGGCATCGCGATCGTGCTCGTGGGGCACGTGACCAAAGACGGTCAACTCGCCGGACCGCGATTGCTCGAACACCTCGTGGACTGCGTGCTCTCCTTCGAGGGCGATCGGTACCACAGCCACCGCGTGGTGCGCGCCGCCAAGAACCGCTTCGGCACCACCCTGGAGATCGGCCTCTTCGAGATGACCGGCGCGGGCCTGCGCGAAGTGCCAGAGGGCGCGGGCGTTCCCGCGGCGGCCCTGGAGCCCCGCGCCGGCAGCGTCGTCTGCCCCGTCATGACCGGCACCCGCTGCCTGCTGGTGGAGTTGCAGGCCCTGACCGCCACCGGCTTCCTGGGCGCGGCCAAGCGCAAGAGCTCGGGGCTCGACGCCAACCGGCTCGCGATGCTCATCGCCGTGCTGGAGCAGCACGCGGGCCTGCGGCTGGCCGATCGCGATATCTTCGCCAGCAGCGTGGGGGGCGTCAAGGTGAGCGAGCCCGCGAGTGATCTGGCGCTGCTGCTCGCCATCGCCGGCGCACACTACCGCAAGGCCATCGGCGCCGGCGCGGCCGTCATCGGCGAGGTCGGTCTGGGCGGCGAGGTACGCTCCGCGCCACAGATGGAACCCCGCATCCGCGAAGCGGCGCGGCTCGGGTACAAACGGCTCATCGTGCCGCGGCTGCACGAGGCCGAACGCCGACTCGTGCCCGGAGTCACGCTCGCCGAAGTCAAGGATGTTTCCGCGGCGATCGAGCAACTGGGCGGATGACGCATCAAGAAAAGGAATCGGCATGATCGCAGCACCTCACCGCCTTCTGATTTCAGCAAAGGCAGTCTCAACACTGATGCTGATAGCGTTCGTGCTCTTGGGTGCGGTCCATCTTGGCGGATGCGCATCCCGTGAACTCTCCTGCGGCAACGAACGCTACACATTGGTGTACCTCACCACCGGGCCGGCAACACCCACAGCCGAAGATCGCAAGACGATCTTCGCGGGTCACATGGCCAACATCCAACGCCTCGCCGATGAACGCAAGCTCGTGATCGCCGGGCCGTTCAACAAGCCCGCCAACCCGGCGTGGCGGGGAATCTTTGTCTTTGATGTTGCCTCGGTGGTAGAGGCCGATGCCCTCGTCGCGACCGACCCGGGCATCATGTCCGGAGTCTTCTCACACGAGTCGTACAGGTTGAAGTCAGTTTCCCGCCTTCGCAAGGTTCCTGACTTTGAACGCGAACTCAACGCCGCGAAGAGCGAACCGGAGCGTAAGGACCCCGCCGCTAATATCCGCGGGTACGTGATGGTGAGGGCCGAGGAGGCCCGGAAGATGCAGGGCGCCCTGATCGACACGCACCTGAGCGACAGGATCATCTGGTGGGGCCAGGCCGATGGCGGTCGGTTCGCGGTGTTCGTGATTGACTCAGCGAACGCGGATGAAGTTCGCGCAGCCCTCTCAGCGCCGGGCATCGACAGCGGCCCGTTCGTCGCGGATGGATGGTGGGCGAGCAAGTCCCTGGAGCGGCTGCGGAGCAAGTAGCGGCCCACACGCGGAGGCAGCCAGCATTCACCGCCTCTCTTGCGCGCACAGTTGCGGTCGGTCCGAACAAAGTTGCATCGCCCGCGGCGTTCGGTGCGTATGAACGCGCGAGGTGGAGGATCTTTGAGATTCAAATACCGGCAGCCTGCACGCCTCGACACCGAGGGCGCTGGTCGGGAGTCCCATGGGAGCGCCGCGCGATGTGAGTGAATGCGCGCCACCAAAAGTTCAAGTGCACACCCCTTGCTCTGACGAGGCGCCGTTGCCCAATCCCTCATGAGTAACCCTGCACGCCACCAAAAGTTGATCCGCACCCAGGCTCCGCATGCGGCATTCATGACCCCACGTTCGACGCACAGGACGACGCTGAAAGGCACGCTAGGTCCGAATAACTAATTTGCCACGCCCGGCGCATCAGACCAAAAGTTCAAACACCCATCAAACCCCGCTTTGAGCCTTTCACGGCCCTGGGCCCGCTTTCCACGAGGGTGATGCACTCCGTGAGCGCCACCAAAAGTTCATCGACACCGTCACTTGCCAGCGGCAGGAGAGCATTCTACCATTCATCCGCAAATACGGATGAATACTGCCCCTGCCATCAGCATCGCCGATCTTCTCGGCTCTTTGAGCGACCCCACCCGCCTTCGCCTCCTGCGGGTGCTGGAGCAGCATGAACTCACCGTGGGCGAAATCGCTCAGGTCTTTCAGATGCCTCAGTCCACGGCGAGCCGCCACTTGAAGGCACTCTCGGACTGCGGCTGGCTGTTGCGTCGTACCGAGGGCACGGCCACCTTCTACCGGCTCGTGCCCGACGACCTGGCCGAGACGGCGCGTCACGTCTGGATCGCGGTGCGGAGCGGGCTGGCTCAGTCCGCCGAACTGCGTGAAGACGACCGGCGCGTCAAGGGCGTGCTCGCGGAACGCCGCACCGACAGCGTCGGATTCTTTGGTCGCGTCCGGGGCGAGTGGGACCAGATGCGGGCCGAGTTGTTCGGCGGCCGCTTTACCTCCGCCGCGCTGCTCGCCCTCATCCGCCCCGACTGGGTGGTGGCCGATGTGGGCTGCGGCACGGGCAACGTCGCCGAACTGCTCAGCCCCGTCGTTGAGCGGGTGGTGGCGATCGATCAATCCGAGCCGATGCTCACCTCGGCGAGGGAGCGGCTGACATCGCGGGCGAATGTTCAGTTCGTCGAAGCGACGCTGGACCGCCTGCCGATCGAATCGGCCACGATCGACGCCGCGGTCTGCATGCTCGTACTGCACCACGTGGACAATCCCGCCGATGCACTCAAAGAACTGCGGCGCGTGCTCCGCCCTGATCGTGGGGGCGGCGTCGTCGCTCTCGTGGACATGGTGGAGCACGACCGGGACGAGTACAAGCGCACGATGGGCCACAAGCACTTGGGATTCTCGAAGGAGTCGATCGTGTCGATGCTTACGCAGGCGGGGTTCGCAAGCCCCTTTTACCAGGAACTTCCCACGGAACCACAAGCCAAGGGCCCCGCACTCTTCGTCGCCACAGGAAGAATCACACACTAAGTCACCGGTTATTCCGTCCTCCACCGTTCCAAACCCCCCTTTTCCACTTTCCTTATTCTCGGTTTTCACCATGTCCACCACAGCCACCCCCGTTGCTCCCTCCATCTCCAAGTCCGGCCTTGAGTTCAAGGTCAAGGACCTCGCGCTCGCCGAACTCGGCCGCCACGAGATCCGCCTGGCCGAAGTCGAGATGCCCGGCCTCATGGCCCTCCGCGAGAAGTACGGCGCACAGAAGCCGCTCAAGGGCGCCCGCATCGCCGGCAGCCTCCACATGACCGTGCAGACCGCCGTGCTGATCGAGACCCTCGTTGAGTTGGGCGCCGATGTCCGCTGGGCCTCGTGCAACATCTTCAGCACGCAGGACACCGCCGCCGCGGCGGTCGTCGTCGGCAAGGACGGCTCCGTCGTCGACCCCAAGGGCACGCCGGTCTTCGCCTGGAAGGGCGAGACGCTCGAGGAGTATTGGTGGTGCACCAACCAGTTGCTCAACTTCGCCAACGGCCAGGGCCCCAACATGGTGCTCGATGACGGCGGCGACCTGACCCTGCTCCTCCACAAGGGCGCGCAGTTCGAGAAGGCCGGCAAGGTCCCCGCCTTCAACGACAAGTCCGACTCCGAGGAGTGGGGCGTCATCCTGAAGCTCATCACTTCCGAACTCAAGAACAACCCCGGCCGCCTCTCCAAGGCCCTCGCCGGCATCAAGGGCGTCAGCGAAGAGACCACCACCGGCGTGCACCGCCTGTACGAGATGCAGGCCCGCGGCGAGCTCGCCGTGCCCGCCATCAACGTCAACGACA
>JBGAMO010000160.1:0-12090 GCA_044222845.1 Phycisphaerales bacterium
GTTGAGGCGGTCGCCGATCATGACGCGCAGGGCGCTGTCGTTGACGACGTTGGTTTGCGCGAGGCTCCACATGCCGCGGGCCTCGGTGGTCTTGCCCAGGGACTTGTACGAATCGCCCGCGTAGAGGAAGGCCCGCGCGGCGTCGTCGCCGGTGAGCTTGCGGCCGGCCTGGGTGAGGTACTCGGCGGCCTTGTCGTGCTGGCCCCGCTCGGCGGCGATGAGGCCGAGGGCGGCGCCGGCCTCGTCGGCCATCTTGGGGTCGGCGTTGCCGACGACGGGGGTGAGGAACTTCTCGGCGTCGTCGTTGCGGTTGAGGGCGTGGGCGGAGAGGCCGGCGATGAGCGAGGCCTGGTCCTTCTTGGGGCCCGAGCCGAGCGTCGCCTGCTTGGAGGCGGATTCGTAGGCGTCGGCGTAGCGGCCGGCCTTGAAGGCCTCGGTGTAGTTGGCGGAACTGGAGGTCTGTGAACTCGAGCAGCCTCCGAGGAACGCCGCGGCGAGAGCGGTGAGGAGGGCGAAGAGTGCGAATCTGGCGGTCGGCATGGTGGGGTGCGTCCTTGCGGGCGTGCGGGTGCGCGGGCACAACGCCGCGGAGAGCTAGGGTAAGGGGACACAACGCGTGGGAAAAGGGGCCTGTTCGATCCGTGGGGCGG
Organism: Phycisphaerales bacterium; assembly: GCA_044222845.1. Lineage (GTDB taxonomy): Bacteria > Planctomycetota > Phycisphaerae > Phycisphaerales > UBA1924 > UBA2402. Next base: position 651 of record JBGAMO010000160.1, read on the forward strand.
GGGCTACGGTTGCGTCTTGCGCACTGACCCGAGCACTGGAATCCCCGTCGATTGAGTCTGCATTGGCCCATCATCCGGAAGTTGTTGCGTGATCCGCGGCGCATCGCCGTGGTGGATGACCGCAAGTCGTACCGCGCGGCGGAGATCCTGGTGGGGGCGATGCACCTGGTGGCGCTGATCCGGGCCAGGTGCGAGACGTCGACGGTGGGGGTGATGGTGCCCACGAGCGGGGCGTTCCCAATGGCCGCGCTGGCGGGGTGGATGGTGGGCAAGACGGTGGTGCCGCTGAACTACCTGCTCAAGCCCGAGGAACTGCAGTACGTCATCGACAACTGCGAGACGGACACGATCATCACCACGCAGTCGTTGCTGGAGGCGACGCACCACACGCCGCGGGTGAAACGGCTGCTGAAACTGGAGGAGCAGGACTTCAGCGGCGTTCCCGAGCCGGTGAGGCCGCTGACGGCGGACGATGAAGACCTGGCGGTGCTGCTATACACATCGGGCACGAGCGGCAAGCCCAAGGGCGTGATGCTGACGCACGGGAACCTGTGGGCGAACGTGCGGCAGGTGCTGCAGTGGATCGAACTGCTGCCCACCGACTCGATCCTGGGCGTGCTGCCGCAGTTTCACAGCTTCGGGTTGACGGTGCTCACGCTGCTCCCGTTGGCGGGGCGGATGAAGGTGACGTACCCGGCGCGGTTTGTGCCGTCGCGGATCGTGCGGCTCATCCGCGAGCACCGGCCGACGATCATGGTGGCGATCCCGTCGATGTACAACGCGTTGCTGGCGGCGAAGGACGCGGGGCCCGAAGACTTCGCTTCGATGCGGATCGTGGTCTCGGGCGGCGAGCCGCTGCCGGACGCGGTGGCGGCTCGGTTCAAGGAGCGCTTCGGCATCACGATCAACGAGGGGTACGGACTGACCGAGACCGCGCCGGTGACGAACTGGTGCCGGCCGTCGGAGAGCCGTCCGCACTCGGTGGGCAAGCCGCTGCCGGATGTGCAGGAGCGGATCATCGACCTCAACTCCGGGATCGCCCTGCCGTGGGGGCACGACGGCGAGGTGCAGGTGCGCGGGCCCAACGTGATGCGGGGCTATTACAAGCTGGCGAAGGAGACTGAATCGGCGTTCACACGCGACGGCTTCTTCCGCACCGGCGACATCGGGCGGTTCGACGCGGAGGGGCACCTGTACATCACCGGGCGGCTCAAGGAGATGCTGATCGTGGGCGGGGAGAACGTCTTCCCCCGCGAGATCGAGGAGGTGCTCAACCGGCACCCGAGCGTGAAGGACAGCGGGGTGATCGGCACCAAGGACCCGATGCGGGGCGAACTGCCGCTGGCGTTTGTCGAGATGAATGAGGGGCAGGCGTTCGACGAGAAGGCGTTGCTGGCGTGGTGCCGGCAGAACCTCGCGGGGTACAAGGTGCCTTCGGAGATCCGGGTGCTTGAAGCACTGCCCCGCAACGCGACGGGCAAGATCATGCGGCGAGAGTTGAAGACGTTGTGCTGATGCGCGGCGGACGAACGATGAACCTGATCCTGATCGGCTTGCGTGGCAGCGGGAAGACGACGGCGGGGCGTGAAGCCGCGGCGGCGATGTCGCGTGAGTTTGTCGACCTTGATCATGTGACGCCGGGGCTGCTGGGGTGCGCCACGGTGCGCGAAGCGTGGGACAGGTTCGGCGAGACTGAGTTCCGGGCCGCCGAGACACGGGCACTGCAGGGCGTGGTGGCTCGGAAGGACGCGGTCCTGGCGCTGGGCGGGGGCACGCCCACCGCTCCGGGCGCGGCGGAACTGCTGGAGGCGGCGAAGTTGGAGGGTTCCGGGAGGATTGTGTATCTGCGTGCGGATGCGAACGCCCTGCGCGAGCGGCTGGCGGCGACGGATGTTGCGCAGCGGCCGGGGCTGACGCCGGCGGGGACGCTGGCGGAGGTTGAAGAGATGCTCGCGAAGCGCGACGGGCTGTACCGGTCGCTGGCGGACGTGGTGATCGAGGTGGCGGGGTTGAGCGTGCGGCGAGTAGCCGACGCGTGCGTCGCGGCGATGGGGGAGTGATTCAATCCGCTGCGGCGTCGGGCTCTTTGCCCTTGAATCCCGCGGCGACGCGCGACGCGGGGAACATGCGCAGGAGCAGCCCGCCCAACTCGTAGAGGGCGTAGAGCGGGATCCAGAGCAGGAGCATCGAGGCGACGTCGCCGGGGGTCATGAGTGCCGCGGCGATGGCGCAGCCGAAGAGGGCGTGGCGGCGGAACTTGGAGTGGAACGCGACGTCGATGAATCCCGCCCAGCCCAGGAGCAGCACCACGACGGGGGTCTGGAAGGCCACCGCGAAGGCGATGGAGAGAGAGAGCAGCAGCGAGATGTACGAGGCGACGCGGAAGTCCTGGCGGATGCCCGCGGCCTTGTTCATGGGCCGGGCGAGAATCTCGGGAACGCCGGAGGCGGAGACGGAGATGCACAGGCGCTCTTCGTTGAGGCGCTTGTTGAACCAGGTTTCGCCGGGCGCGGGTGACTTGGGGTCGCCGTCCAGAATCACGATCTTGGGGAGCGTGGTGTTGGGGGGCAGGTCCGCGTAGATTGGAGCGAGCACGCCGATCTGCACGCCGAACTGCAGGAAGAAGGCCAGGATGAGCGGCATCACCACGCGGAAGAGGAACAACAGGCCCGAGGTGGTGAGGATGGCCGAGAGCGGCAGGAGGAAATACACGAAGCGCTTCTCGCGGTCGTACAGACCCGGGGCGACAAAGCGCCAGATTTGGAAGAGAACCCACGGACTACCGACGACGACCGCGCCGATCAGGCTGACCTTGATGTACGCGCCGAAGACTTCGAGGGGTTCGGTGGCGAGGGGAGCCGGATCGTGTCCCGAGGCGAGCAGGGCGTGCTGAAGCGGGGAGATGAGAAACCCGAGCAGATGCTGACCGAAGACCAGCGAGAGCACGAAAATCGGCGCCAGCCCGTATAGGGCATGGATCAGGCGTTTGCGGAGTTCCTCCAGATGATCGCCCAGCGGCATGACTGCTTCGGAAGAGGATGGGCGTGGGCTGTCGGGCATCGGCAGATGAACGGGGTGAGATTGTCGGTGAAAGGTCGAGAGGGTACGCCCCAATAATGCGGAGTTGCGGGCGTTTGCTCATGGGAGTGATTGGGGAAACCGGGCGGAATCGTTCGTATCCTGTTTTGCGGCGGAACAGCAAACCGGGCGCATCTTGGGTGGTGAACGGAGCAGCAGTTGCAGCATCAGGGTGTGGAAGATCTCGCAGTGCCGGATCAGCGCGGCGGCCTTTCGGCCGTCGCGGCCGCGGAGTTGGCGGCGGAGGATGCTGCACGCGCTCGCGCGGAGCGGATCGCCGAGGCGGCGGTGTCCGGCGATGCGCACGCGCTGCATGAACTCTGGAACGCCAACCGCCGCTGGGTGGCGGCGATTCTGCTGGCGCACAAGCCGCGATGGGCGGATGTCGAGGACTTGTTGCAGGAAGTCGCGATGTCGATGGTTCGGAAAGTGGGGGAGGTTCGCGACCCCAAGGCTGTGAGGCCCTGGCTGCGGACTGTGGCGATCAATGTTGCGCACGCCGCGGCACGGTCGGGGAAGCGTCGCCAGAGCGATGAGCGGATGGGGGGCTCTGAAGGGACCGAGGACACGTTCGAGGGGCGGGGCCGGGATCACGAAGCGGCCCCCGAATCGCTTGCTGAATACGAGCAGGGCAGGCTGTTGATGGAACTGGCGGCGCAACTGCCCGACGGGTATCGCGAACCGCTGCTGCTCAAGGCGATCCATGACCTGAGTTATCGGGAGATCGGGGAGATCCTGGACCTGCCCGAAACGACCATTGAAACGCGGATTGCACGCGGCCGCAGGCAGTTGCGAGAGCTTGCGGCGGCGCGGGAGCGTGAGGAAGAAGACCGGCGGCTGGGGTTGGGGAGCGCCGGTAGGGTCTAGTTCGGGAATACTGCAAAATACGGGGCGTTCGTGCGGACGGAGGAGACGCCGCGGCGCATCCATTCTGAATGGTGGAGTTTGGAAGGGTTCAATATGGCCGACACTGATCTGGACATTCTGGTTTCAAGGGTGATCGACGGGCGAGCGGGCTCGTCCGATTGGTCCGCGCTGGAGGCGAGAGCCTCTGCGGATGCCGGGGTGTGGAAGGAACTGGCGTTGGCGCAGCGCGACCACGCGGTGCTGACGGCGGCGGTGCGGCGCGAAACGGCGAAGGCCGAGGCCGTGCGGCTTCCGCGTGCGGCGGAACCGGTGCAGGCGGAGATCCCGCCGACGTTCGCGTTCCCCAAGACCGTGTCGGTGGCGGCGCGGGCGCGGAGCGTGGGCACGTGGGCGGGCTGGGCGGCCGCGGCGGCGATGGCGCTCGCGTTCGTGGGCCGGGGCACGGTCCCGATGCTGGGCGGGAGCGAGGGTGTTCGCGCCGGGCTGACATCTCAGATCGAGAGCGCGGCGGACCTGTTCAACCGTTACCTAGACACGGGCAAGAAGGCGGGCACGGTGGTGGGCGAAACGCCCGATCGAAAGATCATCGACGTGGTGCCGGCGGCCGACGGCCACGGGTACGACATTTTCTATCTGCGCGGCGTGGTGGAGAAGCAGCGGGTGGACAACCTGTACCGCTTCACCACCGACGAGACGGGCCAGCAGGCGCCGGTGCAACTGGTGCCCGAGCAGGCGCCCAGGAAGTTCCGCAAGCCCGCGGTGTGAATTCATGACGGAAGATTCCCGCGACGTGCATCCCTGCGGGTGCGGAAGCGGGCACATCGAAACGCGGCGGGTGGAATTCCGAAGGACACTCAAACCGATCGCTTCTCTGGGAACACACGCATGAACACGAACACGAAGAAGACACTGACCGCAACCTCAAGGGCAGCTTCAGCCAGCCGATCCGCAAGAGCGGCAAGAAGATGAAGGCGGCGGAGGAGCAGACCTTCTCGTCGAACATGACGATGATGGTCAGCGAGACCGAGGGCGACGATACGTACACGCTCAAGATGAGCGGCGATGACGTGTCGGCCGAGATCAACGGCAAGAAGGTCCCGCAGGATCGCATCCGCCGGGCGGGCGACAAGATCGAACTGCTCGGCAAGAACGGCGAGGTCGTTCACTCGTTCAACGTCGGCGGCATCGCTGTTCAGGGGCATGGCGTGGTGAAGGGCTTCGCGATGCCCCGTGCTCCGATCGCCCCGGCGCCGCCCGAGCCGCCGGAAGCGCCGGACGCGATGATGGCCGAGCCCGAGCCTCCGCCGGTGATGCTGGGGCTCCTGATGAACGACAACGAGGAAGACGACGGGATCGTGGTCGAGGAGATCTTCCCGGGCATGCCGGCCGCGAAGGCGGGGCTGCAGAAGGGCGACGTGATCCTGAAGATCGACGGGCACCAGGTCGACGAGCCCAAGGATCTGCGCGAGATCCTGATGAAGAAAAAGGGCGGCGACAAGGTTGACGTGGTGATCAAGCGTGGCGACGCGGAAAAGACGCTGACGCTGGATCTGGCCGCGTACGACAAGGACGCCATGCAGAAGGCCCGCGAAACGGTCGCGCCGCAGTCTCGGACGCCCCGGGCTGCTCGCGTGCCGGGTTTGCCCGGCCTGCAGGGGCTGATGGCCCCCGAACAGGACTGGACGGCCGAGGCCCGCCGCGCGATCGAGCGTGCGATGGAGCAGTTGCAGCGTGCGGACGCGGGCGGCGCGGAATGGAAAGCCAAGCTGCAGGAGTCGCTCGCCAAGGCGCTGGCGGAGATCGAGAAGTCCAGCGGCGAGCTGCGCCTCAAGGTGCAGCAGTGGCGTGACGAGGGCCAGGGCGGTCGCACCATCATCGGCGGCGGCGGGCAGGGCGGCCCCGACCACGTGTGGGTCGTGCCCGGCAATCGCATGCACGCCGGCGGCGAGATGACCGAGAAGCTCGATCGCCTTTCCGAGAGCCTCGACCGGTTGAACAAGCGCCTGGACGACATGGAAAAGAAGATCGACAAGAAGCAACCGTGAAGCGCGGACGCCGGTAGAAGATTCGCCGCCGTTCGATCGTTCGAGGTTGATTCCTCACATATATCGGATTGCTTCCGTTTGGGACAGGCCGCACTTCCACCCCGGTGCGGCTTGTCTCTTTTTGGACCCGCTACCCTCGCACCATGTTCGGATCACACCTCTCGATCGCCGGTTCGATGGTCAACGCGCTGCACGAGGCGGAGAAGCTGGGCTTCGACACCGTGCAGGTGTTCACGAAGAACCAGCAGCAGTGGAAGGCCAAGCCGCTGGACGCGGCGATGGTCGATGAGTGGCGGGCGAAGGTGGCGCAACTGGGCTGGCAGGATCGCATCGTCAGTCACGCGTCGTACCTCATCAACATCGCCAGTTGCAAGGACGATCTGTGGGCCAAGAGCGTCGACCTGATGACCGACGAGATCGAGCGGTGCGAGACGCTGGGCATCGCGTTGCTCGTGCATCACCCCGGCTCGTTCGTCGGGTGGACGCTGCGGGAGGGGATCGATCGGATCGCTTCGGCGTACAAGGAGTTGTTCAAGCGGTGCAAGGGCGGGCGCACGGTGGTGTGTCTGGAGGGCACGGCGGGCGCGGGCAGCCACATCGGCGGGCCGTTCGAGCATCTGCGTGAACTGCGGGCCGCCATCATCGCGGCGGGGGCTCCGGGGGATCGCGTGGGGTTCTGCCTGGACACCTGCCACATGCACGCGGCGGGGTATGACATGTCCACGCGGGATTCCGCCGCCAAGGCGCTGGACGAGTTTGATCGCGTCTGCGGCATGGAGAACCTGCGGGCGATGCACCTCAACGACAGCAAGGGGCCGGTGGGGAGCCATCTGGACCGGCACGAGCACATTGGCCAGGGGTGGGTGGGCGGGGCGCGAGAAGCACGACGGGGAGAGTTCTCGGCCAAGGCGTTGGCGAAGGCGGGTTCGCGGCGGTGGTGAACCACCGCCGCGTTCAGGACATACCCAAGATACTCAGAAACGCCCAAGAAGGGAGAAGGACGGACGGCAGCGAACAACAGGACATGAACCCTGAGTCGCACAGGTGACGGGCTCATCGAAGAGGGCTCGAAGGAGTGCAGCACCGGTTCGGGTGAAGGCCGGTCGCAAGTCCCCGCCAACATGAGTGCCCGGCCGAGCGTGAGTGCCCGGCCGAGGATGTGCGGTCTTGCCTGTTCGGGCGGGAATTGCCGATGATCCTCGGAGATTGGCGGCCCGTTCCGTGCGGGCCGGGAGATCGGGCGGCGAGCGTACTGTTGGCACCCGCGCGGTCGTGCAGGAGCGGCGGGTATCGAAGCGGACTTCGTTGAATCAACCAATAATCGACCCCATGTCAAAGAACCCGATGAAACGAATCGCATTGTCCACGGCCGCGATTGTCGCCGTGTGTTTCGGCGGGTGCCAGTCGCTGGATAAGTACAACAACAAACCGAAGACCAAGTCGGCGTCATCGACCTCTTCGGGGGCGACGATGTCGCCGGACAGCGTCGGCAAGGCTCCGGCGGTATCCGTGGATCGCAAGGGCGAGGCCTCGAAGACCGACGGGCAGGGCCTGGTGCAGCGGGGCTCGAGCCTTGCTTCCCAGGGCCAGTATGAACTGGCGTTGGCGGAGTTTGAGAAGGCGATCGAGGTCAACCCCAAGCTCACGACTGCGTACATGGGCGCGGGCGACATTTATCGTCAGCGCGGCTCGTACGACCAGGCGGAAAAGCGGTACGGCAAGGCCGCGGAACTGGAGCCGGGGAACTTCAACGCCCAGTACCTGCACGGGCTGATGCTGCAACTGCTCAACCGCGTGAACGAGAGCGTGCGGGCGTACCTGCGGGCGATCCAGATCAAGCCCGATGATTTCAACTCGAATCTGAATCTCGCGACGGCGTATCTGCAGTTGGGCGAGCCCGCCGAGGCTCTGCCGTACGGCCAGAAGGCCGTGCAGCTCAACGGCAAGAGCGCGCCGGCGAGGACCAATCTCGGGGCGATCCTGGCCTCGCTGGGCCGGCACGAGGAGGCGGTGGTCGAGTATCAGCAGGCGGCGGAACTGGCCGAACTCTCCGCGCCGCTGCTGCTCAATCTCGCCGAGAGCCTGGGCAAGACGGGGCGCTACGAAGAGATGGTCAACACGCTGACGCAGCTTGTGAAGACCGAGCCCACGGCGGTGGCGTACGAACGCCTGGGCTTCGGCTTGTTCAGGCTGCGGCAGTACCCGGATTCGCTCGCCGCGTTCCGCAAGGCGGTGGAGATCGATCCGAACCATTACCCCGCGCTCAACGGCATCGGCGCGTGCCTGCTCAACCAGTGGGAGTGGAGCAAGCAGACCGACGAAGCGGCGAAGACCGAGGCGATCCGGGCGCTGCGGCGCAGCCTCCAGATCGAGCCCCAGCAGCCGCGGATTCTGGAACTGCTCGGCCGCTACCGCTGAACGCAATAATCGCTCCCATGCCCGACGCCACACTCCTTGAAGTCTTCCCGACGCCCTCGGACACGCCGTTCGTCATCGAGCACGTGGCCGAGGAGTTCACGTCTGTCTGCCCCGTGACGGGTCATCCGGACTTCGGCACGGTGACGCTGCGATTTGAGCCGCGGGGCGCGAAGGCCGGGGGCGTGTGCGTGGAGCTCAAGAGCCTCAAAATGTACTTGCAGTCGTTCCGCAACGAGGGCATTTACTACGAGGCGGTGACGAACAAAATCCGCGACGACCTCGCGGCGGCGATGAAGCCGGCGTGGCTGGTCGTCAAGACGGACTGGAAAGGCCGCGGCGGGATCCGCTCGGTGATCCGCGCTGTCGCGGGCCCGGCGCCCGCCGAGTGGCTGCGGTGAGTCGTTACTTCTTCGCGACCTTGTAGAACGGCATCGCGGTCTGGGTCGCGGGAAGCGTTGAGCCCTTGCCGGTGTCGATCTCAAACGTGCCGGTGCCGTGCAGGGGCAGGTCGAGGAAGCCCATCGCGATGCCGCGGCCCAGTGTGGGGCTGGGGCAGGCGCTGGTGACAAGGCCGACTTCCTTGCCGTCCTTGCGGATGATCATGCCCGGACGGGCGGAGCGCTGGCCCTCGATGAAGAACCCGGCGAGTTTGCGCTTGGGGCCGCCCTCGGCGACGGTCTTCTTGAGGGCGTCCTGGCCGATGAACTTCTCGCCCTTGTCCATCTGGTCCTTGTCGAGGGAGATGGCGAAATCAACGCCGCACCAGAGGGCGTTGATCTCTTCGCCCAACTCGTGGCCGTAGAGGGGCATCGAGGCTTCGGTGCGCAGCGTGTCGCGGCAGCCCAGGCCCGCGGGCTTGAGCACGGCCTGTTCGGCCTTGATGTCCACGCCCTGGAAGAGGTACTTGAGGGCCATTCCGACCGCGATGGAAGGGAGGATGACTTCGACCCCGTCCTCGCCGGTGTAGCCGGTGCGGCTGACGATGAGCTTGGCGACCAGCAGATTCTTGACGGCGAAGCGGTACTTCTTGAGCGAGGGGATTTCGCGGCTGAACTGGCCGATGCGCTCGATGACACGGGGGCCCTGAAGCGCGACCATCGCGCTGGAGGTGGTCTGGTCGTCGATCTTGACGGTGTAGTCCGCGGAGGCACGCACGGCCTCGAAGTGGGCCACGAGCTTCTCGCGGTTGCTGGCGTTGACGACGACGAGGAACGCGTCGTCGTCGACGCGGTAGACGATCACGTCGTCGCGCACGCCGCCGGCCTCGTTGCAGACCAGGGAGTAGCGGCACTGGCCGATCTCCATGTCGCTGATGCGGCGGGTGCAGACGCGTTCGAGCAGGCGGCGGGCGTGGCGGCCGGAGAACCGGACGCGGCCCATGTGGGAGACGTCGAAAATGCCGCCGCTCTCGCGGACCTGCTTGTGCTCGGCCTGCACGCCCCCGCCCTTGTAGTACATGGGCATTTCCCAGCCTGCGAACTCAACCATGTGGGCGCCGTATTCGAGATGGAACGAGTGAAGAGGGGTGCGCAGCAAGGGTCAGGTACTCCTGTGTTGGTTGCGGGATGGTAGAGAGGCGCCGCCCTGCTCAGCGCGGATTTTTCGCGCGATGAATCGGGGCGGTGGCCGGGGATGGACGGCGGGAATAGCTGCGGATGAGGCCGGCGGCGTGCGTCGGCCGGGGGATCAATACCGACGGGTGCGGCCGCCGCTCTTGGCCCAGGGGGGCGGAACTTCTTGGCGGCCTGCGGGCGCGGTCGCCGCCCTGACCCCGTTGCTCGCCCTGCTGGGACTGCGGGCGGGACTGGGGCTTGGCGTGCAGGTGGCTGGAAATACGACGAGCCGTGCGGCTGGTGGGGCTGGGCCGGGAGGGGGGGCGGGATCGCTCGCCACGGCCCGGTGGTGCGGTTCTGGTACGGCCGCTGCTGGCGGACGGAATCTTCCGCCGGCGGGTAGACCGCGATGGGGGTCTCGATCCGAGGCGTGGTCGCGACGGTGATCCGCTTGGTGAGCAGACGCTCGATGTCACGCAGCAGCGAGCGTTCTTCGCCGTCGCAGAAGGAAATGGCGATGCCCGCGGCGCCAGCGCGGCCCGTGCGGCCGATGCGGTGCACGTAGGCCTCGGCTTCCATGGGAAGATCGAAGTTGACGACGTGGGTGATGCCGTCGACGTCCAGGCCGCGGGCGGCGACGTCGGTGGCGACCAGCACACGGGCCTGGCCGGCGCGGAAGCGTTCCAGGGCGCGGGTGCGCTGGTTCTGGGCCTTGTCGCCGTGGATTGTTTCGGTGGAGACGCCGCTGGCCCTGAGCCGCTTGCCGAGCTTCTCCGCGCCGTGCTTGGTGCGGGTGAAGACGACGGTGCGGGACATCGCCGGGTCCATCAGCAGGTGCGAGAGCAGCGGCTGCTTGCTCATCCGCTCGACCATGTACACGGTCTGCTCGATCATCGGCGCGGCCGAAGCCACGGGGGTGACGGCGACCTTGACGGGATCGCGCAGGAGTGAGTTGGCGAGCGCCTGGACTTCCCGCGGCATGGTGGCGGAGAAGAGGAGCGTCTGGCGGCCGGCGGGGACCGCCGCGGCGATGCGGCGGATGGGGTGGATGAAGCCCATGTCGAGCATGCGGTCGGCTTCATCCAGGATGAGCGTGGTGACGCCGGAGAGGTCCGCGACGCGCTGTTGCATCAGATCGATCAGACGGCCGGGCGTGGCGACGATGATGTCCACGCCCTTGGCCAGGGCCTTCTTCTGGTGGAACTCGCTGACGCCGCCGAAGACGGTGGTGTGCGTGAGGCCCGACTCGCGGCCGTAGGTGGCGAAGCTGGCGGCGATCTGCGCGGCCAGTTCGCGGGTGGGCGCGAGTACGAGCACGCGGGCCTTGGCGGCGCCGCGCTGGGACTTATCGACGGGCGCCATGATCAGGCGGTGAAGGACCGGCAGCGCGAACGCGGCGGTCTTGCCGGTGCCGGTCTGGGCGCAGCCCAGGACGTCGCGGCCTTCAAGGATGAGCGGAATCGCCCGGGACTGGATGGG
>JBGAMO010000161.1:0-11474 GCA_044222845.1 Phycisphaerales bacterium
CGATCGCCCGCGACACATTCGCGCAAGGCAGCCAGACTGTCGTGCGACGTACGCACGAGGCGTACCGCGAGAGGACGACGGAGCTCAGCGGCTTGCGACGGCGGTCTGGCCGGAGGGGACGCCTCGGCCGGTCCAGCGGCGCAGTTCGTCGGACCACATGTCGCGGGATTCGGGCAGCGCACCGAACTTGCGTTCGATCGCCGCGGCGACCAGCCCCATGAACAACGGTTGGGGGCGCAGCGGTCGGCCGGTGAGCTCGGGGTGGAACTGTCCGCCGATGAAGAACGGGTGGGTGGGCATGCCCACGGGCGCATCGGGGCCTGGGCGGCGCAGCTCCATCACCTGCATGATCGGGCGGGTGGGGTGGCGGCCGGAGAAGACCATGCCGGCGTCTTCGAGACGCTTGATGTATTCGGGATCGACCTCGTAGCGGTGACGGAAACGTTCGCGGACGCTCGTCTTGCCGCCGTAGAGGAATGAAGCGAGTGTGCCGGGGGTGATCGCGACATCCTGCGCGCCCAGGCGCATGGTGCCGCCCAGGCCTTCGATCTTCTTCTGCTCGGGCAGCTCGCTGATGACCGGGTGCGGCGTACGAGGGTTGAACTCGGTTGAGGAGGCTTCCTTAAGGCCCAGCACGTTGCGGGCGAACTCGATGACCGCGACCTGGAAGCCCAGGCAGATGCCCAGGTAGGGCACGCCCTTCTCGCGGCAGTATTTCACGCACGCGATCTTGCCTTCAACGCCGCGGAGGCCGAACCCACCGGGGACGATGACGGCGTCGAGGTCGCCGAGGAACTGCTCGACGTTTGAGTCTGTGATCGCGGTGGTGTCGATCCAGTCTTCCTCGATCTTGGCGCCCAGGTGCGCGGAGCAGTGCTCCAGCGCTTTGTCGATCGAGGCGTAGGCGTCGCGGAGGTTCGCGTACTTGCCGGCGATGCCGAGGCGGATGGTGCGGGGCTTGGGGGCCACCAGTTTCTTGACGAAGCTCATCCAGCGTTCGCGGGCCTTGTCCTCGAGCGAGACATCGACACGCTCGTGCATGCCCATGATCGAGAGGATTTCGCGGTCGAGACCCTCGCGGCGCATCTCCTCGGGGATGGTGTAGATGCTGTCGCGGTCGTGCATCGAGAAGACCCGGCGCATCGAGACGTTGCTGAACATCGCGATCTTCTGGACGATCGAGTCGGAGATCGGGTTGCCGGCGCGGCAGGCGATGATGTGGGGCTGGATGCCCGCTTCCATCAGGCGCTTGATGCCCAGCTGCGCGGCCTTGGACTTCTGCTCGCCCAGGGCCTTGGGCTCGATGACGTACGTAAGGGCGACGAAGCAGCACGAGCCGGGGCCTTCTTCGAACGCCAGCTCGCGGAGCGCCTCGATGTAGAACCCGTTCTCGTAGTCGCCGACGGTGCCCCCGACCTCGACGAATACCACGTCGGCGCGGCGCTGGCCGTCGCCCCGGACCGCGAGTTCGCGGAGCTTTCGCTTCACCTCGCCGGTGACGTGGGGGATCATCTGCACGTCGCGGCCGAGGTACGCGCCGCGGCGTTCACGCTCGAGAATTTCGGAATACAACTGGCCGCTGGTCACGAAGTTGCGGCGGGAGAGGTTCTGGTCGAGCAAGCGCTCGTAGGTGCCCAGGTCCATATCGCACTCGGTGCCGTCGTCGAGCACGAAGACTTCGCCGTGGCGGTAGGGGTTCAGAGTCCCCGAGTCGATATTGAGATAGCCCTCCATCTTGATCGGGGCGACGACGAGTCCCTTTTCCTTCAGCATCTTGGCCAGGGACGAGGCAAAGATCCCTTTGCCCAGGCCGGACATCACGGTGCCTAGCACCACCACGTATTTGTGGAATCCGCGCTGGTATCCTTCGGGAATGGGGCTGTAGAACTCCGAGTCCGCCGATGAGGTCGCCAGGTCCGCGAGCGATGCTCGGCGCGGTTGACTTTCCTCGCCCTGGTCAGACCAAGGCGTGGCCTGCCTCGCGGGTGAGAACTTGGGCTGGGTGGGGGGAACTACGGGGGTGGGTTGGGCTTGGTTGGGGGGCTGCTGGCTCTCGGGCTGGCCTGGCGGAGGGGGCATGAGACATAGTAAGCGTGCCCGTGCCGGGATGTGCGGACGTTTGTGTGTGTTTCACGCATTCTCGCGCTGAAAGAACGACCGCCGACCTCCGCGAGGCGAGCTACCCTTTTACCCCACTGTTTTTTTCGCGTGCGACGCGTCGGATTCCGCACGCAACGCCGACCCAACGGAGCGTTTTGCCTTGGAAGAGACCGCGACGATACTGGACCTGCACTCCCCGGCTCCTCCGCACGGTTCGGCACGAGCGGTTACGCCCACAAAGATCGCCAGCTTCATCGAAACGACCAAGCCGGGGATCACCAAACTGGTCACGATCACCTCGCTGGTGGGTTTCGTCATGGCGGCTGCCTTGCGGGCAAGATCGGCGTGGGAGCTGGCCGTTCTGGGGCTCGCCTGCGGGGTGGGCACGGCTCTGTCGGCGGCGGGGGCGAACGCGATCAACCAGTACATGGAGCGCGAACGCGACGCGGTGATGCCACGCACGGTGCGTCGGCCGTTGCCGCAACGCCGGCTGACTCCGGCGTCGGTGCTGGCGCTGGGTGTGTTCCTGGGGGTCGCGGGCTGCGGGATCCTGTGGCTGATGAACGGGCCGGCTCCGGCGCTCATCTCGCTGGCGTGCATTGTGTCGTACATCGCGATGTACACGCCGATGAAGACGCGCACGTCGCTCTCGACGTTCATGGGGGCCATCCCCGGGGCGCTGCCGCCGCTGATCGGCTGGACGGCCGGCGGAGTCGAGGGCTGGCAGTCGCTGCGCGACCCGGGCGGGTTGTCGCTGTTCATCCTGATGTTCGTGTGGCAGATCCCGCACTTTCTCGCCATCGCGTGGATGTACAGAGACGATTACGCCAAGGGCGGGTACGTGGTGCTGCCGGTGATCGATCCGGCGGGGGGCTGGACGTCGGCAACGATCGGACTGTGGAGCGCGGCGCTGATCCCGGCCACGCTGCTGCCGGCCATCGTGATGCCGGACCGGCTGGGCGTGCCGTACCTGTCGCTCGCGGCGGTGAGCGGGGTGGCGTTCTTTCTCTTGGGAGTCCGGGTGATCCGTACCCGGGGGCGGCGCGAGGCACGCCACCTGTTCTTCGGTTCGATCATCCACTTGCCGCTCATTCTGGTGGCGATGACGTGCGAAACTCTGGTGCGTTCGCTGCTGGCGTGAGCGTGACGGTGTCCTTGTGAACCAGGAACGTGGCGAAGCCGACCTTGAACTCGCGGGGTCGGCGATCATCGTCCTGGGCCGCGGCGATGACGGGGGCCAGCGCGCGGAAGGACAGGCGGCGCTTTCGTTGGCCGCGGGTGAGCACTTGGTACCAGCACCGCAGGACCTCCCCCACGTACAGACGGGTCTTGCCGCGGAGTTGATCGCGGGGGATGTGCTTTACGAGCGAGCACGAATCGCCCTGGAACAGGAGTCCGGGGATAGAGGCACGCACCAGATTGCCGGCGTCGGCCAGGAGTGAGGCGCTGTAGCGGACGCGGGCGAGCACCTGGGGAGAGATTTCCTTGAGGACGGGCATGACCCGGTGGCGCACGGCGGACCGAAGGCGCGAGGTGTCGGCGTTGGTGGCATCTACGGCCCAGGTCCAGTTGAAGAGCCGGCAGATGCGCTCAGAGTCGGCGCGGGTGACGCCGAGCATGGGCCGGACGATTGAGCGGTGTATATCGAGCTCCAATTTCTCGCGGATGCCCGACATCGCCAGTGGTCCTGCTCCCGCGAGGAGCCGCATGATCACCGTCTCGGCCAGATCGTCGGCTTGATGACCGGTGGCGACGTGAAGGCACCGCTTTGCCCGGGCGATCCTCACGAGGGTTGCGTAGCGGCGCAGTCGGGCGTCGGATTCGGCGTTTCCGGGGCGGCTGCGGACTCGGACAAAGGCATCAAAGTACCGGACTCCGAGCCGATCGGCGAGATTCTCGGTGGCGTCGCGGTCGGCGTGCGCTTGTTCGGTGGGCCGCATGTCGTGGAGGATGTGAGCGATGACGACGGATCGAGGGGCGGCGGCGGCGAGGGCGATGGCCAGCGCCGAGGAATCAGCGCCGCCGGAGCAGGCGATCAGCGTGCGACGTTCAGAATCGGGGGTATCGCCGCCGCCGGTGAGCGAGCGCCACGCGCGGATGATCTCGCGGACCGCCGGGTCCTTTCGGATTCGGGCACGCTCTGGCGAGTCGGACTTCATCGGTGACCTGGCTACCGGCGTGCGGCGTCCAGCGCGAGGATCTCAAAGACGACGTGTGCGGCGAAGAGCGCGGTAATGCCGGCGACATCGCGGTCGGGGAGCACCTCGACGACATCGGCGCCGACAATGTCCGCGCCGCGGAGGGATCGCAGCAGGGAGAGGGCTTCGGAAGTCGTGATGCCGCCGATCGAGGGGGTGCCGGTTCCCGGCGCGAACGCGGGATCAACGACGTCGACGTCGAACGTGAGGTACCACTCGCGGCCGGGGTGGGCGCGGACGAACTCGCCCAGGGCATCGCCGACGCCGAGTTGATCGCGGCGGATGACCGTTACTCCTCGGGAGAGCGCAAAGTCCAGATCGGCCGCGGTGTTCAGGGGGCCCTTGACGCCCACCGAGATCATCGTCGCGGGGTCGACGAGCCCGTCCTCGATCGCGCGAATGAAAGGGGAAGCGTGCCCCCATTTCT
This sequence comes from Phycisphaerales bacterium, assembly GCA_044222845.1. GTDB lineage: Bacteria > Planctomycetota > Phycisphaerae > Phycisphaerales > UBA1924 > UBA2402. The sequence continues at coordinate 4,726 of JBGAMO010000161.1, forward strand.
CACCCCACACGGCGTCCACGGTGTCGAGGTGGCTGTCGAAGTGGATGAGGCCCAGGCCTTTGGGGGGCTTGCCGCGGCGTTCCCAAGTGGCTCGGATGTTGGCGTACGCGATGGAGTGATCGCCGCCGACGGCGAGAAGACGCGTGGCCTTCGGATCGCCGATGGCGCCGGCCCAGTTCGCGACCGAGTCGAGTGTTTCCTTGATGGAGTAGGGACGGATGGGCGCATCGCCGGCGTCGACGAGCGAGAGTTTCTCCGCGATGTTGACGGCGTGCTCCACGTGATAAGGCTTGACGTACGCGGACGCGTCACGCACGGCGCGTGGGCCGAATCGAGCGCCCGGGCGGAACGTCACGCCGCCGTCGAACGGCACGCCGTAAACGGCCCAATCGGGCGTGTCGCCGGGCGACATCGCGGGGAAACGGCAGAAAGTGCACACGCCCGCGAAGCGCGGCGTGGTTCTTCCATCGACCAACTGTGTCTTGAACGCGGGCATTGAACTCCAGTCTACGCCGGCAGCGGAAGAGTCGGGGTGCGACAGACCCAATTGAAAAACGGCCCCGCGGACGCGGGGCCGTTTCGGTGAAGGACCACGGAATGAATCAGGTGCCCGGGATCTTGACTTCGGTGCCGCCGAAGTCGATGCCCTTGAGGCCCAGACGCGTCCAGCGATAGAAGCCGGGGAAGGAGGCGGAGGTGCCGCCGCCGCGGATGGGGGTTTCCCACGTGTCGGGCGTGTAGTTCACGAGCAGGGCGAACGGAGACGTCGGACGCGAGGGGTCGCAGCCGGGGTTCGCATCGAGCGGGATGCGGACGCCGTTCTCGATCGGGTCGGTCGGTGGGCCGGTGCGGCGCATCGTGACGGAGCCGTCGTAGAAGAGAATCGGGCAGACCGCGTCGGCGTAGCCGTAGTAGAACTGCACCTTGCCCTTGTGACGGCACTGGATGTCGTACAACTGGGCCTTCTGCGAGGGGAACGCCGCGTCGGGGATCTTGCGGCGACCGAGGGCTTCGCCAGCGTCGCCGAGGAGCTGGTACTGGTTGTGCTGACCGCCCTGAGTCACGCCGGGGCCGTTGTCGCAACGGTCAGGGGCGTAGTGGAAGGCGTTGGTCTCGTACGTGCTGCTGTAGGGCCAGCGCGAGGAGAGTGGGTTGGGCGACGGGATGAACGCGCCGTTGGCGAACGCGACGGGGTCGGTCTGCCACAGCAGGCGGTTCTTGTCCTCGGGGCAGATCACGAGCTTCTCAGGCAGGCGGCTGGCGAGGTAGTCCTGGAGGACCAGGTGGGTGTACAGAACGTCGGGGATCCAGGCATCCGGGAGTTCGAAGTCATCGCGGCCCGTGCGGCGGCGGATGATGTCAACGGCCTGGGCCGAGTGGCAACGCAACGCGTCGCCGTTCTGGGCGACGCTGCGCAGATCGGCGTACGCGAGCAGGTCGTACGACTTGTTGCTGATCGTGAAGGCGTACAGCCGGTCCGCATAGTCGGCGGTGTACGACTGAGTCGCCACGCCCAACTGCTTCATGTTCGACTGACAGATGGTCACCCGTCCAGACTTTCGGGCTTCTCCGAGCGCGGGCAGGAGAATGCCGATGAGCAATGCGATGATGGCGATGACCACCAGCAGCTCGATCAGTGTGAATCCGGGTTTCCGACAATGAACTCTTCGACCGCACATAGTGTGGGCCTCCATATGCACTCCCTGAACTATTCAGGCTGGCTACCTGGTTTCCGATCTGCCGCGAACGCGGACTTTAACGCAACCCCGGCGCAACGAGCCTCTGTGTAGGGGCGCACGCCCTCTCGGATCAATGATCCATCTTACCACATAGCCCCACGATTGTCGAGAAATATTCGGCCCATCGTGCGGATTACTCACATGTCAGATCGTGGCGCATCGGTCTGTTCCCCGTGCGCCGCTCCATGAACGCGTCAATTTCGACGGGCCCTTAGCGCCCGTTTCTCTTTGTGTCTATACCACGCGAACGCGTGCAAAGATGCGTGAATCGGTCAATTCGGCGCGCGGCGAGCGCGTTTGCGCCGCGCGTGCCGCCGGTTGGAGCCCCGAATGCGTCAGAATCCGCTTGACGCTTGATTTCCTCGGTCCGGTATGCTCCTATCTGCGCATGCGATCTCTGAAGACAACCGGTGTGTTCGGCGTGCTGTTAGTGCTGTGTTCTGTTTCGTGCGGCGGGTCGTCACGTTCCGAGTTGCCCAATCTCGCCCAGCCGGTGTCGCAGCGACCGGCGGCGCCACGAGCTTCGACGGACAAGCCGCTGGTGCTCGTAGACGGTGCGCCGATCGACGCCGCGGCCTTTGATGGCCGCCTGCACGAGGCGGCGGGCGCGGTGGTGCTCGAGGAGTTCGTGCTGGACCAGAAACTGGGCGCGGCGTGCCGCGACGCGGGGATCACGATCGACAAATCGAAGATCGAAGCGGAGCGTGCGCTGCTGCTTGCGAACATCGGCGCCGACGCGGGCGTGAGCGAAGATCAGGCGGGGGCGATGATCGACCGCTTCCGCAAAGCGCGCGGGCTGGGCCCGGGACGCTACGCGGCGCTGCTCGCACGCAACGCCTCGCTGCGGGCGCTGGTGCGGCAGAACGGGCTGGTGGACGACGCGGCGATCAGCATCGGCGTGACGCAGGAGCTGTCGGCCAAGGTGCTGGCGCGGATCTTCGTGGCGCAGAACGATCGCACCGCTTCCGAAGCGCTGGCGGAACTCCAGGCGATTCCGCAGGGGCCCGCGCGGTCGGCGCGGTTCTCGGCGATGGCGTTTCAGTCCTCGCGCGATCCCTCGAGCCAGCGGGGCGGGCTGTTCGGGCCGGTCGATCCGACGGACCCGACGCTCCCGTCGATCATCCGCACGGCTCTGAGCGGCTCGCCCGGCACGCTCTCTTCGCTGCTCGCGTTGGACTCGGGGTTCGGGTTCGTGCTGATCGAGGATCAGATCGCCGCCCGGCCGACGCCGTCGGGCGCGGAACTGGAGTTGGTGCGTGAAAAGGTGCGCACACGCAAGGAACGCGAGGCGATGGACACGCTGGCGGCGAACCTGACGGCGGCGGCACGGGTGACGGTGATCGACGAGCCGCTGCGGTGGAGTTGGGACGCCCGGCCGCGGCGGTGAAGCCGGCGGGTTGCAGAACAAAAACGCCGCGTGCTCGGGCACGCGGCGTTTGAATTGGGTTCAACGGTTGTCGGTCAACGCTGGTCCATCGGGGTGTATGCGACGCCGTGGGGGCCCTTGTAGTCCACGTCGGGGCGGAAGAGGCGGTTGTCGCTCAACAGTTCGATAACGTGGCCGGACCATCCGCCGATGCGGGAGAGAACGAACATCGGGGTGAAGAGGTCGAGCGGGAGCCCGATGCAGTGGTACGTAGTGGCGGAGTAGAAGTCCACATTGGGGTAGATGCCCTTGGCGGCAACGGCCTCGCTCATGACCTTCTCGATGCGGCTGGACTTCTCGTAGAGAGCCATGTTGCCCGTGTCGTGGGCGAGCTGCTTGGCGAGGACCTTGAGGTGGCTGGCGCGTGGGTCGTACGCCTTGTAGACCCGGTGGCCGAAGCCCATGATCTTGTCCTTCTTGGCGAGCTTGTCGTGCACGTACTTCTCGGCGGCCTCGACGGTGGGGATCTCGTTGAGCATGATCATCACGCCCTCGTTGGCGCCGCCGTGGAGCGGGCCGCGGAGCGAGCCGATCGCGGCGGTGATGGCCGAGTAGATGTCGCTCATGGTGGAGATGACCACCCGGGCGGAGAACGTGGAGTTGTTGAGGCCGTGGTCGGTGTGGAGGACGAGGCAGACGTCCAGGGCCTTGACCATCGCGGCGGTGGGCTTGGCGCCGTTGAGCATATAGAGGAAGTTCTCCGCGAAGCTCATGTTGGCGTCGGGCTTCACGAACGGCTTGCCCTGGCGGTGACGGTGGAAGTACGCCAGCATCGCGGGGGCACAGGCGAGGATCTTGAGGGCCTTCTCACGGACGGTGGGGACGTCGGTGGCGTTGGGCTTGGCGTCGTACATTCCGAGTGCGGAGACCAGCGTGCGCATGACGTGCATGGGCTGGGCGTCCTTGGGCAGTTGCCCGATCATCGCCTGGATGTCGGCGGGGAGTTCGTACAGGTCCCGGATCTTGGCGGAGAAATCGGCGAGTTCGCCCTTGCGGGGCAGCCGGGTGTTCCAGAGAAGGAAGACGGTTTCCTCGAACGTCGAAAACTCCGCCAGCTGGCCGATGGGAATCCCGACGTACTCGAGAACTCCCTTCTCACCATCGATATACGACATCTTCGTTTCGGCCGCAATAACGCCTTCAAGGCCCTTGGAGTACGACGCCATCTTCGCGTGTCCTTCCGGTTCAAAACGTGAACCAGCGATCTCAAGAATCGGGTTGTCAAACCTTGCCCGGACCGCTCAAGAAGCCGCCCGATCAAGGACCGGCAATTGTAGCAGCCATTCGATAAAAGGCACCGTGCCGGGCGTCTGAAACAGCGCTTCAATGAGGCAGAAACATGGCCGAGCACCCACCAACTTCCCGAACGCGGACATCGGCTGATTCCGGTGGCCGGCACGCTGACGGCGCGGAACACGCGATCGAGGTGCGTCCCGCTGTGGCCGCGGATGTGCCGGCGATACTCCCGATGGTGCAGGAGGTCTGCAAGCTTCACCGCGGGTGGGACCCTGCGAAATACGGGTACCTGCCGGATGTCGCGGACCGATATGCGCTCTGGCTTCCGGAACGGGCGGTCGATCCCCGGAGCGTGCTGCTGGTGGCCGATGACGCCGGTAAGCTGGCGGGGTTCATCGTTGGGACGGTGGAGTCAGAGATACCGATCTACGACATCCGCGAGTTCGGCTTCATCCACGACATGTGGATTGAACCCAACTATCGCCGGCGGGGATTGGCGAAGCGGTTGGTGGTTGAAGCGGTCGCCAAGTTCCGCGCCATGGGAATGAAGCAGGTCCGGCTGGACACGGCGGTCCCGAACCAAGAGGCTCGGGAACTCTTCGCAAAGGTGGGGTTCCGCGGCTGTGCGGTGCAGATGTTGCGTGAACTATGAGTCGGGCTCGGGCAGGGGCCGGAGACCGCTCGAAGTCCGCCGGGATCCGCAATATGCTCTGCGCTCGTGAGACTCTCCCGCCGCCAAGCACAGTTCTTGTTCCTTTGCCTGATGTCGCTCGCGATGTCGTGCACAATCGCGTTCGTGAGCACGTTTGTGCGGGCGGGGTTTGAGCCCGGTTTCGTTCGTCTGTGGTTACGGGCATGGGCGATCGCATTTGTCGTGGCGCTGCCGACGGCGTTGTTCATCGCGCCGATTGCTCGGGCGGTTTCGGATGGATTGACGGGAAGAGGACGATAGTTCCGTCCAAAATCCGAACGCTGGTCGATGCCGACATCTGGGGGCCATTCGATGTGAATCGCCCGGCACGCAACCTGAGCCACCCGCAGTCGGAAACGATCTCAAGCCGTGAGGTGCTTATGGACATCGCTTCCCGACGCCATTCTCCTTTCCTATCCTCACCTCCCTTATGCCATTCACGATCAAGCCCGACGATGCCCTGACGGTTGACGCCGACAATGTCGACTACCTCAAGGAGCACGTTGATACCGGCGACCGCTGGGTTCTGAACTTCGGTCCCCAGCACCCCGCGACGCACACGACCCTGCGCCTGGTGCTGGAACTCGACGGCGAGCGGATCGCCCGGGTGACCCCGCACATCGGTTATCTGCACAGCGGGTTCGAGAAGCTCGCGGAGTCTCTCGATTACAACCAGTACGTGACGATCTGCTCGCGGATGGATTACCTCTCGCCCATAGGCAACGACATCGCGTGGCACGGGGCGGTGGAGAAGCTGTTCGGCATCGACATCACGCCGCGGTGCAAGGTGCTGCGGACGATCATGGCCGAGGTCGCCCGCATCCAGAACCACCTGCTGTGCGTGGGCGCGGCGGGCCTGGACCTCAACGCGTTCACAGGCTTCATCTACGCGTTCAATGTTCGCGAGAAGATTTACGACCTGTGCGACTACGTGTCGGGTCAGCGATTCCACCCGGATTGGACGCGCGTCGGCGGCCTGATGCAGGACCTGCCGGACGAAGAGACCTTCAAGCGGATGGTCAAGACGCTGATCCGCGACGAGGTTCCGCAGGCCGTGAAGGACCTGGAGTCGCTGTTGAATCGCAACCGCATCTTCATGGACCGCACGCAGGACGTGGGCGTACTGACCCACGACGAGGCGATCGCGTGGTCCACGACGGGCCCGATGGCCCGCGCCAGCGGCGTGAAGCGCGACGTCCGCAAGGATTCTCCGTACCTGTGCTACGCCGACAACTGGGACGGGCAGGGGGCGGAGGCCGTGAAGTTCAAGGTGCCGATCACCACCAAGGGCGACGCGTACTGCCGGTACCTCGTCCGCGTCGAGGAACTCAAGCAGAGCATCCAGATCATCGAGCAACTGATCGACAAGATCCCGGGCGGACCGTGCGACGCGTTCGCCGACAGCAAGTTCGTCAAGCCGCCGAAGAAGGACGTGTACGGTTCGATCGAGGGCCTGATCCAGCACTTCGAGATCATCATGTCCAACCGCGGCTGGAAGCCGCCGGTGGCCGAGTGCTACGACTGCCAGGAGACGGGCAACGGCGAGCTGGGCTACTTCATCGTGTCGGACGGCGGGCCTCGAGCCTGGCGCGTCAAGGTCCGGCCGCCCTGTTTCATCAACTACCAGTTGGTGGCGAAGCTCACCGAGGGGCACATG
>JBGAMO010000162.1:0-11349 GCA_044222845.1 Phycisphaerales bacterium
GCCCCCCCGGCGACGTCAGCGCCGACGGCACCCCTGCCAGCGAATTCTTGATGTAGTTTGAATACGTGATCAGCCCGCCCACAAACGCCGCGGAAGAGCCCGGCACCTCGGTCAAGCACGCCCCCAGAAGCCCGCCCGTGCAGCTCTCGACGCACCCCAGCGTCTGCCCCTTCGCACGCAACAACTCCAGCACCGTGCCCGCCAGCGTCGCCTGTCCGCTCCCAAACAAGTACGCCCCCGCCGCGGCACGCGTCAACCGCTCCGTCTCATCCAGCGCCGCCTCCGCCGCGTCCCCCGGCCCCGCCCCCTCATACCGCAGCCTGCACGACACCACGCCCCCGCTCGCCGTCGTCCCCACCAACGGATTCCGCGTCCGATCCATCAGCGCACCCAGCCGCATCGCCAGATCACTCTCCCCGATCCCGAAGCAATGCAGCGTCCGCGTCCGAATCACCAGCCCCGCCGGCGGCCGAAGCCGCGGCAGCACCTGCGCCTCAAACATCGGGAACATCTCCCCCGGCGGCCCCGGCAGGCACAGCACATCGCACTCCTGACCCCCGCTCCTCACCACCCCGAACAGTCCCGGCGCCGTTCCGTGCAGATTCTGCAAGCTCTGCCCCTTGGAAGGCCGCAGCGCCTGCACGCGATTGATCTCCGGCATCACCCGCCCCCGGGACTCGTACCACGCCCGCACCTGCTCCAACGCCAGCGGATCCTCAACCAGTTGGTCCCCCATCGCCTCCGCCAACGCCTGACGCGTCAGGTCATCCGCCGTGGGCCCCAGCCCCCCGCTGCACACCACCAGATCACACACCCCCGCCAGCCGCAGGATCGCCCCCGTCTGCGCGGCCAGATCATCCGCCACCGTGACATGCTCCACCGGCAACACACCCGCCCCCGCCAGCCGTTCAGAGAGCCAGCGGCTGTTCGTGTTCAGCGTCTGCCCAAGCGTCAGTTCATCGCCAATCGAAAGTAAAGCGGCGCGGCGGTGTTCGCGGTTCATCGAACGGACCGTAGGGAGCAACTGCAACCACGGCGTCGTTGATGAACTCACACGTGCTGCACGCCCCCAGGAGCTCCCATCGGTCCCCGCAAAGCCACAAAAAAAGACAAGCCCAGGGTACCACCCTGGGCTTGTTGAGACGACGACTAAGCATCATCTCGCTCTGCAATGGAAGTATACCACCGTCCGGGGAACACCACAAGCCTTTTCGACTCACCTTCCATGAAGAAATCGCGATATTCCGACTAGGGCGGCTGGGCCGCGGCGAATGTAACACCTCCGCTCACCCCGAATCGATTCCCGGCCCTGTCCGGGGCGGAATTGCCGGACTACCATCGCCGCTCTTCGGGCGCATAGCTCAGTTGGCTAGAGCGCGGCTGTCACATAGCCGAGGTCACAGGTTCGAGTCCTGTTGCGCCCATTTCAGTACCTCGCCCACAACGGCAGAGCGGCAAATCCCTATCAAAACCAGCGTTTTTCGCCAATCCGCGGCCTTTGCGTGCGGTCCGCGCATGATGCCAAGTCTGTCCTTGGCAGCCTCCCTCTGCACCGCCGCTCGCCCCTCTCCGTGCCCCACGATCGATCGTAAACGCGACTGAAACACCGGCCCCGCAGCGTCGCTCAAACCCCGTACTTCCCCTCGCGACCCACCGCGAACGCCGCTCGAAATCTCCATTCCGTTCGTACGGCGTATGGATATTGTCCCCATCTCGGCCCGCCTGTAGAAGTCTGCGGATAGCCCATAACGGCGAAGTTATTCTCTCATCACAAACCCCTTCCATGGACCCGCTGTGAGGCTCCCTTCCGCTTTGCCCCTTCAAATTCATACATGCACATCACCGATACGCTTCACCGCTTGCCCCTGCGCATCGACATCCTCACGACCTTCCCCGAGATGTTCTCCGTCGCACCCCCCGCGGCGTTGGGAATCAGCATCCCCGGCCGCGCCGCCGCCTCGGGTCACGTTGAAATCGTCGCTACCGACATCCGCTCCTTCTCCACCAACAAGCACAAAAAGACCGACGACCGCCCCTTCGGCGGCGGCCCCGGCATGGTCATGATGTGCCAACCGCTCTGGGACGCCGTCACCGCCACCGAGGCCGCCGACCCCCGCCCCGCCACGCGAATCCTGCTCACCCCGCAGGGCCGCACACTCTCCCAGTCGCTCGTCGAGGAACTCGCCGCCAAACCCCGCCTCCTCCTCATCGCCGGGCACTACGAAGGCATCGACGAACGCGTCATCGAACGCCTCGCCCCGCTCGAAATCAGCATCGGCGACTACGTCCTCTCCGGCGGCGAACTGCCCGCCATGGTCCTCATAGATTCCGTCGTCCGGCTGCTGCCCGGAGTCTTGGGCGATCTCGAGTCCAACCAGCAGGACAGCTTCTCTCAGGTCCCTGAAACCGGCCAAAGGCTCTTGGACTGCCCCCACTACACCAAGCCGCGGGAGTGGGACGGCATCGCTATTCCTGACATACTCCTAACCGGAGACCACGGAAAGATCGCCGCCTGGCGATTGGAGCAGAAACTCCAGCGCACCCGTCAGCGCCGACCTGATCTTTTGGCATGACAACGGCAAGGGCCCCGCCTACCATCTCGGCCCGTCGCTTCACGGCGATCGGCTTGCCAAAGGCGCGTTATGTCACAGCAACTCCTCGAATCAATCTCCGCCAAGCACATCAAGCAGAACGTCACCCCGTTCGGCGTCGGCGACACCATCAACGTGTCGTTCCGCATCGTCGAAGGCGACAAGGAACGCCAGCAGGTGTTCCAGGGCGTCGTGATCTCGCGCAAGGGCCGCGGCATCGACGAAATGGTCGTCGTCCGCAAGATCGTCGATGAAGTCGGCGTCGAGCGTATCTTCCCGCTCAACTCCCCCATGGTCGCCGAGATCGAGATGGTCCGCCGCGGCGATGCCCGCCGTGCCAAGCTCTACTACCTCCGCGAGCGCACCGGCAAGTCCCGCCGCCTCCGCGACAAGCGTCGTGGCCTCAAGCACGATGTGCCCGTCACCACCACCGGCAACGCGGCCCCCGCCGACGCGCCGGCCGCCAAGGCCTGATTGCCCTCGGCGATTCCCCCGCCGATCCGAACAACCCTGTCCCCCTCCGCGGCCCGAGCTCCCCCCGATTTGCTCGGGCCGCAACTTTTTTTGTCGCCCGCACACTCCGCCCCGGCCCACGCCCCGCCGCCGCTTGTTCCCCCTCAACGCCCGCTCACCGCGCGTAGACTTGCCCCCCTTTTCGATCCCCTGAAACGAGTATCACGAGCCTGAACATGACCAAACTCGAGCGTGCATCGATCTTCACCGGCATCGCGGTCGCTATCTCCCTTTCCCTGGGCTGGCGCGGCATCGGAGAAGTCGCCTCCGGGGCTCCCGCGATGCGCGACACCGCCCGCATCGCCACCATCGACGTGCTCACCGTGGTCGAGCGCCTCGTCTCTTCCGAGAAGTACGCCAAGGACCGCGACGCCAACACCACCGAGCAGAACTCCAAGCTCCAGCCAATCGCCGAAGCTCTTCAGAAAATCCGCGACGACGCCAAGGACCTCAAGGAAGAGAGCGAGAAGTTCAAGCAGCTCCAGGCCGATTACGGCCGCAAGAACCAGGAGTTCCAGCAGGCCCAGCAGACCGCCGCTCAGCAGGTCGACCAGTTCAACACCGCCCAGATCACCGAGGCCTACCGCCTCGTCTGCGAAGCCGCTGAGAAGCTCGCCACCGAGTCCGGATACTCCCACCTGTTCTCCAGCAAGTCCGGCCCCTTCACCATCAAGTCCTCCAACGTCGCCGGCGCAGTGCAGGAAATCCTCGCACGCCCCATCATCAAGGGCATCGCCGCCGACGACCTCACCGAGCGCCTCCTCAAGGACATGAAGCTCGACGCCCCGCCCGCGCCGGCCGTCGCCAAGCCGGTGGATCAGACAGCCCCGACAGCCCAGACAGCCCCGACAGCCCCCGCCACTCCCGCGGCCTCCGACAAGAAGTAACCCAAAGCCCTCGGGACTCCCCCAAAACCGCACGAAGTGAAGGCCCCCTACGCCCGCGGCCGCGGTAGCCACTCTACCCTCGTTCACCGTGCCTGAACTCGATCTTCTCGCGGCTATCGAACGATGGTTCGCCGATCGCAACTGGACTCCCTGGGAGTTCCAGCGGCAGTCATGGCGCGCCTTCCTCGAAGGCCGCGACGGACTCATCCAGGTCCCCACCGGCGCGGGCAAAACCTACGCCGCGTACTTCGGCGCACTCGCCCTCCTCCGCCACGAGCTCTCGCAGGGCCCGGCCCCCGGGCTGCGAATCCTGTACCTCACGCCCCTCCGCGCCGTCTCTCGTGATATCGAACTCGCGCTCCGCGCCCCCGCCGCGGACCTGTGCCCCTCCGCTCTGGTCGAAACCCGCACCGGCGACACCAAGGCCTCCATCCGCGCCAAGCAGCGCGACCGCCTCCCCCACATCCTCATTACCACACCCGAGTCGCTCACGCTCCTGCTCACCCGCCCCAACGCCGCCGACCTGCTCGGCGGAGTCCGCGCCGTCATCGCCGACGAGTGGCACGAACTTCTCAGTTCAAAACGCGGCAGCCAGACCGAGCTCGCCCTCGCCCGCCTCCGCCGCTTCGCCCCGAGTGTCCGCACCTGGGCCCTCTCCGCGACCATCGCCAACGCACAGGAAGCCGCGCACGCCGCCGCGGGCGTCGGTCGCGACCCGGTCATCATCCGCGCCCCCATGCAGCGCGAAGTCATCATCGACAGCGTCATCCCCGCCGACCTGCGCCGACTCCCCCTCGCCGGCCACCTGGGCATGGCCATGCTGCCCGACGTGATTAACGCGATCGATCCCGAAGTCTCAACCCTGGTCTTCACCAACACCCGCTCGCAGGCGGAACGCTGGTTCCACGCCATCGCGATGACCATGCCCCAGTGGGCCGACCGCATGGCCCTGCACCACGGCTCCATCGACCGCGACGAACGCGAGGCCGTGGAAGCGGGCCTCAAGAACGGCGCCCTGCGCATCGTCGTGGCCACCTCCTCGCTCGATCTGGGCGTCGACTTTTCCCCCGTCGAACGCGTCTTCCAGATCGGTTCGGTCAAGGGCGTCTCCCGGCTGGTGCAGCGTGCGGGCCGCGCCAGCCACCGGCCGTTCCAACCCTGCCGCATCACCTGCGTCCCCACCCACGGGCTGGAGCTCTTCGAGATCGACGCCGTCCGGCGCGCCGTCGCCGCAGGCCACATGGAGCCCCGAGACTCGTTCAACAAGCCCCTCGACGTGCTCGCCCAGCACCTGGTCACCTGCGGCCTCGGCGGCGGGTTCGACGCCGATGACCTCTTCGAAGAGGTCCGCACCGCATGGTCCTTCCGCTCCCTCACCCGCGAAGAGTTCGACTGGGCCATCTCGCTCGTGCGCGAGGGCGGCGGAACACTCGCAGCCTACCCCGAGTACCACCGCATCGCGCCCGTCTCGCCGGGCACGCCCGGCAAACACCGCTACCACGTCCCCAGCGCACGCATCGCCCAGCTCCACCGCCTCAACGTCGGCACCATCACCGGCGACGGCACGCTCGATATCCGCTACCTCTCGGGACGAAGCCTGGGACGAATCGAAGAGGGTTTCGTCGCCGGCCTGCGCGCCGGGCAGAAGTTCGTTTTCGCCGGCAAGGTCGTCTCCTTCGTCATGCTCAAGGACCTGGTCGCCTACGTCAAGCCCGCCAAGGGCAACACCTCCTACACGCCCATCTGGGGAGGCACCAAGCTCCCCATCTCCGAATCGCTCGCCGCGGCGATCCGCTGCGCCCTCGAACGCTCCGCCTCGGGCATCGCCGACTCCCCCGAACTCGCCGCCGCCGCCTCCATCGTCGCCATCCAGCAACGCTTCTCCCGCATCCCGCGCAGCGACGAACTGCTGATCGAGACCTCCTCCTCCCGCGAAGGCCGACACCTCTTCGTCTTCCCCTTCGAGGGCCGGCTCGTGCACGCCGGGCTCGCGTCGATCCTTGCCCTGCGCCTCTCCCAGGCCCGCAAGGCCACTTTCGCCATGGCCGTCAACGACTACGGCCTCGAGCTCGCCTGCACCGACCCCTTCCCGTTCGAGGAGTTCCTGGGCCCGCAACTCTTCTCGCCCGACGATCTGGACGCCCAGGCGCAGGAGAGCATCAACATGACCGAGCTTGCCAAGCTCCAGTTCCGCGATGTCGCCCGCGTCTCCGGGCTCGTCTTCCAGAACTACCCCGGCGCACAGAAAACCGCGCGTCAGTCGCAGGCCGGAGCCGGGCTCATCTTCGATGTCCTGCGCGAGTTCGATCCGGGGAACCTGCTCCTCCGCCAGGCCGAGCGCGAAGTCATGGACCGCCACTTCGAGCAGTCCCGCCTCTTCCGCACCATGGAGCGCCTCGCCTCCTCACGCCTCACGCACGTGGACACCCAACGCTTCACGCCCCTCTCATTCCCGCTCGTCATCGAGCGCCAAGCCGGACGCTTGAGCAGCGAGACGATCCTCGAACGCGTTGAAAAGATGTGCCTGGAGTGGGGCCTTGAGTAATCCGCGCACCCGGCCCTCCCCCGCGCCCTCCGCCGCCAGTAGCCGTCCGCTGTGATGCAACAATCCCCGTCCGTGCCCCGCTACCCCATCATCATCGGCCCCACCGCCGCAGGCAAATCCGCTCTCGCGGTTGAAGTGGCTTTGCGTATCGGCGGCGAAGTCGTCTCCGCCGATTCGATGCTCATCTACCGCGGTTTGGACATCGGATCCGCCAAACCCACGCTCGCCGAACGCCGCGGCGTACCCCACCACCTCATCGACATCGCCGACCCCGCCGACCGCTTCACCGTCAGCGATTGGCTCGCCGCCGCGGAACGCTGCATCGCCGACATCTTCTCCCGAGGCAAGACACCCATCGTTGTGGGAGGAACCCACCTGTACGTCAAGGCCCTCCTCGACGGCCTCTTCGAGGGACCGGGAGCCGACCCCAGGCTGCGCGAAGAACTGCGCGCCCTGGACCCCGCCGCACTCCGCGCCGAACTGGAGCGCATCGATCCGCCCACCGCCGCAAAGCTCCACCCCAACGACATCCGCCGCACCATCCGTGCGATCGAAGTCTTCCGCCTCACCGGCTCACCCATCAGCGCGCTGCAGCAACAGTGGGACGCACCCGCGCAGGCCGCCGACCCGGGCTCCCCCGCGCCGATCCTCATCGGGATCGAGTGGCCCATCCCGCTCATCAACGGCCGCATCAACGCCCGCGTCCGCGCCATGTTCGAGCACGGCCTGGAGCAGGAAGCCCGGAGCCTGTGGACCGCCAGGCGGTTCGGCCCCCAATCGTGCGAGGCCCTGGGGTACAAACAACTCATCGACGCCTTCGAAGGCCGCCTCACGATGGACGAAGCCGTCGAACGCATCAAGATCGAGACGCGCCGATTCGCCAAGAACCAGCGAACCTGGGCACGCAGACTCCGCGCCACCCCCGGCGCCGTGTGGATCGACGCGGCGTTGACCGCCGCCGACCAATGGCCCGACGCGGTCATCGCCGCGCTCAATCAAGCGTCATGACCGCAGCCGTGCGCACGATCGGCGCCCATTCAAAGAATCCGGTTGTCCCGAGCCCCATGCACGCGTAAAACACGCACGGGCTCGCCGCGTCGTCGGCACAGGTTGTTCTTTGACAACTTCAGATCGCAAGAGGCATCACCTGCTTCTGCCTCACACCACGTTCCTACGTGCCGCCAAAACTTCATCACCACCCCCCGCCGCGACCGCCGACAGTGTCAGATCCCGATAACGCCCAGCGAGCCGATGCGCCGCTCACAGCACCAAAAGTTCATCGCACACCTCACCGACGTGTCCCAGTGCCCCACAGCCCCGCAAACAACCATTTCATCAACACAAACGCATTCACCGGAAGCGTGCACTGGTGCGGGCCCCACCAAAAGTTCATCGCCACTCCCACCTCGACCGCCACCACCATCCGGTCCCGATAACACCAACCAATTGCACGGCGCGCACGCCACCAAAAGTTCATCGACACTCCCGCCGCGACGGCCGCCAAGACCCGGGCCTGACAACATCAACACCCCGAGCGCCGCGCACTCCACCAAAAGTTCATCGCAACCAACCCCGTGAAAATCCCGGCAATCGACCCGCCTCGTTGTCGCACGAAGCCGGGAAGCCACACGCCCGGATCGCCAGATTTGCCATACCTTTGATGGAGTCAGGTAATCCTCGTGCCGGTCGTTCCCACGCCCATCCCGAATCCATCCATGCAACGTCGCACCCTGTGGTCAGCGGTACTTCTGTCTTGCTGTGCGCTCCCCGCCATCGGTCAGGAGAAACTCCACTTCACGTACCTCTGGCATCTGGAACAGCCCATCTACTGGCCCCAGCGCCAGACCTCCGGCAACGACCGCTACCAGCGCGCCTGGGAGTCGATCCAGGTGAAGGACTCCGGCGCAGCCCATCCGCAGGACGACCTCCGCGGCATCTTCGGCATCGACGACCGCAAGGCCATCTACCAGTATCGCGTGAAGGACAGCATCTCCGCGATCTCCGGCGCACCCGAGGCCGGCGCGCAGATCACATACTCCGGCGGCCTCATCGAGAACATCACCAGCCTCGGCAACGCCGGCCAGCTCGGCTACGGCTCCGGCTGGTACAACGACTTCCGCACCGCCAGGTCCTGGTTCACCGGAGCCTCCGGCGTCAACAAGCCCCGCCTCGACGTCGTGCTCTTCTCCTTCCACCACGCCATGCTCCCGCTGCTCGATGACGCCGCCGTGCGCAAGGAGATCCAACTCTACAAGCGCATCTACCCCGACGCCTGGGGCGGATCCGTCGCGATGTCCCGCGGCTTCTTCCCCAGCGAAATGGCCTTCTCCGAACGCCTCATCCCGATCCTCGCGTCCGAAGGCGTCGCCTGGACCTTCGTCTCGGCCGAGAAACTCAGCCGCGCCTGCGCCGACTTCCCCGTGGTCTACGGCTCCGGCGGCATCAACTGCGATCCGCCCAACAAGGCCGACCAGACCAACCCCGCGGCAGGCGCCTACTTCCGTCAGTCCATCTCCCGAGGATGCGGCCCGGCGGAAGCTGTCCCCTTCGCCTACACCCCCCACCGCGCACGATACATCGACCCGGCCACCGGCGCCGCCTCCGAACTCATCGTCGTGCCCTGCTCTCAGCACATGGGCTGGAAGGACGGCTACGCCCCCCTGGGCCTGGGCGACTTCAACACCGTCGATGCCATGTCCCGCCCGTCGCGGCCCATGCTCGTTGTGCTCGCCCACGACGGCGACAACGCCTGGGGCGGCGGCTACTCCTATTACATGGAGGCAACACCCAACCTCGTAAGCCAGGCCCGCTTGAGCGGTTACGTCCCCACCGTGGTTGAGAAGTACCTGAACGACCACCCCGTTCCCGCCAACGACTACGTGCACATCGAGCAGGGCGCCTGGGTCAACGCCGACGGCGACTTCGGTGCTCCGCAGATGCTCAACTGGAACTGGCCTCTCTTGAACGCCGCGGGCCAGGTCGACATCGACAACGGCTGGCACGAAGACCCCCGCAACTGGGCCGTCATCACCGCCGCGACCAACCGCGTGCAGACCGCCGAGCAGATCCACACCGACGCGGGCGGCACGATCAACCTCGGCAAAATCCTCTACCCCGATTCCGGCACCAACAACGCCGAACGCGCCTGGCACTACTTCCTCGGCGGCCTCAACTCCGGCTTCATGTACTACGGCACGGCGCTGGACATGGAAGTAAAGCCCAGCCTCGCCGCCAACCAGGCGATGCAGTACGCCGACCCCGTCATCGGTAACGCCGCCGCCGACCGCACCGCCCCCACAATCTGGAACCCCCAACGCCAACCCTGGAACCCCGGGAGCACCAACTTCGGGCCCCAGTACGGCTACCGCCAGGTCACCGACAGCGGCGACTTCAAAGTTTGGACATTTGTCTACGACGCGAGCGGCGTCTCAAGCGTCACGCTCAAGTACCGGCTGGATGACGACGGCACGAACGCCTCGGACAACGCCAACGAAAGCTACGCGGGCGGCGCGGGCGTGGGAGCGTGGCAGTCGATCCCGATGACCCGCCGCGTCTTCCCCGCCAACAACGTCTACAACAACGGCGGCATCGACTTCTTCATCATGCCCCAGTACATCGCGGATCAGTACACCGCCAATGTCACCGGCATCCGCAGCAAGTTGGTCGATTACTACGTCGAAGCCGCCGACTCCAAGGGCAACCTCAAGAAGTCGGACATCCAGCACGTCTGGGTCGGCGCCGGCTCGGGCGGCGGAGGCGGAGGCAGCGGCCCCGTTGTGTCCCTCTCGCCCGCCATCCCCGTCGCGGGCCAGAACGTGACGATCACCTACGACCCCACCGGCCGCAACCTCGCCGGCGCCGCGGCGGTGAAGATCCACCACGGCATCAACAACTGGGCCACCGTCACGAGCCCCGACCCCGCCATGACGCTCGCAAACGGCAAGTGGCAAATCACCATCCCCGTCGCCGCATCCGCGACGCAGCTCGACATGGTCTTCAATGACGGCGCAAGCACCTGGGACAACAACGCCGGCCAGGACTGGCACTTCGCCGTGCAAGCCGGAACGCCCCCCCCGCCGACCTGGGTCATGGACGGCGTCCGCGACACCGCCTCGACGCTCGTCGCCCGCAATCAGATGAGCCTCTGGGCGGGCCTCTACGGCGACGTGCTCTACGTCGCCACCGAAGACGCCGGCGAAGGCAACGACCACTTCATCCTCCTCGCCCGCACACCCGGCCCGTTGCGTGCGGCGATGTGGGCCAAAGCCGGAATGGTGGCGGGCTGGGACGCGTTCCTCGCTGATGAGAACTCCAACGATTACGAAGGCTGGTTCGACGTCAATCCCGGCACCGCCGTCCAGGCGATGACCGGCGCCAACGGCGGTGTGCTCGAAGGCACCATCAATCTCCGCCAGGAGTTCGGCACCCTGCCCGAAGACATTTATCTGGCCGTCGCTCTCTTCGGCAACGCCGACGGCGGACAACTGCTCCGCACCCATCAGGTCGGCCCCAGCGTCAACAACGATTTCAACGTCGACGCTTCCGAGTACGTGCTCGTCCACCTCTGCTCGCTCACCCCTGAGGGCTGCTCGCCCCCCTGCCCCGCCGACTACAACACCGACGGCGGCATCGACGGCGCCGACGTCGACGCTTTCTTCGCCGACTGGGCCTCCGGCCTCTCCGGCGCCGACATCAACCAGGACGGCGGCATCGACGGCTCAGATGTCGGCGCGTTCTTCACCCTCTGGGAGGCCGGCGGCTGCTGAAAACACCGATGGCCCCCGAACCGCAGCATCAATACCGTTCCCCATGT
>JBGAMO010000163.1:0-11299 GCA_044222845.1 Phycisphaerales bacterium
GCCGCGCTCGATCATGAGGTCTGCGAGCTCGGGGAGCGTCATGCCGACACTCCAGTTGGTGATGCGGCCGTCGACCTCGATGATGTAGAGCTGGGTGCCGGCCTGGTTGATGCCGATGGCGGTGCGTGGGTTTCGGTTGAGCGGATCGATGCGGGCGGTGGCGCCGGTGTTCACGCCGTCGGTCACGAGGAGGGTGCCGGGGACAGAGTCGGTGTTGCTGGGGCCCACGCCGGCGACGGCGTCTATGACGTTGGTGAGCTGCGCGGCGGAGATATTGCCGATGGTCGCGGTGCGGTCGTTTTTGAAGATGATCGCGGGGTCGGGCGGATTGGTGAGGTACTGGCGGATGGGCGAGACGATCGCGCCGTTGGACATGGAGAGGCCGACGATCTCGGCCTGCGTGGTGTTCACGGTGCCGAAGTAGTTGGCGTTGATGGCGAGGGTGACGCCGGTTGTGGATTGCCAGGTGTCGGTGCGGACGAGATTGGCTTCGGCGCCGGATCCGGCGGGGAGCGGATCGGTGACGACGATTTCGACCGTGGGATCGGTGAGGTCGACCGTTGCCATCCAGCCGCGGACGTTGCCGCCGGCGGTGGTGCGGATGAGCTCCTGCACGCGGAGAGGCTGGGCGTGGGCGCAGCCGCCGCACAGGAAGGAGAACGCCGCGGCAAGAAGGAGAAGTTTGGACATTGCTGACCTGAACGATCGTGGTGCGTGCAGACGCCGCGGATGGTCGCGGAGTCGAACTGGAGGTGACCAAACCGAAGATGCTATGACACGCGAGCGAAGAGTGGCGAAGCGTTACCGGTCAGAAGTCGGCCGTTGTGGAACGTCCGGATCAGCGAGAGCGGGCCCTGGGGTTGGCGGCGGGGCCCTGACTGGCCACGTCGTAGAACGCCTTGAGCTGGGTGGGATACGTGTCGAGCACGCCCTTGCTGAACCACAGGACGTGGCCGCCCCCGCCGGTTTTGCGGACCAGTTCGATGGATTGGCGGACCTCATCCCAAGTGGCGTTGGGACCTTCACCGACGACGCGGATTCCGGCGATGAGGTCCTTGACGCGGCCGTTGCCGAGCTCGTTCATGTGCTTGACCTGGTCGAGCCAGGTTTGTTCGAAGGCGGGGTAGTTGAAGCGGTAGCACTGTGGGATGAACTCGTCCCAGCGGGTCGGGGATTTGGGGTCCTTCTCCCACGCGGCCCACTTGGGCCATTCGAGCAGGTAGTGCTCGTAGCACCATGGATAGACGGCGGGGGAGAGCGAAACGATGAGGTTGGGCTTGGCCTTGTGGACTTCTTCCACGAAGTGGCGGGCGTACTCATTGATCTTGTCGGCACGCCAACGCATCCATTGCGGGTTGGTGTGATCGTCGGGGGGCTGCTTTCCGGCGTGTTCCTTCGCATAGATCTCGCGGGTGTAATCGTCGTAGCCCATGGTGATGTACGGCCAGACGATGCGGTCGTCGAGCTGGATCCCGTCGAGGTCGTAGTTGTTGACGGCCTCGAGGACGATGTCGAGCAGGAACCGGCGTGCCTCGGGGTGGAGGGGGTTCATCCAGACGAAGCCGTTGGGGGCGACCTCGTTGCCCTTGATGTCGCGGCTGAGCCAGTCGGGCTTCATGCGGCGGAGGTGGTTGTCGGTGGATTTGTGCGCGGCCATGAAGCCGTATTCGAACCAGGCGATGTAGGTGAGGCCGTTTTTGTGGGCTTCGGCGAGCGTCTCGCCCAAGAGGTCGCGGCCGGCGCTCTTCACCTGATCGGGCGCGTCGGAGGGGTCCATCGGCATGAGGGCCGGGCGGCGGTCGACGCCGATGGTTCGTTCAAGGACTTTGGAGGGGAACTGGGTGTAGCCGTTCTTCCAGACCTCGACGTAGACCGTATTGAGGCCGATGTCCTTGAGGCGGGACATGGTCGCGGCCGTGTTCTGAGGGGTGGCGATGGCGTCGTTGGCTGTGGTGGTGACCCACGTGCCCCTGACTTCTGCCGGGGGTGCGGCGGATGCGGCGAACGGGGCGCAGACCTCCAGAAGCGGGGTCAGAACGAGGGCCAACGATGAACGCGGTTTCATGTGACTATCCTTGGCCCCCTCGGCCGATGCCGTCAGTGGCGAGCCGGCGAGGCATAACAAATCAAGTAGAACCAGGAGCGCAGTGTCGATGGCCGACAGTGTTTTCAAGATCGGTGTGGTTGGGGCGGGTGGGATTTCCGGTGCGCATATCGCCGCGGCGAAATCGAGCGGCGGGCGGGTGGAGGTGGTGGCGATCGCCGAGCCGAACGCGGCGAGCCGCGAGAAAGCGGCGGCGGACACCGGGGCACGCGGGTTCGAGAGCATCGAGGAGATGCTCAAGGCTCGCGCGGAAGGCCTGGAGATCCACGGCGTTGTGATCTGCACACCCCCGAGCGTGCGGTTGAAGCTGGTGGAGGCGGCGCTCAAGGCGAAGGTGGCGGTGCTGAGCGAGAAGCCGCTGGCGCACGTGCTCAAGGACGCTAAGAAGCTGGCGGCGCTGACGGCCAAGCACAAGAAGGTGCCCGCGTACGTGGCGTATTGCCATCGGTTTGCGCCGGCGATCAATGCGATGAAGGAGCACGTGGCCGCGGGGAAGATCGGGCGCCTCGTGCGCTTCGAGAACGCGTTCGCCTGTGATCTGCCGGGGCACGAGACCAAGTGGTTCAGCGATCCCAAGAAGGCGGGCGGGGGCGCGTACCTGGACATGGGCAGCCACTCGCTGGACCTTTTCCATTACCTGGTGGGGCCGGCCAAGGTGAGCGGCAGCGTGTTCAGCCACAAGTGGAAGAAGCGGACCGAAACGGCGGCGACGGTGCTGCTGGAGAGCACGAAGAAGAGCGGCGCGAACATTCCCGCGGGTGTCGCCGGCACCATCATCAGCGGCTGGGCCGAAACGTGCCGGTTCACGCTCGCGCTGGTGGGTGATGCGGGCATGCTGTTCTACGACTATGAAAAGCCGTCGGAACTGGTGTTTAAGGATCTGAACGGCAAGGCCGAGGTGCTGCCGGTCGAAAGCCACGACGTGCGGTTCACGCGGCAGTTGGTGGCGTTCGCCGATGCGGTGCAGAACAAGGCGAAGAATCAACTGGCGACGTTCGCCGACGGCCTTGCGGCGGCGGCGATGGACGACGATTGCCGGTGATTGGGCGATTGCCCTTGGGTGAGCCGGCACGGCGGCGATAGTCCTATAACAAATTTGTGCGAGGTTCTCTGAAACAATCGGGGTCTACCCCCGTATTGAAGTTATATAATTAACTGGCTTGGCTCGAGCGGCCGGGCTTCTGTTGACAGGCGTTTTCCTTGGCAGTACTGCGAGTGAGACAAGCATCATGCGAATCGGCGCGATCGGCATCGACTCTTCCCATCTTCCTGAGTTTACCAAGCGGATCAAGGCGCTGAACGCGGAGGGCAAGACCTCGTGCGTCGTGACGCATTTCTGGGATCCGGGTCGTCACGAGTGGCAGCATCCCGAGGGTCCGGCTCGGTCGAAGCAGGACGTTGAGGGGTGGCGGCGCACGACGCTTGAGTTGGGCGCGAAGCAGGTGGACAGCCTCGATGAACTGCTCAAGAACGTCGATGGCGTGATGGTGCTGAACATCAACGGGCACCGGCACCTGGAGTTGTCGATCGGGCCGATCGCCCGCGGCATGCCGACGTACATCGACAAGCCGGTGACGTGCAGCCTTGACCAGGCGGTGAGCCTGCTCAGCATGACGCGGCAGTACAAGGCTCGGTGCTACTCGGCCTCGTCGCTTCGGTTCATCACCGAGATTCCGAAGATCGACAAGAACGCGCTGGGCAAGGTGCTGGCGATCGACGCCTTTGGCAACGGCGAACTGCTGGACATGATGCCGCACCTGTGGCATTACGGCTGCCACAGCATCGAGATGGTCGACGCGATCTTCAGGCACGTCGGCCAGGGGGCGGGTGTGAAGCGGGTATCGGCGATCGCACTGCCGGACCGGCACCTGCTGGACATGGAATACCGCGACGGCCGGTACGCGCGGCTGCGGATGGATCGCGCGGCATCGTGGGCGTTCGGCGCGACGGTGCATGGCGAGAAGGGGGTTCAGCAGTTCGTGGTGGACTTCGCGCCTGTATATGGGCGGCTCGTGGAGGGCATGGTGAAGTTCTTTGAGGGCGGAGCGGCGCCGGTGGAACTGCGAGACATTGTGGAGAATGTCGCGGTGATGCAGGCGGGCAACCAGTCAATTGCGCAAGGGGGCGAATGGGTGGACGTTCCGGTAATCGAGTGAACTTGAGTGAGATCGTAATTTGTACGGTCAATTTTGAGCGAAGATTCGCTTGCATTTGAGTGCAAAATCGGGGATAAATGGGTAGGTGGGAAGTTATAGAATATTCCTGCTTGAGTGAGGGGCGTCGGCGTGAGTCCGGAGTTTCCGCCCGGAGTCTCGTCGGTGTGCTGCTCGTGTGCGATTCGTGGAAGAGAGTACTACAGGAGAGATAGAGATGAAGACTTGCAGCGTGATGGTTCTTGCATTGGCCGGGGCGGCGACGTGCGCTTCGGCCACGACGGTTCAGCTTCGTGAAGTGATGCGGTCGGATGTGTCGGCGTTTGCCAGCACCACCAGCGCGTGGTACGTCGGTAAGAACGTGGCGGCGATCGCGTGGAACGGCAGCGAGGCGTTCATCGGCGGTCAGTCGTTCGACACCAGCGGCAGCGCATTGGCGAAGTTCCGTCCGCATCTGAATGACCTGAGCACCGACGCGCTGCTGAGCGGCCGGTTCGGCGCTCTGACGCAGGCCGCGACGCGCGGCGTGCAGGACATCGCCCTCTCCCCCGACGGCACGGTGGGCGTGGCGTGGGACAACGGCGCGCCGAGCAACAACGGCTTTCGCACGTTTGACAGCAACGGCACCCAGTTGGGAACGGCCACATTCGGCACGCGCGGCAACGGCGCGCACTTCGACCCGATCGACGGCAAGCTGACAGGCATCGCGCTGGGCTCGGGCCGGGCGCTCAAGTTCAACAACGACGGCACGACGTACAACGACGGCGTCAAGAACTGGAATACGACCAGCGGCCCGCTGATCTTCCCGAACTCGATCAACTCTTCGACGCACCGGGACCTGACGATGGACCGCGCGGGCAATCTGTATTACCGCGCGCAGAACAGCGTGCAGATGGCGACGCGCAACGGCGACGGCCTGGGTTATGCCGCGCCGGTCCAGCTCAAGGCGAACCTCGCGGACAACGTGAACGGTCAGAACATCGAGTTCATCAACTCGCCGACCAATCCCGACATCCTGATCTACACGGATCGCACGTCGGTGACCACGGGTCAGAGCCTGACCAGCGTGGTCAAGGCGATGGACCTGGCCGGAGCGGCGATCACGCTCGACCTGGTCTTCCGTGCGGATTACGGCGCTCCGCTGGCGGGCAACGGCTATTACGACTTCTCCTACGACGCGAGGACCCGCACGCTGGCGATGTCGGACTTCATCAACAACCAGGTGTACATCTTCGAGGTGGTTCCCACCCCCGGCTCGCTCGCGGTGCTTGGGCTGGCCGGGCTGGCCGCGGCCCGCCGCCGCCGCTGAATCCGGCGGACCGTGGCGTGGCCAGCGCGCGTCACGGAACAGTTCGTTTCTCCCCTCCGCCGCGACCGACAGGCCGCGACGGGGATTTCAAGAACGAGGCTCCGGGCTGACCGATGGATGAATCGGGAGTTCGGCGTCGCCAGGCGCATTTTGCCCGGAAAGGGTGATTACCCCCGGGATTTTGCTTGATTCAGGAAGCTGTGCCGCTACCGTGATCGAGTTGAAGAACATTTCCCCCCAGCCTGGACGGCCGCTGTACGCGGTTGTAAAGGATGCGATCCGTGCCGCGATCGACGCGGGGCGGTTCCAGCCCGGCGAGCAGCTGCCCAGCACCAAGACGTTGTCCGACCAGATGTCGGTGTCGTTGGTGACCGCGCACCGAGCGCTCCAGGAGCTGGTGGCGAGCGGCGTGCTTCGGCGTGGGCAGGGAAAGGGCACGTTCGTCCACGAGGAGTACGGGCAGACGGTTCGGCGGGGGTTGGGTCAGCGGTTCGGACTGGTGTTCCACGCCGAGAGCTCGCTGGCGGACGCCTACAACGGGCAGATCTTCGAAGGCGTGCGGCGCGAGGCCAACGAGTTGGGGATCGATCTGGTCCTGCTGCGGTACGGCGAGGATTGGCGCAACGAGTGCCACGGCTACATGTACGTGAATCCGTACGAGGACCAGCTTTCGAAGCCGGCACGCGCGGGCAAACGGGGGCCGACCGGGGATGAATCCAAGGCGCCGGTCATGGTGGTGGGCGCGACGTTCAACACGCCGGGCGTGCAGTGTGTGGATACGGACAACGTGGGGCTCGCGAAAACGGCGGTTAAGTACCTGCTGGAACTGGGGCACCGCGAGATTGCGTTCATCGGCGGGGCCGGCAAGGTGAGCAACGACCGGGACCGCTTGGCGGGATTCATGGAGGCGTGCGCGGAAGCAGGCATCGCCACGCCGGTCAATCGGATCTTCCGCAACACCGGGTGGCGGCTGGACGAGTCGCAGAGAATCTCTCTGGAATCCGAACTCGCGTCGGCGAACCGTCCGACCGCGGTGTTCGCCGCGGGGTATCACTTCGCGCTCGACACGTTCTCGGCGGCGGCGAGCGTAGGGCTGCGGGTGCCGCAGGATCTCTCGATCATCGGAGTGGATGATCCGCCCAGCGCCAGTTTCTTGAATCCGCCGCTGACGACCTTTCGCCAGGCGCTCATCGAGATGGGTCGAGCGGCGGCGCGGAAGCTTTTGGACAGCATCGACGGGGCGAAGTCGGGCGCCCGGTCGGTTGAGACTTTTCCGGCAGAGTTCGTGGAACGGCTTTCCTGTGCCGCGGCGCCGATGTTGCCGGGATCGGTGGCCATTTCCACGAAGCTCGGGGCGGTTCACCCGCCTAGTTCCTTGCGCTGAACAGACGAACAATCTCCATGGAGTCAGGCCATGAAACAGTCTCTCAGGAATTCGTGCCGTAACGGTTTCACTCTTATAGAACTTCTCGTCGTGATCGCGGTCATTGCGCTGCTGATCGGCATTCTGCTGCCGGCGTTGGGCAAGGCGCGAGAGACGGCGCGGACGACCAAGTGCCTGAGCAACGTGCGGCAGTTGACGATTTCGCTGACGCAGTACGCCCAGGATTTCAAGTTCAAGTTCCCGCCTTCGCTGTCGCCTGGGCCATCGTTGGCGCAGTACTGGTATGACATGCCTCGGATCGGGCAGTACCTGCCGCAGATCGTGTTCATCGACCGCCCCACGGGCGGGTACGAGACAATCGCGGGCGGGGTGATGCAGTGCCCTCAGCACGTGGAAGGCGCACGGTCGTACGGCATGAACCGCTGGGCGCAGTCGGCGTGGGGCGTTTCGGGAGGCAACTTCAACTCTCCCACCAGCACGATCGGCAAGGGATTCGACCTCAACGTGGACTTCAGCGACAAGATGATGCTGATCGGCGAGATGTGGGCGATCCAGCAGCTCTCCTTCGATGGGAAGAACTATTGGGTGACGCAGGATTCGTTCGGCACGTTCGGCAAGCCCGGCGAGCGGTTCGGCGGCGGGGCGGGCGTGAGCGACGCATCGATCAACCCCGGCTTTGACGACGGGCGGCCGCAGGAGATGGGTTCGGGGTACGACATTCCCACGAGCTACATGTCGTACTCGCGTCACCCCAAGAAGAAGGTCAACAACGTGGTGCCCGAGGGCAGCACTGTGTTCGGCTACGTCGATACGCACGTGGCGCTCAAGAACGCGAACGCTTTGTTCGACAAGGCCACGGGCAAGAGCACGATGGATACGCTGTGGTCGGCGAAGGACCCGGAGATCGACCGTCCGTGAACGGGATGGGCCGGGTCGTCGTGCTTGGGTATCCCTCATGAGCGAGAGGATCATGTCAGGCGTGCGCGGAGACCGCAGGGAGTTTTTGCGCGCGTGCGTGGGGGCCGCGTTGCTGGCGGGGTGCGAGCGAAAGGCGGGGCGGGACGGAGCGCCGGTGACGCTTTGCTTCTGGACGCTGGCGCTGAGGCCGATGTTCGATGCGTACATCAAGGGGCAGATCTCGCTGTTCGAGGCGGCCAACCCGGGCGTGAAAGTGGATTGGGTGGACGTTCCGTACGACGCTTTGGAACGCAAGCTGATCGCGGCGGCGGCGGCGGGGCGGGCGCCAGACGTAGTCAACATGGCGGACCTGAACTTCGCCAGGTTTGTCTCGCTGGGGGCGTTCCGCGAGATCGGGCCGGACCTGCCGGGGGACGCTGATAAGCAGTATCTGCCCGGGGCGTTGAGCCTGTGCGTGATCCACGGGCAGACGCTGGCGGTGCCGTGGTATGTCAATCCGCAGGCGCTGCTGGTGAACACGGGGCTCCTTGCCAAGGGCGGGCTGACGGTGGAGACGGTCTCGCCGACGTGGAGCGGGTTGGTGGAGCAGGCGAGAGAGTTTCACACCACGACGGGTGCGTATCTGTTTTCTCAGCCGCTGGGCGAAGAATCGCAGCTGCCGATCATGATCCTGGGGGAGGGGCTGGACCCGCTGAAGGCATCGGCATCGGGCGGGTTGGAAGCGAACATGGCGAGCCCCGAGATGGAGCGGTACCTGGGCCAGTTCGTGTCGCTGTATCGCGATGGGGGCTTGCCCCGGGAAGCGGCGACCAAAGGGCATGCGCACCTGACGGAAATGTTCCAGGATGGGAGGGTCGCGGCGATCTCGACGGGGCCGAACTTTCTGAAGCGAATCAAGGACGTCGCGCCGGGCGTGTTCAAGGACACGGTGGTGCTTCCCGGGGCGGTGGGGGCGTTGGGACGGGTGCACCTGCCGGTGATGATCCTGGCGGTGACGACGCAGAGCAAGCACCCGGCGCAGGCGGCGAAGCTGGCGTGGGCGATGACGGGGCCGGAGGCGCAGACGGAGTTCTGCAAGCACGCGGCGATCATGCCCAGTTCAACCGAGTCGCTGAACGATCCGTTCTTCGAGGGCAAGGGCGATTTGGAGACGGACCCGAAACTGCTCTCGGCGCGGAGGGTGGCGGCGCAGACCTTGCGGGAGGCGGTGGCGTTCACCGCGAGCCTGGAGACCTGGCCGGATCTGCGGCGTGCGTTCGAGGATGAGTTCAAGCGGGTGCTGCTGGGCGAGCGCGACCTCAAGCCCGCGCTTCTGGAGATTGATCGTCTGTGGCGAGGGATTCTCGCGGCGGCTCCGCGGGCGACCATCGACGCGATTCCCCGGCCTTCTGTGGTTGCTCCCCCGGCGCGTCGATTCGAGGCGCCGAGCGCCTGATACTTGAGCCACACATGCCACGGCTGCGAGCCAATCACCCCCTCACGCCATACGCGTTCCTTGCGCCCGCCGCGGCGGTGCTGGGCGTGTTCTTCCTCGGCGCGGTGGTGCAGGTGGTGTACTACTCGTGCACGCGGTTCACGGCGTTCCGCGGGCCGGACTTCGTGGGGTTTGAGAACTACGCGCGGGCGTTGGCGAGCGAGCGGTTCTGGCGGTGCCTGGTCAACAGCGTGGCGTACCTGGCCGTGACGCCGGCGCTGATAGTGCTGAGCCTCATGGCGGCGATGATTGTTGAGGCGCACGCGCGGGCGGGGCGGTGGCTGCGGCTGATCTTCTTCCTTCCGGTGGTGACGCCGACGGTGGTGGCGGCGTTGGCGTGGAAGTTGCTTTTCAATGAGGATTCTGGGTTGCTGAACACGCTGCTGGGGGCGGCGGGGCTGCCGCGGATCGGGTGGCTGAGCCAGCACCCATGGACGCTTCTGAGCGCGATGACGGTGACGCTGTGGCGCGGGTTCGGGTTCTACATGATGGTGTTTCTGGCGGGGCTGATGTCGGTGCCGCGGGAGTTGAAGGAAGCGGCGTCGATCGATGGGGCGGGCCGCTGGGGGGTGTTCCGCACGGTGACGTTGCCGGCGCTGCGGCCGTCGATCGTGCTGGTGTTCGTGGTGTCGTCGATCTCGGCGCTCAAGGTGTTTGACGAGCTGTTCGTGCTGGTGAAGGGAGCCCCGATCACGCAGCAGACGGTGGTGCCGCTGCTGTATCGCATCGCGTTCGAGGAGGGGGACTACGGGCTGGCGAGCGCGGTGGGGCTGATGCTGTTCGTGGTGATCCTGGTGTTCAGCCTGATCAACCTGAGGCTGTCGGCGGGGAAGGAGGGCGCGTCGGCATGAGCGACAGGCGTCCTGCATGGTTGGCGGCGGTGCTGTGGGTCGGCGCGTTCCTGCTGGTGGTGGCGGCGGTGGGGCCCGCGCTCTGGCTGCTGCTGGCGGCGCTGCAGCCGGCGGGTTCGGACATGTACTCGTTCAACCAGCGGCCGACGCTGCGGAACTTCGAGGCGGCGTGGAATGACGGGCGGCTGGGAATCCCGCTGGTGAACAGCGTTCTGGTGACGCTGGCGCGGGCCGGGTTGAACGTGGTTCTGGCGGCCGCGGCGGCGTATCCGCTGGCGAGGATGAGTTTTCGGGGTCGGGATACGGTGTTCGTGCTGCTGTTGTGCACGATGATGATCCCGGACCAGGTGATCCTGGTGCCGATGTTCCGGATCGTGGTGGGCCTGAGCATGTACGACACGCTGGCGGCGGTGGTGGTGCCGTTCGGCGTGTCGGCGATGGGGATATTCATGTGCCGACAGGCGTTCATGGCGATCCCGGCGTCGCTGGAGGAGGCGGCTCGGGTGGATGGGGCGGGGAGCCTGCGGACCTGGTGGCACGTGATGCTGCCGCTGGCGGCGCCGACGCTCTCGACGCTGGCGATCTTCAGCGTGATCGGGGCGTGGTCGGAACTGCTGTGGCCGCTGGTGGTGCTGCAGTCGCCCGAGAAGCTGACGCTGCCGGTGGCGCTCACGGCGCTCATGGGACAGTTCTCGACGAACATCCGCGCGGCGTACGCGGGGGCGGTGCTGGCACTTGTGCCGATTGTCGCGGCGTTCGTGGCGCTGCAGAAGTTCTTCAGACCAGAGATGTTCGGCGGCGCGGTGAAGGGCTAGACCGGAGCAGGAATCAATGGCGGAAGTTTCAACACAGGTTCTGATTGTGGGCGGGGGCACCGGCGGGATTGCCGCGGCGTTGGCGCTGGGGGCGCGGGGGGTGCGGTGCGTGGTGACCGAGCCGCACGAATGGATCGGCGGGCAACTGACGAGTCAGGCCGTGCCGCCGGATGAGAATCAGTGGGTAGAGACGTTCGGTGCGACGCGGCGGTATCAGTTGTTTCGCGAGCGGGTGCGGGGGTGGTACCGGGAGCATCGGTCGCTGACGAAGGCGGCGCGGGAGAACAAGGC
>JBGAMO010000164.1:0-11221 GCA_044222845.1 Phycisphaerales bacterium
TTTGCGAAAAATCAGGCACGTTCACGAGCTTCAACTGGGCCGGCTGGGCCGCCGCGATCGCACCGATCACGATCGGTGCGAGCACGCACAGATTTCTGAATCGGTTACTCATGGCTGGCACTCCTTGTTGTCACCCAACGCCCCCGAACGCGGGTCGTACATTGGAATCGGCGGACGGGGGGACCGGGGGGTCCGACGCACGAGTCGTGCGGTACAAACTCATCCGCCGGCAAAAGACCATTTCATGCTGTCCAACGCACCATGATGGGAGGCGGTTGCGGCGACATCAACAGGGAAACTTCCCGGTTTCGCATCGCCCGGCGCCTTGCCCGAAGGTTGTGCGGCGAAGGTGCGTCCCGACCGTCCAACGGTCGTCGAGCGCATGACCGAGCATCGCTGCTTTGTTCAGGGTTTGGCGGAGGAGCCGAGCAACGCCGCGGCGGCGGAGATGCGCACCAACGGCTCGGGGTCTTCCATCAAGCGCTGGAGTTTCGCGAGATTCTCGGGGCCCTTGGTCACACCGTAGACGAACGCGCACTGGGCGCGGACAACAGCCGACGTGTTGGCGATGTACTCGTCGGCCACGAAGTAACCCTGTGTCATGCCGAGTTTGGCGAGCGAGGCGGCGACGGCGAGCCGGATTTCCGCCGGGTAGGCGTGGCCGGCGCTGTCCTTGTACTCGGCGATATTGACCAACTGCGCAGAGGCCTCGCGGTCCTGGACCTCACCGATCATGGCCACGGCCAACGCGGCGACCTCGAGTTCCTCGGGCGCGGAGGGGTACAACGCCGCGCGGATGACAGGGCGCTGGGCGTCATCGCCGAGCCGGATCATCGCCTCGGCGAGCATCAGTTGGAGGATGCGCATCTGCTCGCTTGAGATTCCGGAGAACTTCTCTCTGGCGGCGGCTTTGAGCAGCGGCAGTGCGGACTTGTCTCCCAGCAAACCGAGCACATCGGCGGCGTGGCGCTTGACCCAAGGGGATGGATCGTTGAGGAGCCAACTGGCGAGGGGAGAGCGGTCAACATTCCCGCCGGTGCGGGCGAGCGCGTAGGTGGCGGAGACCTGCGTGATGACCTCGGGGTCGTGCAGCAGCGGCACCAATCGATCATCGAAGCCTTTGACCTGCGCACGACCGATGGCCATCGCGGTGACACCACGCACTCCGGAGTTAGTGTCCTGCAGTCCCTTTTCCAGAATGGGACGAAGACGCCCGGGCACGAACGCGGCGGCTCCAGTCGCGGAGGCGCGAAGGCTCGCGTCGGGATTGACTGAGTTCTGCTCGATGATCTCGATGGCTCGTTCTCGCAGGAGCGAGGCGTTGACCGGCGTCATCGGGGGCGGCGTCTGCACCGCTTTGGAAGGCGGGTTGGAAGAACCCTTCTTGACCTGGGGCTGCGAATCACAGGCGAACAGAACCAAGGGCGTTCCGCACGCCAGCACCATCAGAATTGCTCTGCACACAGCATTGCGCCGCGGAGAATGCCCGTGCAGGACGCTGATCGTGATCGATGTACGGTTTCTCATGGACTTACCTGTTGATGGCCTCTGCGGCTTGGTCTTCCCGGCGGCGGAACAGTACCACCAAGACCAATCCCGCGGTACCGACGAACGCCGACCACCCCACTACGTCGCCGAACCGACCGTAGATCGTGCCCACACGCGGAAGTTCGACGATCGCGGTGAGAGGCCCATCGGTCCGCGCGGTTCCGCCGGCGTCTGTTCCGCGCCTTGTCACCCGGCCCTCGAGATCGATCGCCGTCGAAATACCTGTGTTCGCTGCGCGGATCGTGGGCGTGCCCAGTTCGAGACTCCTCCAGCGGGCGATTTGCAGGTGCTGTTCGCGGGCCGTGTCGAAATCACCGAACCAGCCGTCGTTGGTGACGTTCGCGATGATGTCCGCACGGCGTTGCCCCCCCTCGTAGACGAGCCTGCGGCAGTGCGGGGCCACCGTCACTTCGAAGCAGATAGGCGTGACCAGCCGCACGTCGGGGTGGCCGGCGTGGGGCACGGAGAAGACGCTCAACCGACGGCCCCTGGCCAGATCGAACGCCATGCCGTGCGCGCCGAGTGCGAGCAACTGATCCTGCAGCCACGGCCACGCGGAGATGTAAGGCATCGTCTCGCCGAAGGGCGTCAGGCACATCTTGTCGTATCGCACGGGAGAAACACGTCCATCACGCACGAGGTACACGCTGTTGTACCGCGCATCTGAATCAAAGCCCACCCGATCACCGTTGGAGACGACCCGCAGTCCATCGAGGGCGGTCTCGCCGATGAGGAACGGCATGCCCAACTCTCGCTGCACATCCAGGAGCCGATCCGCAAACGCTGTGACTGGGAGTTGCTGCGGGCCATCTCCCAGGTCCACCTTGAGAACAACCTTTTCCTTTCGGAGCGTCTCGATCGCCGCGGGTTCAAGCGTCATTCCCGGCATCATCGTTTCGGGCCAGAGGACCATGTCCGGGCGCGGGGAGCGATCGACGGCCTTGCGAGTCAGGTCCTCGAACCGCTTCCAGTCCACCAGTTCTCTCTCGACGGTCCAGTTCACTTTGTTGCTCTGGGGCACGTTGGTCTGGATTGCCGCGACCGTGAACGATGGCGATTTTCCGTCGACGCGGGGCCGCGTGAACCAGGCCCACACACCGCACGCGGCGATTGCCAGCAACGCGGCCGCCGGCAAGAGGCGTCTGCGGGTCGGTGCAAGAAATTGGTCCGCTCCTGCACCCGCGAGCAACGCCACCAGGAACCCCACGCCGTACACCCCGCCGATGTGCCCGAACGCCGCGAGCCGGGGAGCATCGATCAGCGGGTAGGCGATCAGGCTCCAGGCGTACCCATCGGCGAACAACTCGCCGCGGCAGAACTCGATGCCGGTCCACAGGACCGGGACGAGAAGCGTCAGCGGCACGCGGCGGAATCGAGTCGCGCATCGACCCAGGGCCCACACGAAGATCGGGGCCCACGCGGATTCGATCGCGACGAGGAACGGAAAGCCCTGCCACGAGACATCGAGAATCCACCACTCGGTGTAGATCCAGTAGAGTGCAACGCCCAGGAACAGCAGCCCCAGATCACGCCACCGCATCCGCGGCCAACGAAGCGCCAGCCAGAGCAGTGGTGCGACGGCGACGAGCGCGGCGGGCCAGAAACCCACCGGATAAAACGCCACGAAGAGCAGCGCGGAGTGCAAAGCACCCGCGCCCAGGGGCACGGACCATGGGGGAGTTGTCGGGGGAGAGGGCGCGGGCACGGATGAGGTACGCGAGGTTCCCGCGGCGTGGATTACTTGCCGGCGTAGTCGATCACGCGGGCGATTTCGTTACGCAGTTGGTTGCGATGCACGACGCGATCGACCAGCCCGGTCTTCTTGAGGAACTCGGAGCGCTGGAAGCCCTCCGGCAGTTCCTGGCGGATCGTCTGCTGGATCACACGAGGGCCGGCGAAGCCGATCAGAGCATTCGGTTCCGCGAGGATGACGTCGCCGAGCATCGCGAAACTGGCGGTGACGCCGCCGGTGGTGGGATCGGTGAGGACCGATAAGAACAGCCCACCCTGTTGGTCGTATCGGGCGAGCGCGGCGCTCGTCTTGGCCATCTGCATGAGCGAGAGGCCTGATTCCTGCATGCGGGCGCCGCCGGAGCAACTGACGATCACCAGAGGCAGGTTGGTGCGGGTGGCTTCTTCGACGGTGCGGGTGATGGTCTCCCCCACCACGCTGCCCATCGACCCCATCATAAACGTAAGGTCGAGGCAGACGAGCATTGTCTCGCGACCCTTGATGAAGCATCGCCCGGCCTTGACCGCGTCGCGGTTGCCGGTCTTGATCTGTTCGGCGAGGAGTCGGTCCTTATAGGTCTTGAGGTCACGGAAGCCCAGAGGGTCAGCGGGAGCGAGTTCAGAGAACATCTCCTGGAACGATTCTGGGTCTGCCAGTTGAGCCACCCGTTCGGCCGCGGAGATGCGGTGATGGAAATCGCATTCGGGGCAGACGTGCAGATTGGCTTCCAGATGGCGGCGATACACCATCTTTCCGCACGCCGGGCAACGCAGCCACAACCCCTCGGGGATAGCGGTCTTGCGCTGCGGGCGAACTTCACTCCACGTCCTTGTGGTCTGTTGCGCCGCTGTTCGTGCCATGCGTGACACCTCATTCTTCCTTGGGGACAAGCCGCCTCGGCTTGCAGCCCAAGAAAGGGGAAAATCGTTGAAGGTTGAGTTTAGCCACCATGCTCCGACCGGGATCTCGCTTATGCGACCACCCCTCACGGATTACGAACGCATGGTGGCCAGGCATTTCAGTTGCGATTCCGTTTGGCGGCCGCCACGCTCCATCGCTCGCTGCATCCAACGGGCATGGACGCCCAACAAGCCACCGAACCGCCGCGGGCTCACGAACTGGTCTGCATGGAGGTCTGGGGCGGGAACGAGGCCGTGGAGAAAGCGGTATCCGTGCCCGGAGTGGATGCATGGATCTGCAGCCGTCCGCACGGCGGCGCCGCCGGGGGCGGGGACATTCACTACGTCTCGATGTGCGCGGCGGGCACGATTGTCAGATTCGCGGTCGCCGACGTCGCGGGTCACGGCCAGAGCGTCTCGGAGTTGGCGGTTCGATTGCGCGACCTCATGCGCCGCAACATCAACACGCTCAACCAGGCGAGGTTTGCACGCGCTCTCAACGAACTCTTCGGGCGAGAAGATACACACGGGAGATTCGCCACCGCGATCCTTGCGACGTATCACACTCCCACGGATCATCTGATTCTCTGCAACGCCGGACATCCCGCGCCGCTCTGGTATCGCGCTTCGGAGCGGACATGGCGGTTGTTCACGCCGGACACGCCGGGCCGGGCCGAGCGTGTCGCGAACCTGCCGTTGGGCATCATCGACCCCACCGAGTATGAACAGTTCGCGGTTCGGCTCGGCGCGGGCGACCTGGTCGTGATGTACACCGACTCTCTCATTGAGGCCTGCGGCGCGAACGGGGACATGCTGGGTGAATCGGGGCTGCTGAAACTTGCGAACGGGCTCGCCGCGGATGCACCCCAGGAGTTCGCCGCATCGCTCATCGCCGCGTCGGGCGCAGGCCAAGACGACGACACCACGGTGCTGGTGCTCCACCACAACGCCTCAAACCCGCCACGTCAAGGCGTGTGGGAGAAGATGCGGATGACCGCGAAGGTGCTTGGCATCGGCTAACAGAGTGAATGAGTTCGGCCCCGGGGGCCTCACTCTTCGGTCTCTTCACCTTCGGGCGGCTCGGGCGCTTCGGGCGCCTCGATGACTGACGGCTCGCCGAAGATCGCAGAACCGACGCGGACGATGTTTGCGCCTTCCTCGATCGCGACTTCGAAATCGCCCGACATTCCCATCGAGAGAATATTGAACGGGCCGTGCTGGGCGACGCCTTCCTTCTTCATTTCTTCGAACAGTTCGCGGCAGCGCTCGAAGCACGCTCTTGAATCCTCGGGACGCTTGCCGGGCGCTGCCATGGTCATGAGCCCGCGCAGGCGGATATTGACCATCGAGCCGATCTGTTCGGCCAACGGGATCGCCGCGGCGGGGAGACAGCCGAACTTGCTGGCTTCGCCCGAGCAGTTGACCTGGAGCAGGATGTCGATGGTGTGGTCTTTGCGGTCGGCGACCGTCTGAAGCTCCTCGGCGAGGCGGAGCGAATCAACGCTGTGGATGAGGCGGGCGATGTCGCAGACCTTCTTGGCTTTATTGCGCTGGAGGTGGCCGATCATGTGCCACCGCAGCCCGTCGCGTGCGTTGGGCAGATTCTCGATCGGCGTGAGGGTGGGCCCGGCGCGGAAGAGCATCTGAGAGGCTTCGTCGGTCCGCATCTTGCGGGTGCCGGCGTGGATCGTCTGCCGGGTGAAAAACTCCTCGACGATCGCCGCGTGCTGTATGAGCGTCTGGGCCTTGTTCTCGCCGAAGTCGCGGTGTCCCAGGTGGAGCAGCGTACGGATCTGCTCCGGGTCGGCCGTTTTGGTCACCGCGACGAGGATGATCTCGCTGGAGGAGCGGCCCGATCGCTGCGCCGCTCGCGCGATCCGGGCGCATACGTCGGTGTAACGTGATTGCAGCGTCTCGGCCTGTGCCATGGTCGTAGCCATCCGGTGGCTCCTTTGGGTGTCGATTCCGGTGCGTCCGTGCGATGGGCTCGCGTACGAAAGGGTACGTACACTCGGGCGTTCGGGATCGACCCAGACGCTGCATTGTTCCCCCCAAGAGGGGCAGCCGTTCGACCTGACCACCATTTTCCCTGTTTCAAACCGGAACCGACCCATGGCCAACGAACACCTCCAGCCCCGCTCCTCCCCCATCGCCGTCGGCGATTCAGCGCCGGATTTCACGCTCACGGACCAGAACAAAGGCGAATGGAGCCTCGCCGAACACGTCAAGAAGGGTGACGTCGTCCTCTGCTTCTACCCCCTTGCTTTTACGGGCGTCTGCTCGACCGAGATGCGGTGCGTCAGCGACGACTTCTCCAAGTGGAGCGGTAAGGGCTCGACCGTCGTGGGAGTTTCCTGCGATTCCTTTGCGGCGAATAAGGCCTGGGCGGACAAGGAAGGGTACAAGCACACCCTGCTTTCCGACATCCACCGCGCCGTCTGCAAGGCTTACGGGCTGTACTGGCCCGAGCTGAACGTCGCGAACCGCGGCACCGTGGTCATCGGCAAGGACGCCTCGGGCAAGGGCAAGGTGAAGTTTGTCCAAGCCCGTCAGCCCGGCAACGCGATGAAATGGGAAGACGTGCTCGCGATGGTGTGAGGTGTAACTCAAACGATTGCTCTTGCGTATCGGCGCTGAAGATCAGCGCCGATTTTTTTGTAAAATGCTCTTCCCATTCGTCGCGATCTCTGCTAATCTGTCTGAAACAGTTTCACCCTATCCACCCCAGCACTCCCAGAACCGCACAGGGATTCACCATGCCGCACCCCCACTCCAGTGAAGGTCAGTCACGCCGCTCGTTCCTCGCGCAGACCGCTGCGATCGCCGGCGCCGCGGCGATGCTGGGATCGGTCCCGGCCCGCGCTTCGCAGCCGGCAGCGCCCGGTAAGGCCAAGGCCCGAACCCCGCTGAAGGACGGCGAGACGATCCGCATGGGCATCATCGGCCCGGGCGGCATGGGCACAGGGCACGCCCACGCCTTCTGCAACTTCGCGGAAAAGGGCAAGGAAAAGGTCGAGATCGTCGCGCTCGCCGACGTCTGCACCCTGCGCTGGAAGGATGCCAAGGCCAAGGCCGAGAGCACGTTCAAGAACAAGGTTGACACGTACCAGGACTACCGCGAGCTGCTCAAGCGTGACGACATCCACGCCGTGCTGATCGCCACCCCCGAGCACTGGCACGCGCAGAACGCCACCGACGCCATTCTCGCGGGCAAAGACGTGTATCTCGAGAAGCCGATGTGCTACCACGTGGACGAGTCCGTGGCGCTCATGCGGCTGGTGCAGGCCAATCCGGAGATCGTCTTCCAGGTGGGCACGCAGAAGATGCAGCTCAAAAAGTACCAGGAAGCCAAGAAGCTGGTTGAGTCCGGCGCCATCGGCGTGCCGACGTTCAGCCAGACTTCCTACTGCCGCAACAGCAAGAACGGCGAGTGGCTGTATTACGGCATTGATCCGGCGTGGAAGCCCGGCGAGAACATCGACTGGGACGCCTGGTGCGGCAACGGCCCCAAGATCCCGTGGAACCCGGAGATCTACGCCCGGTGGCGCCGCTACCGCCAGTGGTCCACGGGCATCGTGGGCGACCTGCTCGTTCACGAGATCACCCCTCTCATGATGGCGCTTGAGACTGTCGGCTGGCCCAAACGCGTCACGGCGCGGGGCAGCCACCTGATCGACAAGAAGATGGAAAACCACGATCAGGTCAACATCATCGTGGAGTTCGAGAGCGGCCACATCATGACGGTCGCGGGCAGCACCTGTAACGACACCGGCGTTGAGACCCTTATCCGCGGGCACCAGGCCAACCTGTATCTCGCCGACCGCCACTGCACGCTGCGTCCTCAGCAGTTGTTCGCCAACGAGATCGACGAGAAGAAGATCGAGTGCCCCGACATCGGCGACGATCAAGACGCGCACCGTCTCAACTGGCTGCACTGCATCCGCACCCGTGAGAAGCCACTGGCGGGTGTGGAGTTGGGCACCAAGGTCATGCTTGTTGTAGACCTGGCGACCAAGTCGATGTGGGACAACTGCACCTTTGAGTTTGACAAGTCGACCATGACCGCCAAGAAGGTCTGAGCACCACCACCTACGACACCCCATGATCGTCAGACTCGCCACCGACGCCATGCGGACGCGTTTTGAGTTCGCGCTGTGTGGCGAGAATGAAGCCGCGCTGCGAGCGGCGGGTGAGGCTGCGCTCGCGGAGATCGAGGCTACGGAGCAACGCCTAAGCGCTTTCATGCCCGGCAGTCTTGTCTCCCTCGTTAATCGCGAGGCGCATTCCCGCCCGATCTCGCTGGATGCCGACACGTTCGACCTGCTCAGTCTCGCTGAGCGTGTCTGGCGGCTCACCCGCGGCGCGTTCGACATCACCATCGGCCCGCTGATGCGGGCGTGGGGATTCAGGGGTCAGCCGTTTGACGCCGGGGCCCTCGCCCGTGCTGAATGGGGCTTCACGCACGTTCAACTGGATCCGGTCGCGCGGACGATCGCGTTCACGCGGCCCGGGGTGAGCATTGATCTGGGCGCCATCGGCAAGGGCCACGCCCTGGATCTTGCGGGCCGCGTGCTGCGAGAAGCGGGCGTCACACGCGGGCTTCTGCATGCGGGCACCAGTTCGGTGCTCGCCTTGGGAACGCCGATGGGCGAACCGGGTTGGCGTGTGGCGGTTGCCACGGGCCGGCCGGAAGAGGTGCCGCCCGTAGTCACCCTGGCTGACGGCGCGGCGTTGGGGGTCTCGGCCCCGCGTGGCCGAACCAGCACGCATGAAGGCCGCGTCATCGGGCATATTCTCGATCCCCGAACGGGGACCCCGGCGATCGCCGCGAACACCGCCGCGACGGTAGTTACGTGCGTACCAGATGCCGCCGCGGCGGCCGACGCCTGGTCAACCGCCCTGCTCGTGCTGGGCGAGCATCCACTTGACGCGCCCGACGAACTCACGAGCATGCTCGACGATGGCCCGGGTCGCTCGCCGCGATGGCGGACACCGGCCAACACTCTGAACGCCACCACCCCACCCTTTGCCACTGCTGGAGCACACTGAATCATGGAAATGGACCGCCGCACGTTCTTGCTTTCCGCCTCGGGCAGTCTCGCCGCGGTCGCGGTGTTGCCGGAGCTCGGGTTCGCAACGCCCGCGCCGCGCCTGGCGGAACCGATCGAACTCGCGGTGATCGGCGCGGGCCGGCATGGCCGTGCGCTGCTGGATGAACTCCAGAAGATCGAGGCGTTCAAGATCGTCGCGGTCTGCGACACCGACCCGGCCCGCCTCGGCGGGGCGCAGCGCCGTGCCGCCGGCGCCGAGGGCTTTGCAACGCACAAGGAGTTGCTCGACAAGGCCAAGTCGGTAAAGGCGGTGATCATCGCGACGCCGACGCACCTGCACAAGGACATCGCTCTGGACTGCATCAGTGCGGGCAAGCATGTCTTCTGCGAGGCCCCGATCGCGCACACCATTGAAGATGCCAAGGCCATCGCCAAGGCCGCGGCGAAGGCTTCCACGCTGTTCCAGAGCGGGCTGTACGCCCGGTCCAACCCGGTCTACAAACTCGCCCGCAGTTTCTTCCGGTCCGACTCGGTTCGTGACCTAATCACGCTGCGGGCCCAGAACTTCAAGAAGCAGACCTGGCGGTACCCGGGCTCCGAGGCGACCAAGGAGAAGGACGCCAACTGGCGACTGGACCCGGCCGTTTCGATCGGACTGGCCGGCGAGTTGGGCACGCATCAGTTCGACGTCTTCAACTACTACATGGGCAAGTACCCCGAGGCGATCTGGGGCACCGGCGCGATCCGAGTGCTCAACGACGG
Source organism: Phycisphaerales bacterium (assembly GCA_044222845.1). Classification (GTDB taxonomy): domain Bacteria; phylum Planctomycetota; class Phycisphaerae; order Phycisphaerales; family UBA1924; genus UBA2402. The sequence goes on from JBGAMO010000164.1 coordinate 9,993, forward strand.
GCGCGAAGTCGCCGACACAATTCACTGCGATGTGCACTATCCCGACAAGGCGATCCTGACCTACGCGGCGACGCTGTGCAACTCGTACGACGGTCGCTATGAAGTCCTCTACGGGAGCAACGCGGCGATCAAGCTCGCGTGGACTCACGGCTGGATGTTCAAGGAATCCGACGCGCCGACGCAGGGCTGGGAGGTGTACGCGAACCGCCAGCAGTTCCACAATGATGAGGGCATCACGCTCATCGCGGACGCGACCAAGCTCGCCAGCCAGGGCAAACTCAAGGACGGCGTTGGCCTGCCGTACACGCCGCAGTATTACGCCCTGATAGATTTCGCCGCGAGCATCGCGGACAGCAAGCCCGCGGCGAGCACGGCGGACGACGGCGCCAAAGCGACGATCATGGGCATCCTCGCCAATCAGGCCGTGGTCGGCAAGAAGGACGTCCGCATCACCGAAGACCTCCTGAAGATCTGAACGCGCCCCACCTCTCACCGGAGAATGCCCACGTGAGCCAATCCACGTTCCATCTGCGATCGCTCAACGCGGGCGTTCGCCTCGGCCTGACGTTTCTCTGTTTCGTCATCCTCGGCGGGTACGCGGCTTCGCTGCGGCACCTGTACCTGCATGACAACAAGCGCGACGAACGCCCGGGCCTCACCGTTGATGACGTCAAGGGCGTGTACCACGGCATTCGCAGCAAGTCGCCCATTCTTGCCGCACTCGAACGCGGTCACCCCGAGGCTCTCAAGCAACCTGAACGCGACGGGCTCATCAAGTGGCTCACCGGCAAGGATGTGACCAGGGTGTTCGATGACATTGATCTTGGGGAAAAGGCCCCCGAGGCGATCATCGCGGCCAACTGCCGATCCTGCCACGCCAAGACGGCCAAGGACCCGATTGGACGCACCATACCCCTCGAAACGCCCGACGAGGTGCTCAAACTCGCCGCGTCGCGGGACATCAGTCCCAACTCCGTGGAGATCGTCACAGCTTCCACTCACGTGCACGCGCTGAGTCTGGGGTCGCTGGGGGCCATTTTGGTGATGATGGCTGCGTTCACCCGCTGGCCCCGTTTCTTGACGGGTTTACTCGCCGCCGCTTGCGGCGCGGGCCTTCTGGCGGATATCGCGGGCTGGTGGCTCACCCGCCATCATGAGGATTTCGCGTACATGGTCATCGCCGGGGGCGGGGCGTTCGCCGGTTCATCCGTGATTCTGTTGCTCCTGAT
>JBGAMO010000165.1:0-11266 GCA_044222845.1 Phycisphaerales bacterium
AAGATCGACTGATCGACAAGGAGGTCGATGGTGAGGTCTGCGGGCAGTTGCTTGCGTGCTTCGGGGAGGATCTTCTTGACAGCCTCCACCACCTCGAGCGTGGAAGCGCTTCCCTGCTTCATGATCGAAAGGAGCACACCGCGTTTGCCGCCGGCGTGGACCACGTTTGTCTGTACCTGGAAGCCGTCTCGCACATGCGCCACGTCGCGAACGTTCACGGTGGTGCCCCGGACAACCCTGACGGGCATGTCGTTGATCGCGGCGGCTGCCTCGGGGCTGGAGTTGAGCCTGACCGGGTACTCATTCACGCCGATCTTGACGCTGCCGGCGGGGAGAATGAGGTTCTGAGCGCCGATGGCCGCTGACACCTCCTGCGGCGAGATGCCCCAGGCGTAGAGCCTCTCGGGATCGAGATCGACCATCACCTGCCGCTGCCGGCCGCCGTAGGGGTACGGGATCATCACACCCGGGATGGTGATGAGTTGAGTGCGCAGCTGATTGATGGTGATGTCGAAAAGCTGCTGCTCGGGGATCGTGTCGCTGCTGATTGCAAGTTGGAGGATCGGAACGCTCGAGGCGCTGTAGCGGATGATCAGCGGCGCCTGGGTGCCCGGGGGCATGAGTCTCAAGCCTGTCTGCGCGGTGGCCGTCACTTCGGCGGTGGCTTCTTCAACCTTGGCACCGGGTTGGAAAAAGATCTTCACGACGCCGATGCCGTTGAGCGATTGGCTTTCGATATGGTCGATGTCGTTGACAGTCGTGACGACGAACCGCTCGAACTGCGTGACGATGCGGGTCTCCATGTCGTCGGCGGGCATGCCCGCGTAGTTGTACACGACGGAGATCACGGGGATGTTGACCGACGGGAAGACGTCGGTGGGCATGCGGAAGATCGCCAGAGATCCCAGGATAAGAATGAGCAGCGAGGCCACGACGAATGTGTACGGCCGGCGCAACGCAAGTCGGACGATCCACATGGATTAGCGCCCCCCCACCTTGCGCCGGCCCGCGGACGGATGAAGCGGCGTGTTCCGGATTGGCCCGGTGCTGCCCCGACTGTTCGAAACTCGACGGCCCGAGACGCTGCGCCGGGCGCTACTTGACGTCTCGCGGGACTGGAAGTAGCGATGCAGGAGAGTACGGTATTCTTCGAGGTGCCAGGACTTCTCGGGCTCGTGCGCCCTTGCGTACAAGCCCATCATCGCCTTGTTGATTTGGAGAACAGTCTCTGCGACGCGTTCGGCGCATCCTTCGCACACACGGGGACGCAGAGAGTCAAGTATCACCGACAGTCGCTGACGCAGGCGGTGACGAGGGCCGATAGGCAGGGTGCTGGGCGGAGCGTCGAGCAATGCAAGGAACGCGGGGTGTTGATCCACAAACAGCACCATCGAGTCGACGAACTCATCGACGAAGGCGGCGCTATCGGTCGGATTCAGGTGCATCCATTGGGCTTCAACATCCTCGATGTACCGAGTACGGACGGCCCTGGCGACCGCCTCCTTGTTCGGGAAGAACTGGTAGAGGGATCCGATCGGCGCGCCCGCACGAGCCGCGATGGCTGACATGGTTGCCGCTTCGTAGCCGACGTGGGAGAACTCGGCGACGGCCGCGGCGAGCAGATCCTCCACCCGACGCTCGCCCCTCCGCTGTGCGGGCTTGCGGCGAGCGCACCCCGACAGGGACGAGGGGCAACAGCCGGACTTGCGCAAATGCGAGGACATCCTCATATTTTACCACCGGTCCCGGCCCGCGGCGAATCCCCGGGGGCTTCACTGGCTTTTCCGCACTCTTGGACTCTGCGGTTGGATGGAGCGCCGCTCGTCGCCATGACCGGTGGCGTTGTAACTGCGGATGTCGAACGCTTTTTTCGCCCCACTGACCGCGATGCCGACTGAATCGATCGGGTTGAGACAGCGGCCAGCATGCACTCACCCACGCTCGCGTGCGGACCGGTTGTGCTTCGGTGCGCGAACCGATATTCTCCAACAGGGGAGAGTCACATCTCTCTCGCTGAATCGCTGCCTCGAACCAGCGATCGACTCACGCCGCGTTGTGCTAAGCCACGAGAGAGAACGCCTCGCTCCCCGGCGACGCGGTCAATTGGAGGAGAAGCAGACGCGTGGTCGGCGCTCTGCTCGCTGCTGCATTGCGGGATGGTCCCGCCGAGCCGGTGCCTACCACTACGCAGACGGCAGGCCGATCGTGCGGGACGCCTTGGGCAGTATTGGGGGTGGTCTCCAAAGTTCTGTCGAGAGCATGCTCGCACTCTGCGTAACTTCAACAACAGGTGAAGTTCGGACGCTCCGAGTGAAGACGGCAACCCGGTTCCGGAGATGAAAACACCGCGCGCGACATCCGGGTCGCACGCGGCGGCAGTCATGGCCGGAATGTCAAGGGCAGCTTAGTTGCAACCACCGGCTTCCCACGCGATGAAGAACGTCTCGACGTCGCCTCCGTCGATGCCGCCGTCCTGGTTAACGTCACTGCTGGGGTCACCGCCTTCCCAGGCGATGAAGAACGCTTCGACGTCCGCTCCGTCGATGCCGCCGTCCTGATTGAAATCGGCGGGGCACGGCGCCCCCGCGGGGATGGAATCGCGGATCGTGGCAGCGAAAATCCCCACGTCGGCGACCTGGCTGAAGGAATCGCTGAAAGTGATGGATTGCAGCGGACGGCCGGTGAAATCGGGCCAGCCGGCGGTGATGAGGCTCTGCGTGCTGATCACGGCTTCGACGACGTTGAGATCAACGCTCGGGGTGCCGTTGTCCGCATCTCCGGCTCCGAAATACAGACCCAACTGCTGTTGAAGCTCCACGCCGGCGCCCGCGGCCTGGGGATCTTGGTCGCCGAACCAATCGGGGCAGTTGAGGAGCACCGAGGCCGTTTCACCGTTGTCAAAGCCAAGGGTGCACGAGAACGTCGTACCACCGTTGCTCGCCTGGTAGATGACGCCGATCTTCGTGCTTGAGCCCATGGCGAGGGCCAGCGGAGTCAGGTCGGTCGTTTGCGGGTCGGAGTTGTTGGAATCGGGGAGCCATTCGGGCTGGACGCCGACAAAGTTACGCGTGCCCAGATCGCCATCGGGGTTGCCGACGATCGTATCGAACTGCCAGTTTCCGTTGTCAACCGTGTTGCGGTCGCCGAGCTGAACGAGGTCGAGCACGCCTGGCTCGGTAACAACGGAGTACGGGATCGAGGAGGGACCCTCGAGCCCCACTTCGATGGAGCCGGGAGTCCCCGTCAGACGCAACGCACGGTCCGAGAGAGAACGGAAGCCGGAAAGCCTGTCCGGCTGTTCAGCCTCTCCTTCGTGCACCATGCCGTTGAAGTTGTACGCCAAGGGGACAAAAACGTCGGTGTGGATTGCCGGCGCCTCGTCGATCGTGAGGGAGAATGTCCCCACGGCGCCGTTGTTGCCGGAGACACGGATTCGGTAGTTCTGGTTCGCGGAGGCGTTCCAGCGAACGCGGGACTTGGCTCCGCGGGTATCATCCCCGCAGGCGAGTTCGACGCCACCACAGGATGCGTAGACCGCAAGCGTGGTGTCGAGGGTGCCGGAGCCGAAGGTATTGGCTTCGATCATGCCGGAGATCGGGGCCGTGTAGCTGTACCAGACGTCGGCTGAGTCATTGGAACCGCACGAAGAGATGTCGGTGCCGGTTGCATTAAACGTGGAACCGGCGATGGTGCCCGCGGTCACGACGGCCGCGCTGGCGCAGTTGTCGTTGGCGGGCGGCTCGGGCACCACGATGCCCATGAGTTGAATCTCGCCCACCTGCATGAATGTGGCGAACGTCGGTCCAAGCTCGATGCGGTAGCGGCGGTAACCCGTAGAGTTGGCGAACGTGAACTGCTGGTCCTGGTAGTTTCGGGTCACCTGGGTGAGCGTAGTTGTGTAGATCTGCGTGAAGTCCACGCCGTTGTTCGAGCCGTACAGCGTGATGTAGGAGGGGGTCCGTCCGCCGAAGGCCTGGTCGTCGTTTCCGCCGAAAATATCGATGCCCGAAACGCGGCTAAAGCCGAGACCGGGGGTCACATCGACGATCGTGGGTCCCAAGTTTCCGCCGGCCACGCCGAGCTTGGTGCCGCAGCGAGAGTCCCAGAGATTCGCGGCGGTCTCGGCAGCGCTGCTTGAAGCGCCGGGGGTGTAAGTGGTCGTGAAGGCGTCGCCGGGAGTGAGGATGTTATTCGCGGTGAGCAGTTGGACCTCGGCCACCTGCATGCTGTTCGCAGCGGCCGGCGTGCGGACCGTAGGGAAGGTGACGCGGTAGCGAGAATACGCCGTGCTGTTGGAGAAGCCGACTTGGTTGATCGCGAAGCGTGCGGTGGGCGGGTTGAGGGCTCCGCTGGCGATCGTGGTGAAAACCACGCCATCATCGGATCCTTCGAGAATAAAGCTCGTTGGGTCCCGTTCCGGGGCGTCGTTGGCGGTGATGATGGCCAATCCTCGAACAATGCCGGTGCCGGTCGGGGTGACAGTAAAGCCGGTGTTCAGTTTGTCAAAGTTGAGGTACTTGGTATTGGCCGAGTTGTCGATGGCGCCGGCGGGGCTCTCCGTTCCGGGGTAGTTGGTCGAAGAACCCGTGATCGGGTCTCCCTGATTGGTAACGTCCTGAGCCACAGCCGTGCCTGCGAGGACCATGACGATGGCACCGCCGAACGGCGCGAACGATCCAAGACGGTGACGTCGTGTAATCTGGCGCATCGGTCTTTCTCCTCAGATTTTTCGGGGTGTTTCCAGCAGCCGGAGAATCGCCGGCTCGACATTCATCCAATATAACGGAGTCCGGACTAATGTCAACAAGAATTGCTCGCTTCGGCGTCGCCAGCTCCGCGTCGCCTCCAGCAGGAGTGGTCTGAGGAGGTCCTCCGACGAATCGCTGTGAAGTTGTACACTCGTTTCCCACAACATCACCTCCAGCGAATGTACCAGTTTCACGCGACGGGCCAGAACGCAATTGATGCCGCCGGTAACGCCAGATCCGGCGTTCGCCCCCATATTTACCCCAGGTGGCTCCTGCGCGGCGCACTCTCGCAAAGGTTCAACTAGATGGAACCGATGATGATCGACCGCTTGGACGGTGCGCGGGAGCGAGCCGTGTCATTTCCATGCCGGGCGCAGTTACGAATCGCCGAAGTCGTCGCACGAGGCGTACAGATCTGTGCGGACGTACGGGCGTACCGACTGGGCCAGGACAATGAGACGGTGGCTTGGCCGCCCCCAGCGAAAGGTGCGGCGATGCCGTCGATCCCCGCGAGCACAGCGACCGCTCCGGAGTTCATCGTGAGATCGATGAGTTCACGGATTGGGCCCATCACAGTCCGCACAGCTCCGAGGGCTTCACTCGCCGCCGACTCCCACATGGACGAATGGAGAACCGCCATGAGTCCAATATGGTGCGCACGTCCCCCGTTTTCGCTCCACCGACACCGAATCGACCCTGCAATCTAATACCCAATCCGAGTCGCGCGGCCAGTCGCCTGACCACCGCCTTGAACGGGATGTCCTGCTGCGTCGAAGAGTTTCAAGGTGACTGTCGACTCAAACGACTTGGCGTCCGGAACGACCATCATGGTCTCGATCAACTCGCCGCGGCCGGCAGGCGTTCAACCCTGCGCCATCTGTTCAGGCTTTTCTGGCGGCTTGGTGGTGTAGAAGGATACAAAGCTCCGAATCGGCGTCCGCCGTTGGACCGCCAGACCTCGTATGCGGCAGGCACGGGCGGTGCCCCGTCGTAGTTTGAGGATTCGGTCATTGTTCCGCCCTCATTGAAGACCTGCATGAACTCCAGGTCCTTCGTCGCCGCGAGGTCACCGGATGAAAACTAAACCTACGGTCGCCAAGCGCCGATGAGAGGGCTTGCCGTGCAGCCTGCCAAACACCCGATGGGGATCATGATCGCGAACGTCTTGAGCGTGCGGAACAGTATCAACGGAGCGCGACGGGCGTACGGAGGTGCATGAGTTCACACGGCTGCGCCGAACATCGCGCCGACTCCTGCTGTCAACGCCATCGCGAGCGCTCCCCAGAACGTGACGCGTGCCGTCGACCGCAATATCGGAGAACCCCCCGCGTGAGCCGCGAGGGCTCCCAGCAGAGCAAGGAAGAATAATGAGCCGCCTGAGACGACCCAGGCGATCGTTTCTCTTGGCACCACAACGCCCAGAAGCAGGGGCAACGCGGCGCCGGCTGTAAACGTGCCGGCTGATGCAAACGCCGCTTGAACCGGGCGTGCGCTGAGCTCTTCGGTGATCCCCAGTTCGTCACGGGCGTGAGCACCCAGAGCGTCCTTCGCCATCAACTGAGTAGCGACCTCGCCGGCGAGCTTCGCGTCGAGCCCACGTGCAACGTAGATGGCCGCGAGTTCCGCGTGCTCGTGCGCCGGGTCGCTGGCGAGTTCCTTGCGCTCCCGATCCAAGTCAGCGTTCTCGGTATCGGACTGCGAACTGACGGAGACGTACTCGCCGGCGGCCATCGACATCGCGCCCGCAACCAGACCCGCGACGCCTGCGACGAGAATATTGCCTCGGCTCGATTCCGCGGCCGCCACACCCACGACCAGACTGGCGGTAGAGACAATGCCGTCATTGGCGCCCAAGACAGCGGCCCGCAGCCAGCCGATTCTGTGGGAGCGGTGCTGTTCAGAATGTGCCATCGTCGGATTCCTCGTGTATCAGGAGTGAGTGGTGTAACTGACGAGTCGGCGTGGATCAATGTGCACACTGAAGCGACCCACCGAAACTGTAACGAGCGCACGGCGGTTTATTCCGCGGCTGGGTTGGAATGAGACCGAGTATCAAGGATCACTCCGAAGCACGCGTACCATCCGAGACCAAGCGAGAATAACCGTGAGCGTCGCGACACCTCGGCCCAACTCGACGACTTCAACGATCTCCAAGCCGCCGTACGAGCAGACAGTTGAAGAGGTGATCGCCCGATTCGACACCGATCCTCGGCGCGGCCTGACCAACGCCGAGGCGGCTTCGAGACTCGCGTTTCATGGTCGCAACGAGCTCATAGGCGAGCCGCCGATCCCCGCTTGGCACAAGTTCGTCGCCCAGTTCAAAAACGTGCTTGTAATCCTGCTGCTGATCGCCGCGGCGATCTCGGCGGCGATCTGGCTACTGGAGCGGAAATCCGCGTTCCCTTACGAGGCCATGGCGATCCTCGCGGTGGTCGTTCTCAACGCGGTCATGGGGTTTGTGCAAGAGACCCGGGCTGAATCGGCGGTTGCGGCGCTGCGAAAGATGACCGCGGCGGGGGCGACAGTTCTCCGGGATGGAGAGCGGCGGCGCATCCCGGCGGCGCTCGTCGTGCCGGGTGATGTGATACTGATCGAGGAGGGCGACTCGATTCCCGCCGACGCGCGTCTCATCCGCGCGGTGGCGCTTGAGGCAGCGGAAGCAGCCCTTACGGGCGAGAGTCTCGCGGTATCGAAGGACACCGCGCCGATGCTCGCAACGGCCGCGGACGTTGTGCTCGGCGACCGGATCAACATGGTCTTCAGCGGCACCTCGTCGACGTACGGGCACGGCGCCGCGGTCGTCACCGCCACCGGGATGCGGACCGAGATGGGACGCATCGCCGGAATGATGAGGGCGACAGCGGTCGATGTCACTCCCCTTCAGAGAGAGCTCAACCGCGTGGGAAAGGTGCTGGGAGGCGTGGTGATCGCCATCGCAGCGGGCATGATCGTCACGATTATCCTCGTGGAACAGGTTCGGGGGCTCTCGGCGCTGTTCGAGGTGCTCATCTTGGGCGTCGCACTGGCTGTTGCCGCGGTGCCCGAGGGACTTCCGGCGGTGGTCACGGCGGTGCTGGCGATCGGCGTGCAGCGGTTGGCCGGCCGCCATGCGATCGTGCGGCACCTGGCGGCGGTAGAAACGCTTGGCTCGGCGTCTGTCATCGCCTCCGACAAGACCGGCACGCTCACACGCAACGAGATGACGGTACGAACGGTCGTCACGGCGACCGGACGGGTCAGTTTCGGTGGTAGTGGTTACGCGCCGGAGGGGAGTGTTACCTCAGAAAAAGGCACCCCCATCGGCGGCGATCTTCTGGAGGAGTTGCAACGAGCACTGACGGTCGCCGACCGTGCGAACAATGCGACACTCCACGAATCGGGCGGACGCTGGACTGTGCAGGGCGACCCCACCGAAGGAGCGCTGCTCGTTGCGGCCCGAAAGGCGGGGCTCGCTCCGGGCAAGCTTGAAGCACGGTTCGAGCGTATCGGGGAGGTGCCCTTTTCATCCGAACGGAAGCTGATGACGACCGTGCATAGTGACGCCGAGCGGGAGGGGCGCGTACTGGTCTTCACAAAGGGTGCTCCGGACGTCGTGGCGGTCAGGTGTACTCAGGAGTATGTGGGCGCGTCGCACCGCCCGATGAGTGATGAGCGCCGGGCCCAAATCCTTCGGGATGTCGACGATCTGGCCGGGCACGCCATGCGGACGTTGGCTGTTGCGGCACGTGAACTCCCCGCGTCGGCAGCGGTGCGCATCGGGAACGCGGGGCCAAACGAGGGGGATGACGGCATCGAGCAGGAACTGGCGTTCTTGGCGCTGATCGGCATAATCGATCCGCCCCGTGAAGAAGCCAAACGAGCTGTGGAAAGGGCGAAGGGCGCCGGCATTCGACCGATCATGATCACCGGCGATCATCCGCGGACCGCGGCGGTCATTGCTCAGGAACTGGGGATCGCGACGGACGGCAGCGTCGTCACAGGCGCCGAGCTAGAGGCCATGTCGGATGCGGCCGCCCGGGCCGTGCGAGCGGTCAGCGTGTACGCACGCGTGAATCCGGAGCACAAGTTGCGGATTGTCCGGGCCCTGCAGAGCGAGGCCGGCGGAAACGCGGTCGTCGCGATGACGGGCGATGGGGTGAACGATGCGCCGGCTCTCAAGGCGGCGGACATCGGTGTCGCGATGGGGGTCACCGGGACAGACGTATCGAAGCAGGCCGCGGACGTGGTGCTCACGGACGACAACTTCGCGACCATCGTGGCCGCGGTTGAAGGAGGCCGGTCGATCTACGCCAACATCCGCAAGTTTCTGAGATACCTGCTCTCATCAAACATCGGCGAGGTGATGACGATGTTCTTCGGCGTTGTGCTGGCGGAGCGGATCGGGCTCCATTCACACTCTCCGGCCGATTCCGCAACGGCGGGCACGGGCGGGGTAGTACTGCCGTTGTTGGCGACGCACATCCTGTGGATCAACCTTGTGACAGACGGACTGCCAGCGATGGCGCTGGGACTGGAGCCGGCGGACCCCGATGTGATGGATCGCCCGCCGCGACCGCGGGGTGAGCGGGTGATTACCGGAAGGATTTGGGCCGGGATCTTCCTGGTGGGAGCGATCATGGCCGCTGGCACGCTTCTGGTGCTCGACGCGTCGCTCCCGGGCGGAATGATCGAAGGGTCCGGATCTCTTCGCCACGCACAGACGATGGCGTTCACCACGCTCGTGTTGTTCCAACTCTTCAACGTGTTCAACGCGAGATCGGACGTGCGGAGCGCCTTTGATGGGGCGTTCAGCAATCGCTGGTTGTGGGCGGCCGTGTGTGTATCCCTCGCGCTGCAGGCGGCTGTCATTTATGTGGCGTTTCTTCGTGACTCGTTCTCTACCACGAGCCTAGGGATCGGAGACTGGATCTTCTGCACGGCGGTGTCGAGTTCCGTGCTGTGGCTCCGCGAGCTCGGCAAGGCGGTGACGCGACACGCGTCGGGCCGGAATCGGAGTGTCGGTGTGGTTGTCACTTCGACGGAGCTGGAACGTGCTGGTCAATGAAGATCGGATTGCCATCCGGATCGGCGAGGATCAGGAATGCGGGCCCTGATGTGGACTCGTCCGCTGCGAGCACAGGGGTGATGCCCCGGTCCCTGAGGGTGCGCTGAATTTCGCGAACATCATCGAAACGAGGCAGGGTGGCGCAGGTGCGATCCCAGCCGGGGTTGAACGTCAGCGTGTTCTTTTCGATCCCGCCGTGGAACAGCCCGATCGTGCATGTATCGTTCTGGAGGATCACCATGTTCTTTGACGCGGTGTTGGGGAACTCCCGAAATCCGAGCTTCTCGTAAAACGCTCGCGACGCGGCGAGATCCTTGACCAGGAGGCTGACCGAGAAGTTGCCGAGCTGCATCCGGGGCTCGGACTTCTGCCGGTCGCCGCCGGGCTTGGAAGCCTGCGTCGACGCGCATGCGCCGAGAAAACAAACAAGAACACTCAGGATCAATCGTGTCATCGGTGACTCCATGTTCGGTCGGTAACGGCCCGGAAGATCACGATCCGGACAGCCATGATATCGACCGCGGCGTGGAAGAACTACCAAATCTTGCGAACTCATGGAACATCTCTCAAGTCGCAACTTCGTCGCGTTACGTCGAACGGATCAGTCTCGCGATCGATCATGTAGGCAATCGTCATGGAGGCCATGGCGATCGAAACGTGCTTCATACGCCGCGGGGACTTCAGCTTGTGTCGTGATGATGCCTGGATCAGGTCAGGCGGCAGGGCAACCACGATCGCTACGGAAGAATGACCGGCGGATAGCATCGCGTCGGCCGCCTGGAATCGTTCCCATCTGATCTGAGTTGCGCTCATTCAAATGGGCGTTGCAGGCGATCTAGAATCTTCGCGTATGCACGACCTGTCAAAGACTATCGAGATCCTCGATCGCACGCCGGTCGTCTTACGCAGCTTGCTGCTGGGGGTCTCGGAGTTCTGGGCCTGCGGCCGATACGGCGAGGACACGTGGTGCGGGTACGAGGTGGTTGGGCACCTGATCGTCGCTGAGCGTGAAGACTGGATGCCGCGGCTCCGGAGGATTCTGGAGCACGGTGAGCAGCGACCGTTCGACCCGTTTGCTCACGACGCGACGGTCTCTCCCGATTCAAAGAAGCCTCTCGCGGATCTGCTCGGCGAGTTCGAGAGTCTCAGATCGATGAACTTGCACGATCTGCGGGCCCTGAACCTGACCGTGGCGGATCTATCGCGAACCGGAATGCACCCGGCGTTGGGACGCGTCTCCGCCGCGCAGTTACTCTCGACATGGGCGGTGCACGACCTGCACCACATTCGCCAGGCGTGCCTGGCGATGGCATGGCAATACCGGGACGCCGTGGGGCCGTGGAAGGCGTACTTGAACACGTTATCGAGGTAGTTCCTTGTCCGCTTCCAGCGCATGCTCTCGCGCTTGGAACGACGTAGCCGCGTGATGACTCTGACGCGGCCACGGGCAGGCCGTTACGATCGCCGAACCGAG
>JBGAMO010000166.1:0-11418 GCA_044222845.1 Phycisphaerales bacterium
CATTGCGCCGTACTGCTTCGCCGCGGCGAGAACGGCGCCGATCGCGCCGGGCCCGGAGAGATCGGCGATCAGTTCCGGTTCCTTCATCCCTTTCAACGAATCTACTTTGAACTGGCGTAGGCCGCCTTCATTGGCGCGGCGGAACCGCTCGTACGCGTCCGCCCCCTGGGCCACGGCGATCGAGCGATCCTTCCCGGCACGCGGCGCTTCAACCTTTGCTTCGCCCCCACCGCCGTGCGGCGTGGTGGTCTGGAGCACCTTCGTCAACGCCGCGATCCGCTTTCGGTCCGACGCCAACGGGTACTCCTTGATCTTGGCGATCACCGTCTGCACCACCTTGATCGAGACCGGCGTGAGCGTCCCGTCCTTGCCCCCCTGCAGGAGCAGCGGCACCAGCACGGACCACGTCGCCCACTCGTGGTCTCCCCGGACGAGCGCCGTCGCGATCCGCTCGATCTGCGATGCGGTATACCCGGTGCGGCGGCGTAACAGCTTCTCCAGAATCCCAATCCGATGCGGCGCCCTTCTCTTTTTCCACAGCACGTCCCCGGTGCGGCTGGGCTTGTTCGGGTTGTTGAGGTGCTGCAACTCGCCGATAGTCTCCGCCAGCACCACCACACACTCGCGTTGATCGGCCTCGCTGAGGCGGAGAATCTCACTCAGCATCCGATCGGTCAGTTCGCGCGCCAGCCACAGGTCCTTGGGCACGCGCTTGACGACCCGCTCGACGATCCGACCCGCTTCCTTTGACGAAATCCCGGCCTCCGCGGCCGGGGCCGTGGCCTTCTTCGCGCGCACGGAGGAGCGTGCGGTCTTTTTCTTGGCCATCGCTTGCACCTCGTCGTTCAGCCGCCCACCAGCGGCGTGAGTTTGAGAAACGTGATCTCCAGCCCACGGGTGATCTCGACCGCTTCGTCGAGCGCCCGGGCCTGCCGATCGCCCACCAGCACGATGAACCGCGTCTTCTCAAACGCGTCGCACGCGCTCTGGAACTGCTTCTTCCAGTCCACCTCGCGGGCCTTCTCACCGGGGGCCCGCCGCTCCGGCTGCACCAACCCCGAGAACTCGCCCGCTGCGCCCGCACGCGCCCGACGGTTGAAATCGTCCACCTCCTGATAGACCCGCTCGCGGATGAGCTCCCGGATCGTCACGCGCTCCGCGGGAAACTCAAGCTCGAACCGCCGGTCCGCCGCCCCAGTCGTGTTCGCATCGATGATCGTGAGTGTGCTGCTCATGGTGCCCCGCGCGTCGCAAGCCTGAATAAAAAGGTCCTTTTCGGTGCGAACGCCGGTCTGCGCGACCGCCCCATCCATCCGCTCCGCCGCGGCCGAACGACCGCACACCCGATTTGTAGGTCGCCCCGGTCCAGGGCGGCGCAGAAAAAACGCGGCGGCCCCGGAGAGCCGCCGCGTGCAAGGATCTGATCATCAACCGCCGGGAGCGCTCAGTGCGAAGCGCCGCGGATCTGCATGCCGTAGAAGGAGCGGTAGACGAAGAAGGCCGAGACGAGGAAGAACGCCAGCGTCAGTCCGATGGTGATCGGGCTGTGGGTCGCGCCGTCCGCGCCCTTCATGCTCACCGCCAACTCCACGGCCAGGAGCCCGAAGAGCGTCGTGAACTTGATGACCGGGTTCATGGCCACCGAGGAGGTGTCCTTGAAGGGGTCGCCGACGGTGTCGCCCACAACGGTCGCGTCATGCAGCGGGGTGCCCTTCTTGCGCAGCTCGGTCTCCACGACCTTCTTGGCGTTGTCCCACGCGCCGCCCGCGTTGGCCATGAAGATGGCCTGGTACAGGCCGAAGATCGCGATCGAGACCAGGTATCCGATGAAGAAGAACGACTCGTAGAAGGCGAAGGCCAGGGTCGCGAAGAAGACGCCCAGGAAGATGTTGAACATGCCCTTCTGCGCGTACTGCGTGCAGATGGTCACGACCTTCTGGCTGTCCTCGACGCTCGCCTTGGTCGAGCCCTCGAGCTTGATGTTGGCCTTGATGAACTCCACCGCGCGGTACGCGCCGGTGGAGACGGCCTGGATCGAGGCGCCCGTGAACCAGTAGATCACCGCGCCGCCGGTGATGAGGCCCAGCAGGAAGGGCGGGTGCAGGATCGAGAGGTTCGTCACCAGCGCCGGCACAAGGCCGTGCGTGAGGGCAACGACGATCGCGAAGATCATCGTGGTGGCGCCCACCACCGCCGTGCCGATCAGCACCGGCTTGGCCGTGGCCTTGAACGTGTTGCCCGCGCCGTCGTTCTCTTCCAGGGCTTCCTTGGCCTTCTCGAAGTTGGGGGTGAATCCGTAGTCCTTCTTGATCTCGTCCTTGATGCCCGGTATGGACTCGATCGTCGAGAGCTCGAACACCGACTGGGCGTTGTCCGTCACCGGGCCGTAGGAGTCCACCGCGATCGTGACCGGGCCCATGCCCAGGAAGCCAAACGCCACCAGGCCGAAGGCGAAGACCGCCGGGGCCATCATGATCGTGTGCGTCGCGCCCGCCAGCGGGGCGAACGTGAGGCTCACGTAGTACGCCGCGGCCATGAGGCCGACGATCGCGATGCCCAGCCAGTAGCAGGAGAAGTTGCCCGCCACCAGGCCCGAGAGGATGTTCAGCGACGCCCCGCCCTGCTCGGAGGCGGTCACGACTTCCTTCACGTGACGCGAGTGGGTCGAGGTGAAGACCTTGACCAGTTCGGGGATGATCGCGCCCGCGGCGGTGCCGCACGTGATGATCGCCGAGAGCTTCCACCACCAGGTGTCGTCGCCCGCGATCGTGGGGATCAGCAGCTTGGAGGCGATGAACGTCAGGATGACCGAGATGACCGACGTGAGCACGACCAGGAAGGTCAGCGGGTGCTCGTAGTTGAACTTATCCGAGTTGCTGTACTTGGCCTTGGCGATCGCGTCGTTGATGAAGTAGGACGCCGCCGACGCGACGACCATGATGATGCGCATCGCGAAGAGCCACACGAGCAGCTGGACCTGCACGCCCGCGAAGTTCTCGCCGGCGGTGTCCTTGTTGATGGCCAGCAGGATGAAGGAGATCAGCGCCACGCCCGTCACGCCGTAGGTCTCGAAGCCGTCGGCCGAGGGGCCCACCGAGTCGCCCGCGTTGTCGCCCACGCAGTCGGCGATCACGCCGGGGTTGCGGGCGTCGTCTTCCTTGATCTTGAAGACGATCTTCATGAGGTCCGAGCCGATGTCGGCGATCTTCGTGAAGATGCCGCCGGCGATACGCAGGGCCGAAGCGCCCAGCGATTCACCGATCGCGAAGCCGATCAGGCACGCGCCAGACACGTCGCCTGGGACGAAGAGCAGGATGCCCAGCATGATCAGCAGTTCCACCGAGATCAGCGCCATGCCGATGCTCATGCCCGCCTTGAGCGGGATGGCGTAGCAGGGGAACGGCTTGCCCCGCAGCGAGGCGAACGCGGCGCGGCTGTTGGCGAACGTGTTCACGCGGATGCCGAACCACGCCACGCCGTACGAACCGGCGATGCCGATCAGGCTGAAGACCAGGATGAGCAGCACCTTGGGGATCGGCATGCCCGACCCGCCCTGAGGGTTGGGGATGAGCCAGCCGAAGTACCAGCCCACCGCCACGGCGATGAACGCCCACAGCACCATCAGGAACTTGCCCTGCTGGATCATGTACGACTTGCACGTCGCGTAGATCAGTTCAGAGATGTCCAGCATCGACTTGTGCACGGGCAGGTTCTTGAGGTTGGTGTAGATCGCCAACCCGAACACCATGCCCAGCAGCGACACGACAATGCCGCCGTACAGCAGCGTGTCGCCCGCGATGCCCATGAACTTCTCGGTTCCCACGCGGGGCAGCACGAGGTTGGCTTCGCCGCCGCCCTTGTGGCCGCCTTCCGCCGCGGCGGCCGCCGCGTGCGGGGCCTGCGCCATGACCGTGGCCGGTGTGAAGAAGAAGCATGCACAGCAGGCGAGGACCGCCCCGAGCCATGCGAGTGTTGTGTGTTTGGGCTGTAAGCGTGCGAGCATGAAGTGTGGACTCCTCACGGTGCCGGGCGAACCAACGCCGCGGCTGAAACGGTTTCAGATGGATGGGCCGAGAACCCCCGCGGCGAATGTGCGAACACCGCGCTCAGGCGCCACAGAACGAATCAACGGGGGAGAAGCGAAGCCGGTGCGCTTTCACGCGCCGGCGAGCGACTTAGCGCTCGTCGCGAGCGCCGGGACCGCCACGGCTGGGGCCCTTTGTCATCGGCACAAGGTCGCCCTTCACGCGACGAACCTGGCTGCGACGTGCATCGCGGCGGGCGCGCTCGGAAGGCTTCTCGTAGAACTCCTTGCGCTTGATGTCCTTGGTCAGACCCTCTTTTTCACAGAGTTTCTTGAACCGCCGCATGAGACCCTCGACGGATTCGCCGCCGCGGGATTTGACTCGGATCGCCATGAATACCTCGTTTGCGTGAAGATACCGACACCCTCTCCGCCGGACGGCGGAAGGGGGTAAGTAAAGGGTGGGGCAGGGCCGGAATCAAGCGGACGGCAGGGATTGGCGGAGTTCCCCCAATGCGGTGGTTTCGACCATGCCTATCAGCTCTTCCATAAATAGGCTGCCGGAGCGGCGAATCGTCCTAACGACGACGTTGAGCCCCCGTTATTCGAACCCATATACCGCTCATTTTACGTACAAAAACACCCGGCACCGAAATACGATGCCGGGTCTCAGACCGCTAGGAACCTCTGTTGGCAGACCGGAGTCCGCTCACGTTACGGGCACGTCTGAGTCTCCCACAGCGCCACGAACGCCCCGACATCGGACCCGTCGATGCCGCCGTCCTGGTTCACATCCGCCCGCGGGTCGCTCTGGTTCTCCCACGCATCGAAAAAGGCCTGCAGGTCCGCGCCGTCGATGCCGCCGTCCTGATTGAAGTCGGCGATGCACGGCGACGGAGGATCGTGCGCGATCAGCTTGGTGCTGGTCGTGCCGTACACGATCTCCCAGTTGGGGGGCAGGTTGGCCGTCGCGAACACGCCCGTGCGTCCGGCGCTGTGCTGCAGGATGAAGAACTCGGTCCCGTCCGCCGGTTGGAACGCAGGGTCCAGCGTCACGTTGAGCGTCCCGTTCAGCGACGCCGAACCGACGATGATGAGCCGGTCAAACTGGCTCGCGCCCGACACATCCAGATTCAGCGTGCCTCCCGCGCTCTGCTGGTAGTTGCCGGTGAAGCTCATGCTGCTGACGCCCTCGCCGGTCTCCGTGCCCGGCTCCGTCACGCCGAAGTTGAAGAAGATGGGCGTTGCCAGCGTCACATGACCCGAAAGCACGCGGGCCGCGTTCAGCACCAGTTGCGTGCCCTGGATGATCTGCCCGTTGGTGGCGGTGGTCAGCGCCCCCAACGCCACCCCGTTGCTGTCGAGCAGATCCACGCGGAAGGCCTTGCAGTTGAGCGTGCCGTTCAGCGTGCAGCCGAACGCCGACCCCGCCGACCCCAGCGAGAGGATGTTCCCGTCGGCCTCGATGACACTCCCCGCGTCCGCCGTGAGGTTCGCGGCGATGGCCCCGTGACCGGTGTACCCGCCGCCCGAGGCGAACCGCACCGAAGTACCCGACACGCCGTTGCCCGTGAGCAGTTTGTTGAACACCAGGCCGGCGCCGCTGGCCGTGACCGTCCCGAGATTGTTGAGCCTCAGATCGATCGTTCCGTTTCCCGAAATGGTCCGGCCGGCGTTGAGTGTCGCGGGTTGAACGCTGCTCAGCGAACCGCCCGCGAGCGTCACGTTGCCCGTGGCGAAGTTGCTGCGCGACAGGATCGTCACCGGGTGAGGCCCCGCGTTGACCACGCCGGCGTTGGAGAACGCCGCGACAATTGTGGATCTGCCCAGTGCCAACGCGCCGGACGCGTTGATCTGCGAGCCCGAACCCACGAGAAGCACCTTGCCGTCCATGACGCCCGACGCCGAGACACCCGCGGTGTCGGTGATCGAGATGTTGTTGCCGATGAGCGTGCCGTTCACCAGCGCCAGAGCGCCCCGGATGATCATGTCGCCGTCGGTGCTGAGGGTTCCGCCTCCCAGAAGGACGGACGCGTCGGGCCAAGTCTGCAGCGCGTTGCCCGACCCCGACACGTGCAGTTCACCGCCCGTGCCGATCTGAAGAAGCGCTGTGCCGGCCGGCGCCGAGGAGGTGCCGCCGAAGTACGCCTCGGTCGCGCTCACCCGCGACCCCGCGCCCAGCACCGCGAGCGTGCCGCTGGACGACGCCAACTTCCCGACGATCAGCGGCCCGCCGTTGACCACCCCGCCGTTGGAGACGTTGAGGAACCCCGTGCCCGCGTTGCCCACGATGAGCGTATTGATGCCCGAATACGAGAACGTGCTCCCCGCGCCGTCCACCGTCAACCGGCCGACATCGTCCGCGTCATCACCCAGCACCACATCTCCTACGGTCGCCAGGAAATCGCTGCCGCTCTCGATGTGCAGTTCGCCCGAGGCCGACACCTCCGGCCCCCCCACCACCACCGCCCGCGGCAGTCCCGCCACGGATGAACTCGCGCTGTTCCTCAGCCTCAACACCGGGTTCCCGCTCGTGTCGCTCAGCAGCAGCGGGCCGGCGTTGTTCACGTACTGCCCGCCGTCGATCACGATCTCCCCGCCGCTCTGATCCAACGTCCCGGCGCTGGCGATGAGCGTGTGAGTGACCAGTCGCGAGTTGACGATCATCCGCAGCGTCGCGCCCCCGCTCCCGTCAGCATCGCCCGCCAGGATCAGGTTGCCGCCCACGTTCACCACGCCCGAGCCGTTGATCGTGAGGTTCCCGGTGCCCGCCGCGAGGCCCGCGGTGGTGTTGCGTCCCAGCAGCAGATCTCCCGCCACTGTCAGCATCGACCCGATGCCCGCCTGGTTGCCCTCCACGAGGATATCGCTGACGGACGTTGAGCTGTTCCCCACCACCAGATCGCCCGCGAAGTTCGCTTCTCCGCCGTGCGTGATCGTCAGGTGCGCATCGCCCGCCACCCCCAGCCGGTGCTGCACCGCCCCGTTCACATCCAGCAGCGAATGCGCCAGCGGACTCGCCTGGGCCCCGTCCACGAGTATGTTGACCAGCGACGCGGAGTTCACCGCGGCGGTGAACGTGTCCGACACCGTCACCCGCCCCGCGGTCAGCACGTTGAGCGCGCCGTCCCCGACGTTCCCGATCGTCAGGTCGCCGCTGGTCGTCGTCGTCGTGAACGAGGCGTCATCGTCGTCCACCGTCAGCACGCCCGCGCTGCCCGAACCGTCGGCCACGATCACCGCGCCGCTGCACCGCAGCGCGCCGGTGGTCACCCGCAGCGCCGCATCGTCCCCGCTCACACTGCCCACCGTCAATGCCGTGCTGATCGTGTGCGTTGCGCTCGATACAAACGTCACCGTGCCCCGCCGGTACGTGTGTGTGCGCGACGTCGCCGGGCCCCCCACGTACGACACCGTGTACGACGCGTTCAGATTGAACGTCAGGTCATCCGCCGACGTGGGGATCTGCGAGGGGCTCCAGTTGTTCGCGTCACCCGCCAGCCCGCCGAACTGGTTGAGCCAGTTGAGCCCGGTAGCGTGGGCCATCGGGGTCAGGCAGGTGCCGGCGAGAAGGGATACGAGCGCGGCGCGGCGATAGCCGCCGCGTGCGAGTGCGGTCTGCTTCATGACTGTGTCTCCGGGTTATGCCGCGGCGTGTCGCCGCGGCGTGGTTGCGGCTCATGTCGCCGGCTCGAAGGCTTCTTGCACATTCCGGCCGCAAGTCGCCGCGAACGACAACCAACGCGACGCCCGACGAGCCCGGGGGCCACGAAACAGAATCAGTAAGGGACCGCGAGCCCCGGGCCGACCCGCGCGGCGCATCCTCCACCGCCCAACGCCGACGCATTCAACCACAACCCCCAGCCGCGAAAGCGACCCCGGCAGGACTCAAACCTGCGACCCCCGCGTTCGAAGCACGGTGCTCTATTCAACTGAGCTACGGGGCCATCGCACGAACAGTATGCCCCACCGCCGCCCGGTTTGGCCCAATACCGGCGTGCGGAACCTCCAGAGCCCTAGTTCAGCACTTCAACGTTGGAATACTGGTCGAGATTGCAGACCACGATCTCGCCGTCGGCTTTCCTGAGCGTCAGCCGGTCGAGCCAGAGTTTGTGGTCCTTGCTGTGCGCGTACCACGAGCCCGTCTTGGCCTGCTCCTGCTTCACCACGGTGCCTTCCACCGTGGTCACCATCACGCCAGTGAGCCGCGGCACCTGCTGCGTCACTTTCACGTTCTGCCCGGGTGTGTACATCTGTAGCGTCATCGCGCGACACTGTATCCCTCGAAGGCGCGGATCGGTCGCCGGTGCATCAAATTCAACTTGGCCGGGCGGCAAACACCGCCCCCGATGAACGATTTCCCTTGCCCCTCCCCTGCCACTTCCCTACCTTCTTGCCCGGATGAAGCCAACAACTCGCCATGTATGGACCTTGCGGGCGGGCCCGCTCGCTCTCGCCCTGCTCGCGGGGTGCTCCTCCTCTCCCATGGAACGCGAGGCCGAGAAGGAAATCCGTAACGCGGTCATCGATTCCGCACGCCGCGAGCTCGAGGACGCACGCCGCGCCCCCCAACCCCAGGCCGTTCGCCGCCCCGAAGACGTCACCCCCCTGCAGATCAGGCCCGAGGTGATGACCGAACTGGAGGGCATGGCCGGCTGGAAGTCCTACAAGGAAGAAGACCTCTACTTGGGCAAGGACCTCACCTTCACCCCCGCCCGCTCCGTCAAGGTCAGCCTCGAACGGATGATCCGCTCGGCCATCGAGAACAACATCGCCGTGGAGTTCGCCCGGCTCGGGCCCGCCGTCACCGAGGCGCAGACCGCCGCGGCCGAAGCCGCCTTCGACTGGACCCTGTTCAACAACTTCAACTTCACCAACACCGACGATCCCCGCACCGGCACCTCCTTCTCCGGCGGTTCATTCACGCCCGGATTTGACCAGCAGCAGGTGCTGCAGGACGGCATCGGTCTGCGCCGCACGCTCGTCAGCGGCGGCCGCCTCACCGTGCAGCAGGATTTCAGCTACACCGACAACCAAACCCCCGGCCAGCGCAACCGGCCCAACCCCGCCGAGCAGGGCACCTTCACCCTCCAGTGGGACCAGCCCCTGCTCCGCAACGCCGGCAGCGACGTCACCCAGGCCGAGATCCGGATCAACCGCAACGCCGAACGCACAAGCGTCCAGACCCTCCGCCGCGACCTCATCCGCGTCGTCACCGACACCGAAAAAACCTACTGGGACCTCGTCCAGGCCTACTACGACCTGCAGATCCTCAAGCGCCTGCAGGCCCGCGGCGAGAAGGCCCGCGACCAGCTCCGCGCCCGCGCCCAGCTCGACGCCAACCAGGCCCAGATCGCCGACGCCGTCTCCCGCGTCGAACAGCGCAAGGTCGACGTGCTCCGCGCCCAAGTCCAGATCCGCCTCACCAGCGACAAGCTCAAGGCCCTGGTCAACGACCCATCGTTCCCCGTCGGCTCGGAGATCATCCTCTCCCCCGCGGACTTCGCCGTCGATCAGCCGATCCAGTTCAGCCTGCTCGAGTCCCTCCGCCAGGCCATCCAGAACAGGCCCGAGGTGCAGCAGGCGATCATCGCCATCGACGACGCCTCCATCCGCCAGGTCGTCGCCCGCAACCAGCGCCTCCCCGACCTCTCCATGCGCCTCCAGACCCGCTGGACCAGCCTCGACAACAACATGGCCGAGGCCGTGGGAAGCCAATTCAACGGCAACTTCGTCGACTACCTCGTGGGTTTGTCCTTCGAAATGCCCATCGGCAACCGCAAGGCCGAGGCCGACTACCGCCGCCGCCGCCTCGAACGCATGCAGAGCGTGCTCGCCTACCGCAACGCCGTCCAGCAGGCCGTCGTCGATGTCAAGTCCGCACTCGACCGCACCATCACCTCCTATCTCCAGATCTCCCAGACCCAGTTGGCCCGCATCTCCGCGGCGGAAACGCTCCGGGTGCTCGAAGTTCGAGAAACGCTTCGACACCGGCATCACCGCCGAACGCCTCGACTTGGAACTCCAACCGCGAGAATCCCTCGCCCGCTCCGAGCGCGAGGAAGTCGCGGCCCTCGTCCGGCACAACTCGCTGCTCGCCGACCTCTTCAGCGCTCCATGGGCACCACACTGGAACGCAACCGCGTGAACCTCGTCGTCCCCAGCAGCGCCGATGTCCCCTGGTCCGCCCCCGACCGCTGACAAAAACGCCGCGTCACCTGACGCGGCGTGAAGTTCAGTTGTTGTCCCGCGTGCCGCGGGGCCCGCGATGACACGTTCAGCAGTGCTGCGCTTCCCAGGCCTCAAAGAACCGGCCCACGTCGCCGCCGTCGACGCCGCCGTCCTGGTTCACGTCGGCGCCCGACTCGCCCGCTTCCCAATCCCTGAAGAACGCTTCAACGTCCGCGCCGTCGATGCCGCCGTCCTGGTTGTAATCGGCGAAGCACGGGGGCGGGGGTGGCGCATTCACGGTGAAGTTCGTGCCCAGGTTGTTCGTAAAGACCACGCTCGACGTCTCGTACGTGTAGTTTGCCAGGTTCGTGGTGCTCGCAGCCGAGGCCGCTCCGGTAAACTTGAGCGCCGTGGTGCCCGTGATCGGGAACGCCCCCGGCACCGCAGGGCCGAAGTTTCCGTCGCTGTCGTTGGTGATGCTGCCCGTCTGCGAACCGGTGTAGCCGCCCCACGACACCGACCAGTAGATCGTGCCGAAGTCGTCCTCAAAGGTCAGCCGACCGCCCGAGAGATACGACGAGGGCACCAGGTTGGTGATCGTGAAGTTCGGCACCGCCGCCGGTGTCGTCTTGCCCGCGAAGTTTGAGGTCGCGATGAGAACGCGGGCCCCCAGCGCGGTGCCCGATACCGCCGCGTTCATGTCGCACACCACGATCGCGCCACCGCCGGTGGCGTTCCGAGCCACGATCCGCGACAACTGCACCTGGTTCTGGAAAGAAGATCGCATCCGCAGTTGCACGGCCTGCACCGTCGGATCGCCGTCATACCCGAGCATGATCTTCTCGATCTGCATGATGTGGAACGAGGCCGACGCCGCGGAGGCCGTCAAGGCCACCGCCACCGCAGGTAGGAACAACCGACGCGTTTGTGATTTCATGGCAGTCTCTCCGTTGTCACGCGGCCCACAGAGCCGCTTCGCCGATACCGACGGTTGAATCCGGCGCACACCCACGACGGCAGCCCGACGAGGACGCCATGCACACCGAATAAAAAACAAAAACAGTCCTCAACCACTTGCAGTCAACAAGGGCCCTCCGCAGGATCCTCGTGCGCGGATGTGTGCCCCCCGGATCGGCATTGCAATCCCCCGAAAAAAAGCGCCTCGACCGCCTTGGCCCACCCGCCCCCCCCCGACCCCGAACCCGCTCACACCTCGAACATCC